>JBDTYQ010000029.1:0-38864 GCA_040005515.1 bacterium
TGTCGGTTGATAAAGATCTCGTATCGGTACAGCAAGCGCGCGATCTTGTCGAAGCTGCTTACAAGGCTCAGGCAGAACTCGCTCGGTTTGACCAGGCGAAGGTCGATCGCATCTGCGAGGCGATGTCACGAGCGGCGTTGCGCGAAGCCGCCCGGCTCGGCGCAATGGCAGTTGAGGAGACCGGTTATGGAGTCGCGGCCGACAAGCGGGAAAAGAATCGTTTTGCAGCTGAGGATGTTTGGAACTACTTTCGCAGCCTGCGGACAGTCGGGATCGTCTCGGAAACTAAAGAGGTTGTAGAGATCGCGAGTCCCCGCGGCGTTGTCGCGGGAATCATTCCTTCTACTAATCCTACTTCGACAGCAATCTTCAAGATTCTAATCGCGATTAAGTCTCGCAATGCGATTGTGCTCTCGCCTCATCCTTCCGCCGCGCGCTGCATCAATGAGACGGTCCGGATCATGCGCGAAGTTGCAATCAATGAAGGCTTGCCTGCGGACGCAATTGGCTGCATGTCGACTGCCACCATCGAGGGAACTGAAACCCTGATGAAGCACAAACAAACCGCCGTGATCCTTGCGACGGGTGGCATTGGGTTGGTGCGTGCAGCGTACTCATCGGGGAAACCCGCGTTCGGAGTCGGGCCCGGCAACGTGCCGTCTTTCATCGAACGCACTGCCGATATCCCTAAAGCCGTACAGGATATCCTCACAGGAAAGTGTTTCGACAACGGAACCATTTGTGCATCGGAGCAAGCCGTGGTTTGCGACGCACCGATCGAAAAAGCGGTGCGCGAACAATTCAAGGCCCAGGGTGCCTATTTCGTTTCCGCGTCTGAAGCTGATCAACTGGGAAAGGTGGTTGTCACGCCGCAACGCACACTCAATGCAGGCATCGTCGGTCGCTCTGTTGAGGTAATTGCGAAGCTAGCCGGAATCAGTGTTCCGTCCGGTACACGATGTTTGATTGCTGATGTTGCTGGAGTCGGCCGCGATTATCCGCTCTCGATGGAAAAGCTTTCGCCGATTCTCGCGTTCTATGTAGTTGACGGAATTGAACAGGGCGCGGCGCGCTGTCAGGAAATTCTTCGCTACGGTGGGATGGGTCACACTGCTGGGCTACACACGCGTTCGCGCGAGGCAGCAGTGCGGATCGGCAGTGAGTTACCTGCCTCGCGTATTACCGTGAACACTCCGACGACGCACGGTGCGATTGGTTTCTCGACTGCTTTGCCTCCGTCGATGACGCTTGGCTGCGGTTCGTGGGGCGGCAATGTCACCTCAGACAATGTTGGGCCGCTGCACCTGATGGATCTCAAACGCATCGCTTTTGAAACAAGACCTGTGAAAAGCACAAGACCCGCACTGGCTTCTCGTGAAGCCGGAGTCGCAATGCCCGCTAGCACTCCCGCTCAACCAGCAAATCGGCCATCTGCGGTTGTTGCTTCCGGGACAATCAATCGTGAAGAGATCGCGGCTATTGTCGATAAGTTCCTTGCTGGTCGACCACCGCAGGCTGAATCTTCGCTCATGTCAGCACCCTCTCCACGCCCGGTCGAAGCAGAAGCGGGAAGTATGTATTCCGGACCCGTACAGCGTAGCAGTAACGGAGAGTCAGGGTTGGGTAATGGAAGTTCAGCATCGCAACAACCCAATTCCAGGTCAGCCCCGGTTGCAAACGCGACAAGCAACGGCCGGCAAACTGTCGACTTTGTCAGCGAAGACGATGTTCGTCGAGCGATCCAGAAAGGCGAAAAGATCTATATCAACGCCAAGACAATCATTACTCCAGCCGCGCGTGACCTCGCTGATCCCGGCGAGGTGTTTGCGAAGGGGTAAAGGCGTAAAGGAAATCGTTAGTCGTCAATTAAGGATGTTCAGTCATCGACAGCTCCGATTTACTAATTACGATTCACACAAATGTTCCTAGCCAAAGTTATCGGTACCGTTTGGTCAACCAAGAAGTCGCCTGATCTAGAAGGCGTTCGGTTCCTGGTTGTTCATCCTTATGATCTCGACAAGGAACCCACTCGTAATATCGTCGTCGTGGCGGACCGACTGGGTGCAGGAACAGGCGAGATGGTGATGTGCGCTTACGGAAAAGCTGCCCGCACGGCCATCGGCAATCAGGACATGGCCATTGAAGCCGCCGTCGTCGGGATCGTCGATCGTGTGGATCTACATGAACCGGTGTCCGAAGAAATGCGCGACGCGGCCAGGGAACTAATAGGCGATAACGGCCGACCCTAAGGATTTTCGACTGCCAATTTCCCATTGGCAATCGGTTTAGTTCTAACAACCGGTTTCGCACGAATTTGAAAATTGGCAAGCGGCAATCGAAACTTAGTTAATGGCTACCGAGGATCTGATTTATCGCATCACCCGTGCAGTGTATGGACGTTTAGGGGCGGGTGCAGACGAGCAAGCGGTTGAACAACTGGTGACGGAGATCTATCGCGAGATCCAGCCCTACCTGCACAACGGTGCTGACCCTTTCCAGTCTTCCAAAGGATTCCCTACAAGCGACAGTATCCCTGCGCAGTCTCGCGAGGGTTCCTCTGATCGCCTGATTATCTCAGTCTTTGGTGTTGATCATCCTGGCATTGTGGCCGGAGTCGCTCAGATACTGGCAGACGCAGGCTGCACAATCGTCGATATCAATCAGACCGTGGTCCAGCAGAAGTTTGCTATGGTGATCATCGCCGATGCGTCGCATGCACGTGAGACTACGACGGAGTTGAAGGAACGGCTCCGGCGTGAAGGCGAGAAACTGGGCGTGCGGATTTATGCTCAACGCGAAGATCTCTTCAACGCGATGCACCGAGTGTAAGTAAGGCGAAGGCTGCTCGCGGCTTCGTACTCTAAAGCTGGAACTTCAACTTTTAGCTTTGTACTTAGTTCTTTGTCTTCTCGCGAATCGTCGGCGAACATCGGGCGTCGCGAGGAAGAACATAAAGCAAAATCACGAGGACCAAGAACGAAGAACCAAGTACGAAGAACCAAGTTCCAAGTTCTACCGTTTCTAATATGTCCGAACCAGAAATAGCTCGTCGTTGTCCCTCGTGCGGCGCGTCCGTGCGCGTGCCTGCTTTGTTTTGCCCCGAGTGCGGCAAACCAATGCCCCAGCGGAACACCGAGAGAACGCCTGCGAATACGGCTGATCTGGCGATGCCGGAAACTGAATTTGGAAGTGGCGGAACGGACCTCGCCCGGTCTGGAGGAGATCATGCGCAACCAGTAACTCGTCCCCTTGATCCGCCCACGCAACAAGAAGATCAGGCCGAGATTGCAACACCGGTGGTGGCTGGTGGGACTGATACTGCGGGCCCGCGGATGTCGGCCATGAAAGTGGCTCGCGGTACGGTTGGTCGCGCGCGTGCAGCGCGGAATGACGTATCGCAAGGGGTAGGGAAGTTACGCGAGATTTCCAGCGTCATGCTGGATGAAGCGACCTACGATCCGAGCCTACGGTTCGTTCTGGTTGCCGTTGCGCTGTTTGTGCTGTTCCTGATCATTCTTTTTCTGAGCGAGATGGCAACCTAATTCCGAACTCCGCATGGAATACTCACAAGCCGAAATCCTACAGACCGTGGCAATGACCGAGATGGAGCATCTCGATGTGCGCACGGTCACGCTCGGTTTGAGTCTTCGGGATTGCGCGAGCGAGTCGATGGCGAGAACGGCGGAACGTGCCGGAGAAAAAATCAGGCGAGTCGCCGAACGACTTGTTCCAGTCGTTGATGAAATTGGCAATGAACTCGGAATTCGCGTAGCTAACAAACGAATTGCTGTAACGCCATTGTCCATGATTACCGAAGGCGCGAATGGCAATGCCGTGGACCTGGCGCGGGCTATCGATGAGGCTGCAGGAGTAGTGGGCGTTGATTTCATCGGAGGCTATTCAGCTCTTGTCCACAAAGGCGCGACTCGTTCAGAAAACGAATTCCTTAATTCAATTCCCGAAGCACTCGCCTCGACCGAGCGTCTCTGTTCGTCGGTGAACGTCGCCACGACGCGGGCCGGCATCAACATGGACGCGGTCCGACAGGTCGGAGAGATCATCAAGGACGCGGCCGAACGCACGCGAGATCGAGGCGGCCTGGCATGCGCAAAGTTTGTCTGCTTCGCCAACGCGGTTGAAGACAATCCGTTCATGGCCGGTGCCTTTCACGGAGTTGGTGAAGCGGAAGCAGTGATCAATGTCGGCGTGTCCGGGCCCGGTGTGGTGCACTATGCGTTAAGACATGCGGCTGCGGATCTGCCGTTGCAGGAGTTGGCAGAGATAATCAAGAAGCTTTCGTTCAAACTCTCGCGCGCCGGAGAACTAGTCGGCAGGGAAGCGGCGCGAAGGTTGGGCCTGCCTTTTGGCATCATTGATCTTTCGCTCGCGCCCACCCCTGTTCCCGGCGATTCCGTTGCGAACATCATTGAGGCGATGGGATTCGAGCGTGCCGGCACTCACGGCACAACGGCAGCTCTCGCGATGCTCACGGACGCTGTGAAGAAGGGCGGCGCGATGGCCAGCGGATCTGTCGGGGGCATGAGCGGCGCGTTCATTCCGGTGTCCGAAGACGCAGGCATGATTGAGGCAGTTCAGCTAGGCGCGCTGTCCCTCGATAAACTCGAAGCCTGGACCAGCGTCTGCTCAGTCGGCATCGACATGGTTGCGGTGCCCGGGTCTACTTCAGCCGAGACGATCGCTGCAATCATTGCGGATGAGATGGCCATTGGCGTGATGAACAACAAGACCACGGCGGTTCGCATCATCCCGGTGCCGGGTCGCGAGGTAGGTGAGATGGTTGAGTATGGCGGACTGCTGGGCAGCGCCCCTATAATGCCGGTGAACGCTTTTTCCTCGGCGGGTTTTATCCGGCGCGGTGGTCGGATCCCCGCACCGATTCACTCGCTGCGGAACTGAAATCAACGGAACACAACTACTAAGGAGCGCGGCAATGGCAGAAGCACTCGGAATGATTGAATGCATGGGATTGGTCGCAATGATCGAAGCGGCTGATGCGATGGTAAAGTCCGCAAACGTCAGGCTCGTCGGTTGGGAAAAGATCGACGCCGGTCTCGTGACCGCGATTGTGCGCGGCGACGTAGCGGCCGTGCGCAGTGCCGTCGATGCCGGCGCCGCAGCCGGTAAAAGGGTCGGTGTCGTAGTAGCAACTCACGTCATTGCCCAACCGCACGACGATGTCGACCTCGGGATACCGGTACTCAAAACCGGCGCGACCACGAAAAAGAAAATCAGCGGCTCGGTACCTGTGAGGAGTTAACCCAATCGCTTTGCGACTGTCTTTACACACCACACGCCGGCGCCGGCTTGTCCTCATCTTCTGATGATCCTATTTCGTGTTGCCATCGACCTCCCTTAACATCTCCTGCTAAGACGAATCATCGGTTACAAACCTATCGACGACGCTTCCATTTTTCACCAGCCACGTTGAAGTTGGCAGTGTTTGTGATCGAAATATTCGAATCGCTTCTCGCCGACTAATGTTTTAACTCAAAGTTTCCTGTTGACAGGGTCGACTCTCGGTGTATATTGCGAACACCTCGCTTGATTTCTCACGCGGTGACTACGGGCTTCGATCTCGTAGCTCATGGTTACCGCAAAACTTTTGATCCTTCCCTCGCACGGAGGCTCACGATGGCAACCAAGAAATCCGCTAAGAAGAGTGCCGGCAAAAAGTCGGCAAACATTTCTCCCCTCTTATATAAAGTGCGCTGGATTTTCGATCCCGGTCCGGACTTTTACAACAAGGCTGTGCTCGCCAAGTTGAACAAGCTCCGCGACGATTTTGCCACCAGGGCAAATGAGATCATTCGAAGAGGTTAGTAGCCTCCAGACCAGGCACTTCTTTACAGCCGACCACCTTAGCCACCGACTTCGCTTTCGGGAACTCGGTGCTAAGGAGGTACGGGCTCGGAGGTTCTATGCGCCAACCTATTCCGCTACGCATTTTCCCCGGTGGCAACGGTGACGATCGTCCGCGCGATACGTCCCGACCGATCCTGTTGATCGGATTCCAGCATCAGGGAAACCTTGGACTCGGTTATCTCACGTCCGTGCTGCGCAAGCACGGTTACCCGGTTCAGATCGTTGATATCGAACAAGATCCGGAAGAGATTCTGAAAACAGCCTTGACCATCAACCCTTTGCTGATCGGGTTTTCCCTTATCTTCCAATTCTATATCGATCAGTACGGTGAGCTCGTGCGGGTCATGCGCGATTGCGGAGTCGACTGCCATTTCACAATGGGCGGTCACTTCCCCAGTCTGAGTTATCAGCAGACGCTCGAATTGATCCCGGAGCTGGATAGTGTCGTCCGGTTCGAAGGGGAGTTGACACTGCTGGAACTGGTCGATGCGATCAGTACGGGGCAGGATTGGCACAACATCCCCGGGCTCGCTTACCGCCTTAACGAGGAAGCTGTGCTCACGCCTGCGCGAGCTTTAGTCGAAGACCTCGATCAGTTGCCCTATCCCGATCGCAGCTATGAGCCGGAGACGGTTCTCGGCCGCAGCATTATGCCGATACTCGCCAGCCGAGGCTGTGCCCGCACATGTTCCTTCTGCTCCATCCACACTTTCTATCGCGCGGCGCCCGGCAAGATCGTGCGTACGCGCAAGCCGACAGAAGTAGTTCGCGAGATGCGGATGCTCTATGAAGAGCGCGGCATCACAATCTTCCTGTTTCAGGATGATGACTTTCCGTTGTTCGGCACGGTCTGGCGTCGCTGGGCCGGCGAGTTTGTGGATGAACTACATCGCAATGAACTTCCCGGTAAGGTCATCTGGAAGATGAACTGTCGCGCGGATGCGGTCGATCGAGAACTCTTCATTAGGATGCGCGATGCGGGACTCTATCTCGTTTATATGGGTCTCGAGTCAGGGAGCGAACAGGGTCTCGAGACGCTGCACAAACAAATCAATGTCGAACAGAATCTCAGAGCTGTTGAAATCCTGAAGAGCATCGGGCTCATGTGGGAGTACGGCTTCATGCTGCTCGATCCGTCGAGCACATTTGCGTCGGTTCGGGAGAATCTGAATTTCCTGCGAACGATCCTCGCCGATGGCTGCCTGCCCGTGACGTTTTGCCGCATGCTGCCTTATGACGGCACGCCGATCAAGGATGAACTGGTACGAACCGGGCGACTGCGCGGCGACGTCTGCAACCCTGATTACGATTTTCTGGATCCGCGGTTGGCTGACTTTTACGAAGGCCTCACGACTGTGGTGAACGTACGAGGATGGATCCATGGACTGGAAGCCGTAACACTTCAACTGGCCACGGCCTGGCATGAAGTCGCGGTCCTGGAACGATTGTTTCCGGCTTTGCCCGGAATGGCGAAATACAATAAGTCACTTCGCCGGCTCACCAGGAAGAGCAATAAGCTCCTACTCCGGATTGTCGAAGACCTCTCCTACACATTCTCAGACGGCAGGGAAAATATTTGGGTGCCGGAAGAAGTTGAGCAAATGAGGAAGCGTATCCTCGAACAGTTTATTGCTGAGCGCAACGCGTTCATTTACCGGCATGAAGAGATCTTGCTTGAAGCGCTGGAGATGAATCCCGAATTACCAGTGAACCAGAAACAGGTGGCCGTGAGCGCCTAGAGCACTCGCCGGCCCATCAGAATCGCAGCGTTACTCCCAATGGCACGCGCTTATTGTTCGTGCCATTTTTTGTCCTCCGCATGAATGAGTTTCAGGAAACTCCGATGCCAAGTTAGGGTATGCTGCCGCGCGATGAACCTGACTCTTTATCTCCTGCGTCATGGGCAGACCTTGCTAAGTCGTGAAGACAGTTTTTGTGGCTCTGGTCTTGATCCCGATCTGACTCCGGAAGGACTGGAGATGGCGGAGGCATTCGCTGCGACTTACCGCGCGACTCAATGGACCGCCGTCTATTGCAGCAGATTGCAACGGACGATTCACACGGCCCAGCCACTCGGCAAGATTTTGGGCCTGAATCTCCAGGTGCGGGCCGAGTTGAATGAAATCGGATACGGCAGGTGGGAAGGACTCAGTAAAGCGGTAGTCGAACGTGAATACCACGATGATTACATCAGTTGGCTAGCGGATCCCATGTGGCATCCGCCGACTGGTGGAGAACCCGCGGTTGAGATCGAGCGACGAACGCTGGGCATCATTGAAGAAATCAAAGAAAAAGTAAAAGAGGGTAATGTTCTCGTCGTTTCACATAAGGCGACGATCAGAATCATGCTTTGCAGCTTGCTGGGGATTGACGTTGGCCGGTTTCGTTATGCGCTCGGCTGCCCCGTTGGCTCGGTGAGCATTGTCGAGTTCACCGCAAATGGTCCATTGCTGCAAACACTCGCTGACCGATCTCACTTAACTGAACGATTACGATCATTGCCAGGAACCTAAATCGCCAACCAAGCATGCTGATGGACGAACGGCATATCAAACAATCCGGGAGAGAAGGCCAGTCGATTCCGAGGACGAAGGCGTTACGGATCCGGATCGTGCTTCGGAGCACGCTCCTAATCCTGACAGTGACTTTCTCGCTTGCCACTTCCGTTTCTGCGCAACAACCTTTTGTGACCGACGATGCTGACACTACACCCAAAGGCCATTTCCACTTTGAGTTCAGCAATGAATTCGATTTGCTCCAACGCAGTTCTTTCCCCAACCTTAAACAGAATACTGCTGACTTCGAGCTCGACTACGGTGTGCGCGGAAACCTGGAAGTCGGTGTCGAAGCGCCCTTGCTCTCAATCGCTGCCAGTCCCCGACTAGGCGTTCAGCTCAGCATCTCGGTCGACTTCTAGACTCGTCCCGCAGCGAACCAATCCTGGAAACTTTAACTGCGATCACCTGGAGGCAATCATGGCCCGAAAGAAAAAGAAAACTTCATTTGGCAATGTGCTCGAACGGTTCTCGCGCAAAGTCACGGAGGCGACCGGCACCTCGACCGCTTTCATCGTGGCGTTGCTGGTGATTGTCGTCTGGATTATTACAGGACCCTTGTTTCACTTTTCCGATACCTGGCAGCTGGTCATCAACACCGGTACCACCATTGTCACGTTCCTGATGGTTTTTTTGATTCAGCGCAGCCAGAATAAAGACGCGCTCGCGATCCATCTGAAGCTCAATGAAATCGTCGCTGCGCTTGATGGCGCGAGCAATCGTTTGATTGACGTGGAAGATTTAAGCGAGGGTGAGATCAAAACTCTGCACCGGTACTATCAAAGACTGGTGACGATGGCCAAGAAGGATCTGCAGCTGACACAGAGCCATTCAATTGAGGAAGCCGAACAGCGACACAACCTCCAGCATCGCCGGCATCGGCCTGAAGAATAGACTCCACTGAAGCCAAGGAAGTTTCCAGAAAAAGCCTTGCCTTGACTACTTTGGTAGGGCGAGGTTCCTTTCGATCTTCTCAAAACGCGCCATCATGTTCTCGTAAAGACGGTCTGTCTTCTCGTGTAGATGTGCGACCTCAAGCTCGGCCTTAATATTCACATCGTACTCAACATCGGATCGCACCTTGTCTTTTTCCGCCTGGCGGTTCTGACTGATCAATACAAAGCAGGCAAGGAAAATCGCTTCGAGGGAAACGATCATGGTAAGCAGGCCAAAAGGGAAGGGATCGAAGGAGCGGTCACCCAGAATAATCGTATTCAGTGAGACCCAAATAATGAACCAGAAAGTGTGGGAAATCAGAAAAGGCATACTGCCGCTAAACCACGCCAACCAGTCAGCAATGCGTTGCAGGAATGTGGAATGGACCTCCATCTCTTCGTTCACATTGCGGGAGACCCTCGTCCGGAGCAACTCGTCAGCCTTACGCGTTAGACCGCTCAATGCAGCCAACATGTGAAGGGCCGCCTCCGGCTTTCTCTTAAAAAGCAGCACCAAATCGTCGCGGTCAAGCACCAGCACTTCACTATCCATCAGCGCCACTGCCGTTGCCGTGCGAGGTCCGGTATCGAGCATGGCCAGTTCACCGAACATGTCGCCTGGCTGAGCTGTAGTCAGGACGATCTTTTGCCCCGCGGTATCTTTGATGAAGAGCTCGATATTGCCTAAGCGCACGATGAAAAGAGAATCGCCGGGATCACCTGCCTGGAACAGTGTGTGGCCGGCCGGCACTTTCATTTCGTCGATAACGTCAGCGAGGGCGATTCGATCGCCCTCGTCAAGAAGTTCAAACATCGTAATGCTGGAGAGGAAGACGGGATTGCAGGGCATGATGGCTAACTCCTTCTACTCTGCGTGCCGCTGAATCGCGGCTGGATGAAAAGAACTTGAGGATAATAAGCCAGCGAGAGCGGTGCGGCAAACTTTCGGAAAGATTCAGTGCGCATACTATGTTTTGCTTGATGAGGTGTAGCTGGCTAAGCTGAAAAGCAATACGAGCAAGCGTGACGCGTCAAGAGGCCGATAATTTATGGTAATGCTCTCGCATCTGCGGCGGTTCAATCTCAGCGACGAACAAGGTCGTCTCGCGAAACTGCGCGACCTGAGCGTGGCGCTATTAGATGGCGATTACCCGCCGGTTATATCTCTCTACTTTCTCAAGGACGATAAGACGCACTCATTGCCCTGGGACGCAGTTAAGGACATCGACTTCAAACAACGTCTGATCAAAGTTAACACCTTGGACGAGAGTGTAGTCGAGTCGGCTGATTCATTAGCCAAGGCAGTACTCCTTGGCGATGGAATTCTCGACGCTTTAGTTCTCGATTTGCAGAACCGCCGCGCGACCCGGGCTAACGATCTTTGGTTGGAGTATGGAAACAACCAACTCGTGCTGCGTTCTGCCGATACGAGCTTTCGCTCGATTCTGCGCCGCATTAGCGGAGGCCGGTATGGAGGTTCTTCGGAAAAGGGACTCTGCGATTGGAAGTATGTGGAGTATCTAGGTGGGAATCCCGAGGCAGCAAAAAGCGAGGCCGGTCAGCACCTGCGCATCAGCCATTTACCGCCCGGCGAGATAGCTCACCTGACCGATGCCTTGCCGTACCTGCACGCGGCGGAGCTGATTACGTTGCTCGCCGATCCGACAGCCGCAGACACACTCGAAGCGATGACCCCGGAGCGACAGCTGCAGGTCTTTGAAGAACTCCATGAGGACCAGGCGCTCCGCCTGCTTACCTTGATGGCGCCGGACATCGCAACGGACTTAATAGCGAGGCTGCAGACCCCAACAATGCGCCGCTACCTTGAGCGATTGCCACGCAAGCAAGCCGAACGAATCATCGAGTTGCTGCGTTACCCGGAGAATACCGTTGGCAGCATCATGACTAATGACGTGGTCTATGCGGTCGGCGCACTTACGGTACGGGAAGCGCGCGAGAGACTGCGCGAGCCGTTGAAGGAACCCGACTTTGTGCATCTGATCTACATCGTTGATGGCGAGGAGTTGCGCAGGCTTAGAGGCGTGATCTCCCTGCGAGCTCTACTCACCAATGGTGAAGACGAACGGTTGGAGGATCTCATGGATCCTTATGTGATGACGCTGCAATCTTTGGATTCAGCAGACGAAGCTGCTTATCGCGTACTCGGAAGCCACATGGCAGCGCTGCCGGTCGTCGGATCGAATAAGGAGCTGCTCGGGGTCGTCACGGTCGATGCCGCAGTGTCACAGGTGGCGCCCGAGAGTTGGAACCGCCAAGCGCCAAGAATCTTCTCATGAAAAAGCCGACATCCCAGCCGCATGGTCTTGAGCCTCTGGACGCTCTGGATTCCAAAATACTACCGGTAACTCCACGCCCAATTCGTGCGAAACTGAGAATCAACATTCGTGGTCGCAGTGTGACCCTGCGTGGCATGCGTCGAATGCCTTCGGGGATTTGGCGGTGGCTAGCGATCCTCGGTCCGGGTTTGATTGCGACGTCGGCGGGCAATGATGCCGGTGGAATCGCGACGTACACCCAGGCGGGCGCGAAGTTTGGCTACAGTCTGATCTGGGTGATGGTCCTACTCACAGTTTCGTTCGGCGCGGTTCAGGAGATGTGCGCCCGACTCGGCGCAGCCACGGGGCGCGGTCTTCTTGATCTGATTCGCGAGCGCTTTGGGATCGCCTGGGCTCTTTTTGCAGTAACGATCATCCTGATTGCTAACGGTGGCGTTACGGTAAGTGAATTCGTCGGGATTGGTGCGGCGATGGAACTCTTTGGAATCAGTAAGTACATCTCCGTGCCGCTGGGAGCGATACTCATCTGGTATCTCGTGATCTTTGGTTCGTACGCGAACGTGGAAAAAATCCTGTTACTGATGACGCTGGTCTTTTTTGCTTACCCGATAGCCGCTGTGATGGCCCACCCGCACTGGAGCGAGGTTGCGCAAGGCGCATTCATCCCGAAGATTCACCGTGATCCGGAGTACTTGTTTCTGCTGGTCGCGTTGCTGGGAACGACGATCACACCTTACATACAGATTTTTCAGCAGAGCTCACTGGTTGAGAAAGGAGTCGCCCGTCGTCACTATGGACCCGAACGTATCGATGCCTATGTTGGCGCTATCTTCTCCAACCTGATGTCCATTTCGATGATCGTCGCAACGGCGGCGACGCTTTATGTTCTCGGCCAGCATGAGGTGCAGTCGGCTGCCGATGCCGCACGCGCACTCGAACCGGTTGTTGGTTCCGCGGCTCGAGCGCTCTTTGGCGTCGGTTTACTCGGAGCGACGTTGTTGGCTGGCGCCGTGCTGCCGCTGGCAACCGCTTATGCGGTTAGTGAGGCGTTTGGAGTACCCAAAGGTGTCAACCTCGATTTTCGCCGGGGCAAGGTGTTCTTCAGTCTCTTTACGGCGCTCATCGTGATCGGAGTGGCACTCGCTCTGATACCGAGTGTGCCTGTGATGAAGTTGCTGGTAGGCGTCCAGGTCTTAAACGGAATTCTGCTTCCAATTATTCTCCTGTTCATCCTGTTATTAATTAATGATAAGCGGCTCACCGGAGATCTGAAGAACAACCTCACAAACAACGTACTGGGATTTGCGACGCTAATTCTGATTACAACGGCGGTGGGGGTAATGCTCGGTGGGCAGGCGCTTGAGTGGTTTGGGATTAAGCTCTTCGGCTAGAGAATCTCTGAACACTTGAGACGGTCGGGCCGGACGCAACTGTGATGAACCGCCTTGATTGCACAATGTAGATTTGCCCGTGCAGATAGATCCATTCAATGTCCTGATCCTTATTGTTAAAGACGCGCTTGATTTCCTGAGCCGCTTTGGCTAATCGTCGCACCATCTCATCTGTTAAAACGGCGCGCTCCCCGGTAATGGGCACTTCCTTCACGCCGCCCTTCTCATCAAACGTCAGCAGGCTATCTTCGGCAGACCGAGTCAGGATCTGGACTGTGTTTGTCTGCGGTCGGAAGATCAGTTGTTCGGCAATTTTCTTTCCTTCGACAACTCTGATCCCCAGTCCCCGCTTGGCGCTGATGTAGATTGCATTCTTATTCTCTCGGTCATAAGGGTCGGCCGTGATCATCACCCCGGCGCTATCGGCATTGATGCCTTCCTGGATCAGCACGGCCATGTAGACTTTCGAATGATCGATACCCGCTCGTTCGCGCGCTTCGTAGGCGTCAAAGTTCCAGAGCGAAGCCCAGACAGTCTTGATCGCTTCGATCAGTTCCTGGTCGCCTTTAACATTGGGAACGCTTGAGTGAAGTCCCGCGCCGCTGAAATTTGGCAGGTCCTCAGAATTGGAAGAGCTGCGCGCAAACAATCCCTTCCCGGGATACTTCGCGTGCGCAAGTCGCAGGACCTGCGCGCGGAGTTGTGCATTAACCTGTCCGTTCTGAATCCGCTCGCGAAACTCGGTGAGCCGCGCGCGACGATAGGCCGGATCGTGCACGAACTTCTGATCGTCCATCATCTCGTAGAGCACGTTGTCAATCTTGTTTTCGCGGATGAACTGATCGTAATCGGAGAACGGAAGTGTGAAGCCGTCAGGAATCACGATACCAGGGATGTGCGCCTGCATCATCTCACCAAGGTTCGCAGACTTTCCTCCGTAAGCAATTACGTCTCGAGCACGTTGCTGGCCAAGAGTCGCAATGCGCCTCACTGATAAATCAGAGCGCGGCTTCATGACGTCGAGACGACTAGCCAGACGACGCTGGTAGTCATCCAACTGTTTCAGGTCGGCGCGCTTGATCGTATATGTATCGCGCTTCGTCTCGAACGAAACCCACCAACCGTCATATGGCTTTAAGATTTCCTGAGCGTTCTTGATGTATGCGTTCGGCACGCCCCAACCCTTGAGTAGCAGATTGATGTGCGACAGAGGTGTTGACGGCCTTGCGAGAATTACTCCGGCGACGGGCGGAAGCGAGATGGGAACTTCGCTAAGCACAAGGATCTCGTTTGATCCGATCTCAACGTGATCGTCGAGCTTTTCAATGATGTGGATTCGACCGAGACCACGCGCCAGGTTGAGTGGCTCGTATGGCTGCTCTTTCGCGATGTCACTTTGTAGCAGGCGATTCAACCCGGGGCTGGTCGCAGACGCTTCATCCTGTCGCAAAGAATTCGGTTTGAAAGAGACGGGAGCAAAGAACGTTTTGGTGAGGATGTCGGCCGTCAGTTTGATTTGGTCGGCAGGAATTAGATCGCCTTCCCAGAATTCAAAGGTCCAGCGCTGCACCGCGCCCTGGTACGCGAGCGTGCCGAGAATAAACCGGCGATTCGGCTTCAGATAGTTATTCTCAAAAAATTCCTGGCCACGTTCGAGAGAGAGGTAAGTGCCGTTGACGAAGTCTTTATGAAAAGGATATCGCCTGGTGTTGATGTAGTAGATCTTATCGCCCTCTTTCCGATCAATCACGAAAAGGACATGAGGCAGCGGTGCGGAATCGGAGTAGACGCGGGCAATCGAATCGAATTGCGCGCGCGATGTCAGGGAAGGAAGCGAACGAACCTCAGATGTTTCTTGCGTCGCGAGTGCGAGCACCGGAGCTAGGAGCCACAGAGCAACCGGCAGGATTAGTAACTTGCGCGACATAATCGGCTGATGCTGCGCGCGGCCGTTCAGGGATTCCTGCTGGCAGGCAATCGCGGCCTGGGCGCACCCGGTGTTGCGGGCTTTGAACCTACGGTTGGCGGCGGTCCCTTGGGTGCAAGACGTCCACTCCGTGTCAGGGCAATCCGCTTGTCTCGTCCCGGTGCATCCGCGATCGCAACTTTAATCGCTCGGTACGAGCCGTCGCGCGCTTTGTTAGTCGGGTTGTAAGCGAGGACGTACTGAGTGCGCAGATCACGAACGATCTCTCCGGCGATCTGGGGCAGATCCGAAACTGATTGCGGAAAGAACGCGCGACCACCAGTCTCCGACGCCAGCTTATTAATCAGACCAACGGCGCGATCACGCGAACTCTTGCGGATAAAGCCGCTTTCTTTGTCGAGCTCATTCACGAAACCGATGACGTAGATTTGGACGTCCTGTTCGCGGAGTCTTGCAAACAACTGTTCCTGCTTGTAGAAACTGACACGGTCTTCACCGTCGGTGACCAGAATCAACGCGCGGCGGCGGCGGTCGTTATCGTCTCCCTTCTTGTATTCGGAGAGCCGCTCGGCTGCGAGATACACCGCGTCCATAACAGCAGTCTGTCCTCCTTCGACGTACAGACTATCAAGGGCGTCAATCAACAAATCCTGGTTGGAGGTAAAGTCCTGAACCGTTTCTATCTTGTCGCTGCTAATAAAGCGAACCAGGAAGGTTTCGTCGCCCGGTTTGTTTGTATTGATGATTGTCTTGCCGGCATCGATCACGCTCTGCAACTGCGAACGCAGCGAGCCGGAAGTATCAACGGCGAGACCGTAGCTAATCGGCACTTCCTCTCGAGTAAAGAAGGTGATTGGCTGTTCTACGCCGTCCTCAATCACGCGGATCTCGTTCTCCCGGACATTATCGATGGGACGATTGTTCCGATCGATCACACGAACGTTCAGCGTTACTAGTTCCGTATCGACTCTGACGATCTCGCCTTCGCCAAACTCTTCCGGGGGAGTGGGAGTAGGCTTCGGTTTAAGTTTTGGAATCGGTGGAGGCTCGCCGAGTTGAGGGATCGTACGGTCTACGGGGACCGACACAGGTTTGGGTGTAGGCGTTGCTGCAGCCTGCGTTACCGGAGTTGCTGTTTTCGTTGGGGTGCTTGCAACCGGCCGGCTTGGAATTGGTGTGCTTCGGGTATTCGGCGTGGGCGTCGGCGTTGCCGCTGTAGTTGCGCTGCGCCTCTGCCTTGAATCCTGCGTATGGCCGGAGGGCACGTACTTCGACCCGGTCAGTGCTCCAATAAGAACAGTAAGCACGCTGAGAAAGATAAACGCTCTCCACCGCGACGTTGCCAAATTTCTGCTGAGCCGATTTTCCACTAACAAGGACCTCACTAAATAAATATCAAAAAGTCAGATGCTTTAGGACTGATGCTGTTCCAGTCTAACCCTTGTCCCTGATCATGCGAAGCGCCCCGTAATCCCTTAGAGTTCGGGTCGGAGCGCCGGAGTTGCTTGCGACGTCCGCGAGAGCTGGGGGCAAGCAGCTTCACCTTTCTCGCGTCCACTGCGCACACGTTAAAACAAGATGTATGGGAGAGGTCGTTAGTTGCAGGGCGGTCGTGCCTAGCGCGAGCCCGCGATTGCGAAGTAGCCTTCCTTTGACCTGACGAATAGGCGTGGCAGGCCGCGGGGCGGAGTGACCTTCACTTTGATCTTGTGCCACTTGCCATCGTTGGTAAAGTTGTTGGGCTTGTAACCGATTGAATACTGGTGCCGCAATTCCAGTGCTATCTGCTCAAATATGTCGTCCATTTCGACAGCGGATCTGGGAAAGAACGCTTTGCCGCCCGAGACGTTCGCGAGTTCATCGAGAATGCCCTGGCCTTCCATACCGAGCGAGCTGCCCGCATCATTGCCGCTGAGGATCCCAATCCCATACAGAACCACGTCCGATTCCTTCAAGAGTCTTCGCAGTTCATTGAAGGTATAGCGGGAATTATTGTCCTGGCCGTCGCTAATCAATAAAAGCGCACGCTTGGGGTGGATTCCACGCTGCACCTTCTCCACACCGAGATAACAGGCGTCGTAGAGTGCAGTGTTTTGCTTGGTCTGAACGAAGCTTAGCTTGTCCAGAACGGCATTGCCGTCTCGAGTCTTATCCAGCAGCAACTGGGCCCGAGAGTTAAAGCCGATGAGGAAATATTCATCGTTATTGTGGCTCGTCTGGATAAACTTGGAGAGCGCTTCCCGGGCGTTCTTTACTTTCTCGCCGCTCATGGAACCCGAAACATCGAAGAGCACGCCGACCGAGACAGGTGAATCGTCATCACTAAAGAAAGTGATTTCCTGAGGCAGCTTCTGATCGAGCAACAGAAAGGCATTCTTGTTCAAACCGGAAACGTAACGCCCGTAGGTGTCAGTGACTGTGACAGTCAGCGTGATCAGGTCGGTGTTGACGATTACAGGGCCGTCAAGTTCGGTGCCCAACCGCTGTTGTGCCGGCTGCTCGGGAGGCGTCGGAGCCGCAGTAGGTTGCTGGTCAGGTGCAGCCTTTTCGGTCTGCTTTTCCTGGGCGTGAAGGTTCGAGAGGGGATGTAGAGCGGCGAGCGCGAGCGCGCAACATATCAGGAGCGCAATCCTCGCAATATCTCTGTACGGTAAGTGCATTTGACCCCCGGCTTGTCTGGCAAGAATCCGACTTTTCTAACTGAGCGAAGTAGGACTGTTAACACAGATGCTCTTGGGAGAACCCGTGATGTCCGGACTTTTTACTTTTTATCGAGCTTAGCTAGAAATGGCTTGCGTAGGAGACGAGCCGCCGCTATTTCCATTGTCAGGTGACACTTCGCATTGTAGGACAGCGGCAGTAGGCGCGCAAGATAACGAACGCTTCGGGCCCGATCGTGCGATTGCAACTTCGGGTCGACTCAGGCGTGTACCGCTTCCGGCTCCCCTTATAGCTGGAGCGGGGGCTGAACCGAGTGCTTGCGCCGCGCATGTTATACTCTCGCCCGAACTTAAAGGTCTTTTCTCCTCTATATGGCTGATATATGGCTGAGTTTATTTGTCGTTTAGGGACGCCCGCAGGCGAAGTAGTGACGCGAACCGTTGATGCTCCGGGCGTTCATGAAGCGCGCGCTCGCCTTGAACGCGAGGGCTATCGGGTCTTTAACGTAACTCCTCCCAAGACCACCGGGGTGACAGCCCTGACCCGGATGGGTGGACGCGGTGCACATCCTCGAGTAAAGCCGACTGACTTCCTTCTCTTCAATCAGCAACTCGCAGCGCTTTTCCGGGCAGGCATTCCAATTCTGCAGGCGATTTCGATGTTGCGTAAGCGCGCAGCGTCCGCGCGTTTGCGAGCGGTCCTCGGCGATGTCGAAGAGCAGGTGCGCGGTGGCGCCGCTCTGTCACAGGCCTTCGCGGCGCAGGGGAATCTTTTTCCGCGGATCTATACGGCCTCAATTTTGGCCGGAGAACGTTCGGGAGCTCTCGACGATGTGCTTAGTCGCTATGTGACTTACATGCGACGTAATGTATCGTTACGCCGCAAGATCCGCGGTGCGCTCGCATACCCGATGTTCCTCCTCCTTGCTTCGGCGTGCATGGTTACGTTTTTGACCGTCTACGTGGTGCCGCGCATGTCCGACCTGTTCTCGGGGTTTGGAACGGAGTTGCCGACTGTAACGCAGATTGTGGTGGGACTTTCGAACTGGCTCTCCGGAAACGTGATCTGGTTCGGACCGCTCTTTATTGGAGGCGCGATTGCTCTCTTTCTCTGGTCTCGGACCCCACAGGGGCGACTGACCGTTGATGGTCTGCTCTTGAAGATTCCGCTCGCCGGAAGCCTGGCAGTGCAATTGTCCGTGGCCCAGGCAACACGTTCTCTCGCAACCTTGCTGGCAGGGGGCATCACCCTTGTCGAGTCGTGGGAGATCGCCGCAGAGTCGATCACTAACCGCGAACTGCGGCGACGCAGTTCAGCCATCCTGCCGATGATTCGTGAAGGGCGAACGTTCACTGAGAGTCTTGAGTTCGCCGCATGGATGCCGCCCCTGGCGGTCGACATGATTGGAATCGGCGAGCGCTCCGGCAGTTTAAGAGAGATGCTGGACGAAGTGGCCGTCTTCTACGACGCCGAATCAGAGGTCCGGCTGGAGCAGTTGACGACCACGCTTGAGCCTGCGATCCTTGTGGTGATGGGCGGCGTAGTCGTCACGATCCTGCTGGCGATCTACCTGCCCATCATTCAGTCTATATCGGGCGGTGCGGGCGTTACCGGACACCATTGAGCAGACCACCAGCCGCATGGCAGCCCAGGTTTTTGACACACCGGTCAGTTATCCAAAATGAAAGAAGTTTCTGAAAAAGAGTTGGCGACGAATGCTGCGACTCCCGTCATCAGTGCGGGGCAGCTTGGAGTCGACGGCGATCACTCGCCACCCGAGGTGCGGGCCGCGAAAGATCTCGCGCGCCGCTACCGCCTGCCTTTCGTGGAGCTCCTTCCGACCGATCAGGAATCACCCGTCGACTACACACTCTTTAATGAGATTCCAGTTGACCTGATGGTCCGGCATCAATTCCTCCCTCTCAAACGGGACGGTAAGGGTTTGCATCTGGCCATGGCAGATCCAAGCGACCTGGATCGCCTGGACGAACTTTCAAGCGCGCTGCACACCCGTATCGTTCCGCACGTAGCAACCGCCGGTGCGATCGATGTAATCCTGCGCCGGGGCGATGCGACACAACGTGTTCTTCAGGAAGCAGCGTCGGGGTTTCGTATCTCGCTCGTTAGAGAAACAGAAACCGGCGAAGAGGTATTGGACCTTGATCGACTGGCGACCGATTCCGAGATGTCGCCGATCATCAAACTGGTCGATACGATCATTTACAACGCGATGGAATCGCGTGCTTCGGATATTCATATCGAGACACGCGATACAGAAGTTCAGGTCAAGTACCGGATAGACGGAGCACTTTATGCCAAAGTCGATCCAATCGATCTGGCGTATCACCAAACATTGATTTCGCGCATCAAGGTAATGTCCGAGCTCGACATTGCCGAGCGACGCGTCCCGCAAGACGGACGCTTTCGAGTTCGTTATAAAGGCCGCAACGTAGATTTTCGGGTGTCGATCATGCCCACGATCCACGGCGAAGATGCTGTGATTCGTATTCTCGACAAGGAACAGATCAACGAAGAGTTCAAAAATCTTAATCTGGATGTGGTGGGTTTTGCAGAGGAAGACTTAAGAAAGTTTCGACACTACATCGCCGAGCCCTACGGCATGGTGCTCGTCACCGGTCCGACCGGTTCGGGTAAAACAACGACGCTCTATGCAGCGCTCAACGAGATACGAAACGAGGAAGACAAGATTGTCACGATCGAGGATCCGGTTGAGTACCAGCTGCACGGTATCACCCAGATCCCGGTGAACGAGAAGAAGGGACTGACATTCGATCGCGGCCTGCGTTCAATTCTGCGCCACGACCCGGACAAGATTATGGTCGGGGAAATCCGCGACACCGAGACTGCGCAGATTGCGATCCAGTCTGCATTGACTGGTCACCTTGTGTTTACGACAGTCCACGCCAATAACGTGATCGATGTGATTGGACGCTTCCTCAACATGGGCGTTGAACCTTACAACTTCGTTTCGTCTTTGAACTGTGTGCTAGCTCAGCGGCTGATTCGCATGTTGTGTCCCTACTGCAAACGTCCCTACCATGCGACCGACAGCGAACTTGAGGAGTCGGGCTTGCGCATCGAAGATCATCGGGCCACTACGTTTTATATGAACGTGGGCTGCGACGCCTGTAATCACACGGGATATCGTGGCCGGACCGCGATACATGAATTGCTCGACCTTTCGGATAACATTCGCGAGATGATCGTCGAGCGAAGGCCGGGCTCGGAAGTGCGGCGAGCGGCCGTAGCCGAAGGGCTCACGAGCCTGCGCGATTCGGCGCTCCGTAAAGTTTTTGCCGGAGTCTCAACTCTCCATGAAATCAATCGCGTCACTTTCGTTGATGAACTTAGCGTGATTAAATAGGAGCCAAGGTCCTTCCCAGGTTCAGCCAATCCTCCCGACAATGAGCTGAGCCAGTAGTGCACACGCCCGGCGGTTTAAGGAACCGATTTTTCGGGCTAGCGTGTAAACAACCCAGAAGCAGGCAAGATGGTTGCATCTTGACTGCGTGAGCGGCATTATTAGGGCACGACCCAGGGGTTCAACCGCCAACCTAAGAGAGAAAAGTCATGAAGACAAAAACCAGAATATGCGTTTCGCTGCTGCTCACCTTCTGCTTCGTCATGTTGCCAATCACGGCTTTTGCGAAAAAGGGTGACAAGAACTTCAAACGAGGAATGCAGTTTGAGGCCGCCCAGCAGTGGGAGAAGGCTGCCCAGGAGTTCACGCTCGCCGTGGCTTCCGATCCCGCGAACGTGGACTACCAACTCCACTTTCGACGTGCCAGCTTTAATGCTTCACAGGCTTACATGCAGCAGGGACGTGCCCTCGCCGAACAGCAAGACTTCATCGGAGCGTACAACGCTTTCCGCCAGGCGTACGGTTACGACCCGGTGAACGAGCTCGCTGTTTCTGAAATGGAACGGATGCTGCGATTGCAGAGTGTCAAGGATGGCACGAACGGAAATGCTAACGGGAATGGCAACGGCAACGGCGCCCATGCAGGCGAACCCAGCGATGGCACGCTTACCCCGGTGAGCGGGCAGCCGCAAGATGCCACTCTGCCGCCGGCTCGCACCGAACAACTCCGCGTCATCGGCTACAGCGGCGACTTGAAGGCTTTCATCCGCAGTCTCGCGGAGCAACTGCAATTTAACGTGGTCTTCGATCGACAGTCGTTTGCCCAACCGCGCACAATCGATATCAATTTGCGCGACGTAACGACAGCGCAGGCGCTGGATTACATCTTCCTGCAGGAAGGACTCTTCTTTCAGAAATTGAGTCGCCGCACAATCCTGGTTGCCGATCAAACGAGACGCCCTCAGTATCAGCAACTTGTGCTGCGCACCTTCTTTCTCTCGAACATGAAACCGAGCGATGCACGCCAGTTAATTCAACAGGCGATTCCACCGTCAGTCGGACGTCCGCAAACCATCGTTGTTCCCGACGACGCGACTAACAGTCTTACAGTCCGCGACACGGCGGAGAACGTGCGCTTGATTGGAGACCTGCTCCAGAGCATCGACAAAGACCGCGCCGAAGTGGTGATGGATGTAAACATTTATGAAGTCACTAAATCGGACTTCATGCAGTTCGGCAATCAGGTAGGTCAGGTCGGCTCTGACGGTACCTTCACCATCGGAGGGTCGCCGGGCTTCAGCCTTCTCACGGATAACGGAACAATTAATGGAGGACGAGGGGTGAACCTGGCAGGGCTCGTGGGCGGAGTGCCCACTGCGCTAGCAGCTGCCCTGGTTATTCCTCCCTCTATTCTCAGGGCCTTCCAGGCAAAAGGTAATACCAGGCTCGTCGCTTCAACGCAGGTTCATGCGTTCAATGGCGAAGAATCAACGGCCCGCATCGGACAGCGCGTTCCTGTGCAAACAGCGCAAACCTATCCGTTCGGGATTCAGACTGGAACGCCTTCGCCGGGAACAACCTTCCCGACTGGTGGTTTCCCTGTGATTAACTACGAGCCAACCGGTCTCACCTTGAAATTCACGCCGCAAGTGTTTCCCAACCTCGATGTGCAGGTGAAGATGTCGATCGAGTCAAAGGACGTTCTTGGGGCCAGCACTTTAACCCCAACCTTTACCGAACGCACCATCACCGGGACTGCACGCGTGCAGAACAACCGCACGATGATGCTCGCGAGCGTTGCACAGAACGTTCAGGCGACAGGCCGCAAGGGACTTCCGGTGCTCAGTGGGTTGCCAATCCTGGGCCGTCTGTTTTCATCTCCCACACGAGATGACCGCCAGGTAGACATTGTGATTTCTGTTACCCCGCGAGTCCTTCGTGCACCTACTGTCACCCCACGTGACGAAGAGATGCGACCGAGCGGAACATTGCAGTCGCCCACAACTGGCTCGCTCGAAGCGATGATTATTGAGTCGGATCACGAGGATCAGATCGCCGCAGCTCGAAGGCTTCCGCGAAATGCGGTGGTCAGACTGCCGGACGTCGAGCCCGCACCGTTTGGCGCGGCAGCAGCTGGTGACGTCTCTCGAGCCGGTCAATCGGCCATGGTAAAGACGCCTGAATCCAACGCCGCGAGCTTTTTGAGGAATCCTCCACAAACCTCAGTCGCGAATCAAACGGCCGTCGCGCCGCCACCGACGACAGCAAAAGCTAACCCGTCACAAAATCCGGCTGAGGAGTTGCCGTCATTTGTTCCGGCGCCCAAGTCGCTCGTCAATGGTCGTTCTGCGGCTGAAGTGGCACTCGTTAATTCCGGTGCCGGCGGTACCCAGAACGCGCTCCTGACGAGTATGCCCAAGCCGATCGACACATCGGCCGTCACTGTTCGCAATGGTGCTCGCGTCGCACAATTGAGTCTGAATCCGTCGGACGAAGTCCTCAAGGTTGGCGACAAGCGGCAGTTCGCAGTTCAACTAAACACGGACGTACCGCTGGGTTTGGCCGTGTTGGCCCTGAGGTTCGATCCGAAAGTTGTGAAGGTAACTTCGATCTCATCCGGAACGCTGCTGGCCGGGGGGCAGACTCCGAGTTTGACCCAATCGATCGACCCGCACGGCGTTTGCCTGATCTCAGTTTCGGCGCTTAACGGTTCGGCACCCATTCAGGGAAGCAGGGCCCTGGTGCTGATTCAAGTGGAAGCAATCGGCGCCGGTGATGCCGCATTTGGTTTTGAGAAAGAGACGATGCGTCTAATTGCCATGGACGCGCGCGAGGTGACTATTGACCTGGTGCCATGGCGTGTCCTTGTGAAGTAGTAAATGCAATACGCAAAACAGCGAGACGCGGAAACGCGACGACGCGGCGACACGGTGACGGAGGTTAGGATTGCCGGGCGCCGCGTCACTCTGTCTTTCGTGCCCTTGTCCCCTGAGCCGCAAATCACGGCGCGGGCCAGCGCGGGTAGGCGCGGCTTCACACTAATTGAATTGGTGATGACCATCACCATCATGACTATCCTCACGCTCGGCATCATTCCCCTGGTTAAGGTTTCTGTGAATCGGCAGAAGGAGCAGCAACTGCGCGACTCGCTGCGCCAGATGCGAATTGCAATAGACGAGTTTCATCGCGATACCGTAGGCATGCCACAGGCAGGACCGGGCGGCGTAATTCAGCAGCAACAACAGCAGCAGCCACAGCAGCAGTTGCCTCCCGACCCGCGCAGCCGGGTCGTGATAAGCGATCTAACAATTTTTGGAGTCGACAATCCGGATCGTTACCCGCCTGACCTCGAATCACTGGTCAACGGCGTCAATGTTATTCCGCGCGCAGGTGGTGGCCTCGCTGGCCGGGGCAATCCGGACGTGAATGCGACGGATGTGGGCAGCGCTAAATTGGCCACAAAGAAAAAAGTCTATCTGCGCGCTATTCCGATTGACCCGATGACAGGGAAGGCGGAATGGGAACTGCGCTCTTGCTACGATGCGGCCGACGCCGGCTCATGGGGCGGCGAGAATGTTTTTGATGTTCGCTCGAAGTCGAAGGAAATCGCGCTCAATGGAGAGAAGTATAGTGACTGGTAACAACAAGGGAAAAGGGAAAGTGGAAAAGGGAAACAGGGCGAATCGTTCACCTCGCGTGCCTTTTCCTTTGCCCATTGTCCTTTCCCCCAGGTCGCGACGGTTACGCGGGTTTACTCTTTTAGAGCTGATGATCGTGATCACGATCGTAATAATTCTCGCCGCGATTGCGCTGCCGCAGTATCAGAAGACGATCATGCATGCGCGTGAGTCTGTCTTGCGAGATGATCTCTTCAAGATGCGCTCATTGCTTGATCAGTATGCGGCTGATAAGGGCAAGCTGCCGAGATCGCTCGACGACCTGATCTCCGATCGTTACATGCGCGAACTGCCACTCGATCCGATGACGGGGCAAAAAGACTGGTCAGTGATAACTGGTGAGGACCCCATCTCGACTCAAGGCGCCCAGGGCGTCACTGATATTCACAGCTCGTCACCAGACACCTCGTCGGAAGGCACACCATATTCTGAATGGTAAAACGAGCTTTGGTCTTAGGTCCTGAGTCTTTGGTTTTCGGTCGTGCGATGTGGTCTTAGCCTCGCCCGGCTTCAAACTAGAATTATAGGAACCAAAACAAAGACCAAAGACCAAGAATCATCAATCGCAAATCCGCAATCATCAATCGTAAATGCCCAACCCGCTTTCCAAACTCGTTAACCCCTGGTACCCCGCAACCGCGTTAGGCCTGGAAAAGGGAATCGCAACGATCGTTGAACTGGAGCGCGGGCGAGGCGGCAGCAGTTTACGCCGCGCGGCGACCATGAGATTACCCGAGTCCCTCATGCTCCCGAGTTTCGACGAGCCTAACATTCTGGACGAAGTGGAAATGGCGACAGCGCTGTCGGAGCTGGCAGGAAGTGCCGGTCTGCTGCGACAGAAAAAATGGTCAGTGAGTTTGCCTGAGGCCACCGCGCGAACTTTGATTCTCACGCTTGAAACGGAGAGCGGATCAAAAGGTGAACTCGAAGACGTATTGCGCTGGAAGATGGATCGCGGTTTCGCGATTCCGCTCGAGGAACTTTCAATTTCTCGCGAACGACTGCCGAAAGATCCGCAAGGTCGCGATCGCTACCTCGTTGTGGCCACCCGTGTTTCGCTGCTGGAAGAGTACGAGAGCCTCTTTAATCGACTCGGCTGGCGCGCCGGTCTGGTGCTGCCGCGGCACATGGGCGAGTCGCAGTGGCTCAAAGTGAATGGGACCACAGGAGACTCGCTGCTCGTGAGTTCTTCGGACGAAGGGTTTACTGCTGTTGTGTTCCGAGACAAGCAACCACTTATTCTGCGCAACATCACCTGCGAGCCGAATGAACGTGAAGACGAGTTCTACCGTCTCCTGCTCTTCTATCGAGATCGACGAACCACAGACCATCAGTCCGGTCAGTTGTCGAAACTGCTGGTGACCGGTGATGGGTTCAGCAAGCAGCGGGCAAGCGAGATCGTAAACGAAACGCTTGGCGGGGATGTGCGGTTGCTTGAAGCTGAAGATGTGGGATTGCGGTTGCCAACGAATGATTTGAGTTTCGACAGTGTTGCAGCGCCTGCTGGTCTGGCGACGTTGGCCTTTAAATAAGTCCAAGTCCAAAGACCAGAACAAGGCTGCCCGGTTTTGCTTCAGCCTTGCGAATTCGAGCCTTTTCCCTGACTGAAACAATTCCGATTTCTGAACGTAACAACTGAGCATCATGAGCACTACAGCATGCCCCGCCCTTTGGAAAGAGTTCACTGCAGCGACCGATCCGGAATTAGTGGCAATTGCCGCTTCCGGTGTTGAAGGCAGTTTCGAAGAGCTCGTCAGACGCTACCAGCGCCCCATTTCGGCATATGTTTACCGCATGGTGGGCGACTACGAGGCCGCACTGGATTTGACGCAGGAAATTTTTATCAAGGTTTATGGCTCGCTTTCCCGCTATCGATCCGAGTTTAAGTTTTCTACCTGGATCTACAAGATTGCGCACAACTCAGCTGTCGACCACCTGCGACGTACTGCCGGGCGCGAACGTTCACTTGTCGGCGGCACCGACGGAGACCAGTATGATCTTCCGATCGAAAGCGGCAACCTTAGTCCGGAACAAGAGAGCGAACGTCGCGAACGTAGACTCGAAATCGAATTTGTCGTGCGCTCGCTTCCCGCGGCTTACCGTGAGTTGATCGCTTTGCGCCATTCACAGGATCTTACTTACGAAGAGATCGTGGAAGTGACTGGACTGCCGCTGGGGACGGTGAAGAATCGCTTGTTTCGGGCGCGCGAGATGATGCGCCAGCAATTTGTCGACCGTGGCATCACCGGAATGTGAGCCGCGCCATCGCGATGAAGATGATCAACTCACAATGCCGCAGTGAAGAAATTGCCGCCTACCTTGACGGCCAGCTGGACTCTGCCGGCAACATCTTCTTCGAAAGACATCTCGAGGAATGCACGAACTGCTTTGAAGAGCTCCACGCCCAACGCAGCTTCATGTGCGAGTTAGATTTCGCGCTTGCGCAAACTCCTGAACTTCCTATCCCGCGAAACTTTGCTCGCATCGTCGCTGCGCGCGCGCAAAGCGATATGAGTGGTTTGCGTGATCGTGGGGAACGACGACGCGCTCTGCGCTTAAGCCTCCTCCTCGTGTTGACGTCCTTCACCCTGATGGGTGCTGCCACGATTAAATCACTCTTCTTCAGTGGACGTTCGGTTGCTCAGAAGACGCTCGGAGTATTCGATCTCCTCTGGAGTGCTCTACGCGATGCGGCGATCGGCCTGCTGGTAGTCGCTCGTGTGCTCGGCCGCAGTTTGCTGCCGGAGTCGTACCTCGCAAGTCTGACCGCGCTCGTGCTTCTTGTTATTGCGGTCCTAACACTTTCTCACCTGATCTCCCGCTATCATCGTCACCAGCGCATGCGCCTCTTTGACTGAAGGATGCGTTGCACGGATATGACTACAGCAACTGTGGAAACATTGGTTCTTCAGCCCCGGCACACTGCCTCTTTGTTAAAGCGACTCGGCAGAGTGAGCGGCCCGCTGTTTTTGATCCTTGTGACCTTTGTGGCGATTCATGCGCAGGGCCCGACTGACTCGGCTAATAGAGATAACCAACCCTTAGTTGTTGAGGGAGTCAGTGACACGATCGCTTACGGCATGGGCCGGACAGTGAAAGTCACCGGCACTGTCAGGGATGGTGCGATTGCGTTGGGGGGCGATGTAATCGTCGAAGGTGTAGTTGAAGGCGATGTGGCGGCGATAGGTGGATCTGTGATTCAGCTTCCGGGAGCGCGCATTGGTGGGGACGTAATAGTGGTGGGTGGCTCCTACCGTCATGACGATCAGGTGCCAAAGCGAAGCGCCTCAAGCTCCACAATCATGTACGCCGGTTACGAGCAGGAACTGCGAAACATGATCAGGAATCCGACTGAACTGGTCAGCCCTCACTGGTCGGCAACCTACGTGGGACTAAGAATTCTCGCAGTGCTCTTCTGGTTCATCGTGTCTCTGCTCCTCACAGGACTAATGCCTAAAACGATCAGCAGCGGAGTAGCGCGACTGCACCTCACCATCGGGCGGGTTGCGGTGATCGGGTTTGTGGGAGCGGCAATTATTGGTGCAGGTATTCCCTTCAGTCTGCTCCACCTACCGACGCCTCTGAATGTTTTAGTAGGGATGCTTGCCCTGGCATTGATAGTTGTTGCCGGCGTTTTTGGGCGCGTGGTTATCTACGCAGCTACCGGACGCTGGCTGCAGCGAAAACTTCTGCCTTTGGGCCAGCATTCGGAGTCCGTCGCCCTGTTTCTGGGCACCGCCGTCTGGATCCTTTTGACCTCCTTGCCATATGTTTGGCCTTTCATGGTTTCAATCATGATTGTCACTAGCCTGGGCCTGGCCCTCACGGCCCGTTATGGTGTCGGCTGGAACCATGCACCCGCAGTCTAGAACCCGACTTTTCTTGCCCCGCCGCGGTATTTCACCTTGTTGATTCGCTGCTAGCTCGCTTCTGTTTGAAACTTAACCCAACCTATCTGCTAATTACCGATACTGAAGTTTTGACCATGATTCGAAAGAATTGTTGTAACCGACGGGATCTCCCGAGCGTCTTATAAATGAGGCAGTGTTTTTTTGGACCTTTTCTCCTAACAATGCAGATTCCGATGCGGGGCGGCAGAAAGTGCCGACAGAGGCAATGACGATGGGTGAAGAGTTGAAGCTTCCGCAATGTGACGGGGAACAAACCAATAAATGCAGCGTTTAGCTTAAGAGATACTCGGGACGACCGATTCCTGCATCGAAGCCATGATTTCGGATCCAGACGCGCTAACCAAAAGGGGACTCGCCGCCACTGATAACGATCGTTAGTTTTAATGGATAAGGGAGTACTCGAACAAGCCATGATCAGAAAGCAAATTTTCCTCTCAATCCTTGTCCTTGTCACAGCTGCGAATCTTGCAGTGGGGCAAGGTACAGCGCCGGCTGTCGCGCCAGCAACTGCTCAGGGTGACAAGGGCATTACTGCCAACGGCGTTATCGGTGAGGTGAAAGCCATCGACGGTGTGGTCAAGCAAATGGTTGTTAAGACCGATGCCGGCGCCCTCGTTACGGTGGTTCTTACTGACGCAACGATCTACATGCGCTTGGCCCCAGGCGAGAAGACTCTGACCAATGCGGCGAAGATTACGTTTGCAGAAGTCGGCGAAGGAGATCGCGTGTGGGCCCGCGGTAAGGTTGCCGATGATCATAAGACAGTGCCCGCATCTGCTTTGATCGTGATGAACAAAGTGGACATCGCCAAAAAGCAGGATTCCGAACGAGCGGAGTGGCGCCGTCGCGGCATCCTCGGTGTGGTTTCAGCTCTCAATCCCCAGACCAAAGAGATCACCATCTCGAGTCGCTCAATGGCCGGCACACAGTCGGTCATTCTGCCTGTCGAAAAAGTTGAGCTGCGACGTTACGCACCCGATTCGATAAAGTTTGACGACGCGCGGGTAAGTAAGTTTGAAGAATTACAAGTAGGGGACCAACTGCGCGCACTGGGCGAGCGCGCGCCGGATGGCACAAGGTTCACGCCGGAGAAGGTTGTTACCGGATCCTTTCGCACCGTTGCCGGCACTGTGACGGCGGTGGATGCCGCCGGCGGGCAGATCAAGATCACCGACCTTGATAAGAAACAGCCTCTCACAATCGTGGTTAAGCAGGATGCAGTCCTGCGGAAGTTTCCTCCAGCGGGAGAGATGGGCGGCATGATGATGCGGGGCCGTGGACAGGGCGGGGGAGCGAACGGTGCCGCAGACCAACCGCAGCCGAGCGGTCAGGCCGGTGGGCAGAATCAACAACCGGGTGCGGCTCAAGGCGGCGGTTTAGGACGTGGTCCAGGACGGAGCGGCGGTGGTTTCAACATTCAGGACATGCTTGAGCGCTTGCCGACTATCGCGATAGCCGACGTGAAGGTCGGCGATACGATTCTCGTGTCGAGTACGAAGGGCGCCGATCCGACGCGGTTAACGGCCATCAGTCTTGTATCAGGCGCGGATACGCTCTTGAACATGATCGCCGCACGCCAACCGCAACAGACGGGACAGTCCGCGCCAAATCCAGCAGCGGGCCTGGGCAGCGGTGGTGTTCAATTTGGTATCGGCTTACCGTAGTTAATTTGAAATCTGAAAGTCTTCTGACGATGGTTTTGTTTATGAATAATTTGAAATTACTTTTTCGCTACGCTTTGAGTCTCGCGGTAATCTTGTTGGTTACGTCGGCTTTAGTTTCCGCGCAACAGGCAAGGGCGACACTGCGCGGCGTTGTGAAGGATGAGTTGGGCGCAGCGATCGTCGGAGCTACGGTGACGGTTATTGATGCGACCGGAACGGCAAAGACTACGGAAACCAACGGTGAAGGCGTCTACACAGTGTCAGGCCTCGCCGCAGGCAGGTACGTCGTGATGGCCACCGCCTCAGGCTTTGCGCCGTCGGACGAATCCGAAGTTAACCTTCTTGCCGGCCAGCGTCAGACGCAGGACCTCATGTTGAAGGTAACTATTGAGGAGCAGAATGTAACCGTGGCTGCCGAGACACCTCTCAGCACTGACGCCACCAGCAACGCCAATCAGACCTTGATTACAGGCAAGGACCTCGATGCGTTGCCTGATGATCCGGACGAACTCGCGGCTGCCTTGCAAGCTCTTGCTGGGCCTTCAGTGGGGCCGAATGGTGGTCAGATTTTCATCGACGGCTTTTCTGGTGGTCGCCTGCCTCCCAAGGAATCCATCCGCGAAATCCGTATCAACCAGAATCCGTTTGCTGCGGAGAATGATCAGCCTTCTGGGCGAATCGATATTCTGACGCGTCCCGGTACCGATAAGCTGCGCGGCAGTGCCAGTTTCAGTTTCGAAGACGAGAGCTTGAATTCTCGCAACCCCTTTTCCAGCAGCCGCACGCCTTACCAGGTGCGCCAGTTCGGGGGCAATTTAGGGGGCCCGATAGTAAAGAAGAAAGCTTCGTTCTTCATCGACTTTGAAAGACGAGAGACAGACGACAACGAACTCGTTCGCGGAACTATGCTTGACGCGAATCTCAATCCCGTCGAGTTCGGCTTCGGCGTAGTCGCTCCGCGCCGCAACTACACCTTTAGTCCACGGGTCGACTATCAGCTCAATAGCAACAACACCCTGATCGCGCGTTACAGTTATCGGCGCAATCGTTCCGAGAACAGTGGCGTGTCGGGCTTTTCACTGCCCGAACGTGCCTACGATACCGCCTCGACCCAACAGCAGTTTCAATTAACCGAGACCGCCGTGCTCAACCCCACGCTCATCAACGAAACGCGGTTCCAGTTCACGCGTAATCGCAACGAGAGCTTTGGCAACAACGCGATTCCAACGCTGAACGTCGGTGGCGCCTTCATCTCCGGTGGGTCGCAGGTGGGTGAGGTACGTACGAACAACACCGCTTGGGAACTGCAGGACTTCCTGGCCTGGCAGAGAGGGTCCCATGCATTCAAGTTTGGTGGCCGAGTTCGAGGCGTCAGCATCAGCGACAGCAATCCTAATAACTTTGGTGGCACCTACACCTTTACCGGTGGCTACGTGCCGACTCTCGATGCGCTCAACAATCCAGTCTTCACCGCCCCGATCTTCGTTGATAGCTTGGAACGATACCGTCGTAATCAGCTGTTCAGCAGTCCTGCTTACAACCTATCCGCCTTGGAGATTCAACGTCGTGGTGGTAGTGCCGCGCAGTTCAACATCGCTACGGGTAACCCACTCGCTACGGTCCGGCAGATCGATCTCGGCGTCTACCTGCAGGACGATTGGCGCGTGCGTCCAAACTTTACGTTCAGCTACGGCATCCGCTATGAGAATCAGACTAACGTGAGTAGCCTGCTCAATTTTGCTCCGCGTCTTGCTTTCGCCTGGTCGCCGGGAGCGGCTGACGCAGCGCGACCACCGAAGATGGTGATTCGCGGCGGTGGTGGCGTTTTCTACAATCGCTTCAGCGAAAACTACACGCTCCAGGCGAATCGTTTCAACGGCATTAACCAACAACAGTATTCGGTTACCGAGGCTCCGCTGTATGTCTGCCAGCGGAACCCGGGTGTAGATCCCACTGCGGCATGCGTGGACGGGCAGAATGGGCGGCTGGCTTATATCGATCCGGTCGCGTTTCCCCCGTCACCGCTGCTTTCCTTCCCAGCGGTGCCTTCTCTGACAGCCCTGGTTCCCGCGCGCCAAATCACTTGGCGCGTTGCCGACGATTTACACACTCCAGTTTTTTATCTCGCGGGAGTTCAGGTTGAGCGACAACTGCCTTATCGCTTCACCGCGACTGTGGGCTTCTATTCCGTTCACATTCGTAACGTAATTAGGGCTAGAGACATCAACGCCCCTGTGCCCGGCTCATTGACGCTGGCAAACCCAGGCGGAACAAGACCTCTCGGCAATATAGGCGACGTTTATCAGTATGAAGCTACTGGCCGGTTCGATCAGAACCAGCTGTTCATCGCGGTCAACAATCGCTTCAGTAGATCACTCTCGTTCTTCTCCAGTTATTCGCTAAGCAAGACGCAGAACGATACGGACGGACAGGGCGGGGGTTTGTTCCCGGCTAATTCGTATGATCTTTCGGGTGAATACGGACGCGCGGCCTTCGACGTGCGGCATCGCTTCACTTTTGCCGGCACGCTCAATTTGCCATGGTGGCGGGTAAGCCTTAATCCCTTTATCACCGCGACCTCGGGCCGGCCTTTCAACATCACCACTGGTCAAGACACGAACCTTGATCGCCTATTCACCGAGCGACCTTCATTCGCTCCTGCCGGAGTCGACTGCAATAACCCCGGGGCAAACATCATCTGCACACCTTTTGGCACTTTCAATCGCAGTCCGAATCTTGGAGAAGCATTGATACCGCGCAATTATGGCCAAGGCCCCGGTTACTTCTCCGTAAACATGCGCGTCACCAAGACCTGGAGCTTCGGCACGCTGCCTTCGAGCCGAGCGGCCGCGGCGAGGAAGTCTGGCCAAGGTGAGACGACTCAGGCAGGATCCACTGCCGACGGTCGCGGGGGCCGAGACGGTGGTGGTGCAGGTGGTCCGCGCGGCGGCGGCGGGGGCATACCCATGGGCATCGGCGGTCAGGGAGGCGGTGGTCCTCGCGGCGGTGGCGGCGGTGGTGGTTTCGGTGGCGGCACCGTAGAAGGGAAGCGCTACACGATGCAGTTCTCCCTAAACTTTTCGAATCTGTTTAATAACGTGAATCTCTCGACACCGGTCGGCAGTCTTTCGTCTCCCTCGTTCGGGGAGAGCCTTGGATTGGGCGCTGGGTTTGGCGGTTTCGGCGGCGGCGGCGGTGGTGGTGGCGGCGGAGGCGGCGGCGGTGGCGGTGGCGGCAATCGACGCGTGACTGCACAGGTAAGATTCAACTTTTAAGAGGTAAATAGCTGCCACCGGTTTAAGGAAACTTTGGTGGCAGCTCTGTCGTAAGCACTGTCGCCACTCGTCGCTCTAAAGGATAAATTGATGAACAATTGGCTTTGTAAAACCCTCGCGATCCTTGTGCTTGCTTGCTGCAGTACCGTTGGCGCTTACGCTCAGAGGGACGCTGCGGCAAAATCGTCTTCGACTGTAGCGGCAACCGTCACAGTAACCCCGGCGATAACCGCATCTACCACACCGGTAGAACTCGCCCGTGTCGCGTTCAATGCACAGGGGGGCGAGAAGTTCCGCAGCGTTAAGAACATGGTGCTGAAAGGCAGCGTCGAACTCTTCGCGCCAAACTCCACTCAGTCAATCCCTGGCTCCTTCTTCCTCATAGTCGCCGGACAAAAGGTTCGTCTGGAGATCGATGCTCGTCCGATCGCTTTCCTGAAACAGATTTACGATGGGCAGCAATATTACAGCTCCATGCCGGGCGTAGAGCTTCCGGCGCCAAGCAAGTTCGGCATGGCCGTCCTGAGCAGGTACGATCAACCCGGCTACACCGTAAGTGCAATTCCAGACAAGAAAAAGCTGCGCGGCTTCCGCATTTCAGATGAGGACGGCAATGTCACTGACTTCTATATGGATGTGACGAGCGGACGAGTGATGAGTTTTCTGATCCCTTACAACGGATACGTCTTTGGCACTGAAAACAAGAAGTTCAAGGAAGTGGATGGAGTCCTGATCGCATCTAGTTTTTCTCAGAGACTCGAGACGCCGCAGGGCGCCTTCTTCGCGGACTACACCGTTAAGGACATCAAGCTGAACCAGCCTCTGGGTGATGACGTGTTCGCTTTGCCCTAAATCGATTTCCATGTTCATAGAAAAAGCCGCCTCAAAGGGCGGCGTTTTTTTATGCGGCAAACGAATGAGGCAAGAAAAAAGAGAAGTCGCTGATGACTTCTCAATTTCGTTCCTTTCAAAAGCGATCGTTATACGTTCGTTATCTCGTGCTCTTTCGACTTGGTCAGGTCGTCGATTCTACCAATGTACGAGTTAGTAAGCTTCTGCACTTCCTCAAGTCCATCACGTTCGGCATCTTCCGAAACCACTTTTTCCTTAAGCATCTTCTTCAACCGTTCATTCGCATCACGCCTGATGTTACGGGTTGCCGTACGGTGATCCTCCGCGATTTCATGAACCTGTTTCGCCAGTTGCTTGCGACGTTCTTCGGTTAAAGGAGGAATGGGGATGCGCACAAGCTTGCCGTCATTTGAAGGATTCAAACCCAGGTCGGAGGAACGAACCGCTTTCTCGACTGCCGCGAGTTGCGTCTGATCCCACGGTTGCACTGTGAGCATCTGCGCTTCGGGGGAGTGCACCGATGCCAGTTGATTTAGCGGAGTCATCGTGCCGTAATAGTCGACCATGATGTTATCGAGCAAACTCACAGCCGCGCGGCCCGTGCGCACAGTGGCAAGCTTGCGGCGAAAGTCTTCAATGACTGTCTCCATCCGGGGCTTTGTATCTTTGATTACGTCCTTCTCACTCATTGTTCTACTCCGAAAGATTCAAGTTTCAAGTTTTCGTTATACGGATAGCAAGTCGAAGCTGCTGCGCTCGAAACTGAGAGCTGGAAACTCGGAACCTGTAACTCGAAACGTGAAACTACCGGGTCAGGCACACCTTCGTGCCGACCGGTTCACCCGCGACCACGCGCCGGATGTTGCCGGCGTTGCGCATATTGAAGACTACGATCGGCAAGTCATTATCCATGCAAAGCGAAATCGCTGACGCGTCCATTACCTTCAATTGACGCTCAAGTACTTCCTGGTAGGTTATGCAGTCGTACTGCGTCGCGGTTGGGTCGAGCATCGGATCCGCAGAATACACGCCATCGACTTTTGTGGCCTTGAGGATGATGTTAGCTTTGATTTCCAGTGCACGCAGGGCAGCGGCCGAGTCCGTAGTGAAATAAGGATTGCCCGTACCCGCGGCGAAGATCACGACTCGGTCTTTCTCTAGATGCCGCACTGCCCGACGTCTGATGAACGGCTCGGCCAATTGCGGTAAGTCGATCGCTGACATTACGCGAGTCTGAACTTCCAACTTTTCCAGAGCGTCCTGAAGTACGACGGCATTCATTACCGTCGCCAGCATGCCGATATAGTCGGCAGCCGAGCGGTCCATCTTTCCCGCGCTCTGAGAAACCCCACGAAAGATGTTTCCACCGCCGACGACCACGGCCACTTGCACACCGAGAGCGTGAACGACCTTTAACTCTTCGGCGACCTTGCGGGCGACATCGACATCTATGCCGTAGTTCTGCTCACCCATCAGCGCTTCACCGGAGATCTTCAGCAAGACGCGGCGGTAGACTAATTCGGACCGATCCGATTTTGGTTTCAAGGCAGACATGCTTTTCGGAGTACCCAACCAGAACTGGAGATCCAGGGGGTCGAAATTAGCTCACCAACGATGCGACTTCATTGCCAAAGTCTTCTTCGCGACGTTCGAGGCCTTCGCCCATCTTGTAGCGCTGGAACCGGCGAATCGTAATTTTCTCCCCAGTCTTGGCGACCTTCTCGGTAACTAATTCGCTGACAGTCTTGGCCGGATCTTTGACGAAGGGTTGATCCATCAGCACGTTCTCTTCATAAAACTTGTGCATGCGGCCTTCCACGATCTTCGTCAAAACCTGTTCCGGCTTGTTAGCATTCTTCGGATCATTACCAGCCTGAGCGCGAGCGATGTCGCGTTCTTTGTCTAGTTCTTCGGCAGGCACGTCCTGCTGCGAGACATAGCGCGGCTCGGCAGCCGCAATGTGCATCGCAATGTCTTTCACGAGCTGTTGGAACTCTTCACCACGAGCCACGAAATCGGTTTCGCAGTTTACTTCCACCAGTACACCGACCTTGCCACCCATGTGAATGTACGAACTCACAATACCTTCGGCTGCGATGCGGCCTTCGCGCTTTCTCGCTGAAGCCAAACCACGCTTGCGCAAAATCTCCACTGCAAGCTCGTCGTTACCCTGCGCTTCAACCAGTGCGTTCTTGCACTCCATCATTCCTGCGCCGGTCTTTTCGCGCAGGTGCTTCACTGCGCTTGCTGTTACGTCTGCCATGATTACAAATTTCTCCGCTAAGTAGCACAGACTGTCGTCTGTGACTGATTCCTGATCGCACAGTCCGAAGTCCGTGCCATCTGATTAACGAAAAGCGCAGCCCGGCGGAAGTCCGCTAAAGGCTGCGCTCGCCGATGAGTAATAATCTAAACTTTCTAGCTCGCCGCGACGACAGACTCGGCGCTTTCATCAGATGCTGACGTAGCTTCTGACTGTGCCGCATCCGAAGGAACGGTCGGAGAGAACACTTGGCCGCCGTTGTTTGATTCCGTTGCAGCGGGACTGGAAGGTGCGGCAGTCGTTTCAGCGCCAGCCGTGGTGTCCGCAGAACTCCCGTCAGATGTTTCGCCACCGGCTTGGAGGTCGGCAAACTCGCCTTCCTCACCAGTCGCTATGGCAACTGCACCTTCAGTGGCAATCTGCTGGCCCTCCAGAATCGAATCCGCTATACGTGAAGCGAAAAGTCTCACGGCGCGCAGGGCGTCGTCGTTGCCAGGAATGACATAGTCAATTCCCTCGGGCGAACAGTTTGTATCGACCACCGCAACGATGGGTATGCCCAACCGGTTTGCTTCGGCGACTGCAATCTCTTCTTTCCGCACGTCGATAATGAAGACGATGTCCGGCAAGCGGCCCATCGACTTGATTCCCGAAAGGTTCTTATTCAGACCCTCGCGCTCGCGATCGAGCTTAATGCGTTCCTTCTTAGTCAGCTTTTCTGCGCGACCATCGGTCTGCATTGCCTCGAGCTCGCGTAAACGCTTGATCGACTTTTGTACTGTCTGGAAGTTTGTCAGGAGGCCGCCGAGCCAGCGTTGATTGACGTAATACTGGCCTGACCGCTCAGCCTCTTCGCGAATCGCGTCCTGCGCCTGGCGCTTGGTGCCGACGAACAGAACAGTCTTTCCGCGGTCTTCCGCAATCGCGTTGGTGACGAAGTTGATTGCCTCCCGAAACATCCGTTGTGTTTTCTGGAGATCAATAATGTAGATGCCGTTGCGCTCACCGAAAATGTATTCCTTCATTTTCGGGTTCCAGCGCCTTACCTGGTGGCCGAAGTGTACCCCCGCCTCCAGAAGTTCTTTCATCGTAACCGAGACCAAACTTTAGCTCCTTTTGTGAACTGGTTTAAATGTACTCGCCGGGGCTCCCTGGACTCTCCCGAGGAGAGCAACCAATCCGAGCCTCGACAATGGAATCAAGTCACTTGTCCGCGCTGCCGACCGCCCGTCGGATTTTAGGCAAGCAGGAATCAAGAGACTTGTTTACCGCTTCGAGAACTGGAAGCGCTTGCGCGCACCCTTCTGACCGTACTTCTTGCGTTCCTTAATACGAGGATCACGAGTAATTAAGCCCGCCTGCTTCAACGTCGGACGAAGGTCAGCATTGAATTCGAGCAGAGCGCGCGTGATGCCGTGGCGAATTGCGCCGGCCTGGCCGGAGGGTCCGCCGCCGCTCACGTTAACCAAAATGTCGAATTTATTCGTTGTCTCAGTCAAATGAAGAGGCTGGCGAATGATCATGCGCAAGGTCTCGTTGGGGAAGTATCTGTCGAAAGGCTTGCGATTAACCAGCACGTCGCCGGCACCGGGTCTTAGATACACACGAGCGGTTGAAGTCTTCCGACGCCCGGTACCGTAATATTGAATTTCAGCCACAGCTATAATGTCCTCTTAATCCTACTCGACTAGGTCTTTTTACTGTTGGTTGATGCGGGTGGTTAACTGGCGGGGCTGCGGGTTTTGAGCCGTATGCGGGTGCTCAGCGTCGGGGTAAACTTTGAGTTTTTTCCCCATCGCCTTGCCCAATTTCGATTTGGGCAACATACCCTTAATAGCCAGTTCAATTACTCGCTCGGGGCGCTTCGCAAGCATGTCGCGGGCAGAAACCTCACGCAACCCACCGGGATACTGGGTGTGATGTCGGTACATCTTCTGGTCAGGTTTAGAGCCCTTCAGGACTGCTTTGCGAGCGTTGATCACGATCACGTGATCGCCCATGTCCAGGAATGGTGTCCATTGAGGATTGCGCTTACCCGTCAGGATTGAGGCAACTTCCGACGCTAGATGACCAATCGTTTGACCCGCGGCATCGACCACGAGCCATTTTCTTTTGGCGGCAAGATCCTTACCGCTCGGAAAGTATGTCGACATAGTTAACTATCTCTATTTTAAGCATCTAAAACGCGAAC
>JBDTYQ010000030.1:0-37564 GCA_040005515.1 bacterium
TGGCGGTGATAACGCCCCAAAGGAAGAGAGCCGCGGATGAACTCGGACGACGCGACGGCTTTTGTTTTATTCCTCGCCCAGCTTCTACTCGAACACTCGATCGACCTTCACAATCACTACGTCTTCAGGCCTGACGTTGATCTTGTAGACCTCAAGTGCCTTGTCCTCATCCATGATTTCTTTAGGTTTGGCTGAGTTGTAGGTGATCGGCGACGGCTTGCCCGAAAGAATGGCGTTGCGCAGGCCCTCAGCGTCTTTCGTAATAATCACGATACGCATCGCGTCGGATTTCAGATACTTGCGGATGGCGTTGTTTACGTCGTCGAGCGTCAGCTTCGCCAACTGCTCACGCATATAGGGAACGTAATCTGAAATTTTGTAGTAGCGACTGTCGAGAGCGTAACCAAGTTGCGCGTCCTGCGTTTGTGTCAGGATGTTGTTGTACTTGCTCAGAAACTCCCGTGTAGTTTCGAACGCTTCTTTCGACATACCGTCGCGCACGAGCTTGTCATATTCGTAAAGAGCCGCACGTAATACGAAGTGACCATTCTCTGGAACTACCGGTCGAATCCAGATCTGAAAAATCTGCGAAGAGCGACCGAGATTCTGATCCGGTGTGAACTGGAACATGCCGCGCGGAAAGTATTCGATGTACGCATAGTCGCCATAGTTCAAGCCACGGGCTTCGCGCAGTTGTTGATAAAGATAACTGTTGCTGGAACGATGCTGACCAAAGTACGAAGCAACAACCGCTAGCGCCGGCCAATCTTTATCGGCCCGGGTAACGCTGATCGGAAAGCCGAGCGACAGGGCGGTCGCACGGGTCTCCCGTTCGACAATTGAGATGCGGATGCCCGGCGCCAGTTTCGGCGCGTCATACTTAATCTGCTCCAATTGTCCTGCGGGAAGCTTGCCGAGACTCGTTTCGACCTGGCCAGGAAAATCCTTTGGATAACCGCCGGCCAAACCCACAACAACATTCGCCTGCGTGTAGTTGGCCTTGTAGTAAGCGCGCAGGTCTGCAAGTGTTAGCTGCTCAAGCGAACTCACCGTGCCCATGTTGTGGTGAGCATAGGGATGTCCCTCATAGATGATGTTATAGAGATACTCCTTACCGAGCTCTTCGTCGTTGCTCTGCCGTAAAGATGTCTTCAGGTAGTTGATGGCATCGGTCTTTAACCGCGTGAAATCGTCTTCACGAAAGCCGGGATCCAGGAGCATTTGACTGATCAGACCGTAGTACTTATCAAGGTTGTCGATGTGCGTCGCCCCGGTAAAGACCGTCATCTCCTTGTCGATTTGCCAGCCAAAAGAAGTAGCCATCGGATACATCGCTGCGACGATTTGTTCGTAGGTCATTGTGCGCGTGCCACCCTGCGCGAGCATGGCAGCCGTCAGCGCAGCGACACCTTCTTTGCCTTTCGGATCGGAGGCAGCGCCACTCATGAATACCAGGCGAAGCGAAACGAGCGGCGAGCGGTTGGGCAGGAAGACTGTGGCGAATTTTGTAGACATGGTTTTCTGTGGACGACCAAAAGCGGCCGCTGGCGTCAGCATTGCGACAGCAATAACGAAACTGATGATTGTGCGGCGCATTATTTTCCACCCCCTTTGACATCAATCTTTGCCGCGTCTTTGGCTTTCGTCGCGAGCGTAATAACCGTGCGACTCTCTTCGCGGAAATACCGTGCAGCGAAATCGCGGATATCCTGCGGCGTAATAGTGTCCATCACGGCAGCCATCTTATCGATTGTATCCGGAGTGCGGCGCAACGAAATGAAAGGCGCAAGCGTACCGGCGATGGCATCAGAACTGTCCATTGCCATGGCAAAGCTGTAACGCCGACGCGAACGCGTCGCATCGAGCTTCGCCTGCGGAATCAATTCACTCGAATACCTTTTGAATGTGGCTTGGATCTGGTCGCGCACGTAATCGACGTCCTTTGGATCCTTTGCGCGAGCGAGCACCACGAACAACTCGGGATCCATTTGGTTACCGAAGTCCGGTTCCAGAACGTCGACCTTTTGCTCTCTCAAAACAAGCTTCTGATAAAGGTCAGAGTTTTCTCCGAATGCGACCTGGGCCAGCAGATCGAGTGCGATCTTGTCTTTCTTGTCGTCTGAATATGCCGGCCCCCGGAAAGCGACTGCTACGAGCGGCAGAGTCGGAGAAGGCCAGTCGATATGCGCCGTGCGGGGTGCGGACTGCGCAGGTTCTGCGGGAATGTTCGCAACGTAGTCGCCGCGTTTCCATTCGCCAAAGTTTTTCTTTGTCAGGTCGAGTGCGTGTTCGCGCGTTACATCGCCGACCAGCACTACAGTGGTGTACTCGGGACGGTAGAACCGCTTGAAGAACTCCTGACTGTACTCGTACTGATTAGGCATGTCCTGGATGTCCTTAATGTAGCCCATCGTCGTGTGCGAGTAGGTATGCGTCTTGAACGCCGTCTCGCGCAGCACCTCGTATAGTTTCGAAAAAGGGCTCGCGCTGTTCTTGTCGTATTCTCCTTTTACTGCCAGTGACTCGGTTTGAAACGCAGGCAGAGCATATTTCAAGCGCAGAAAGCGATCCGCTTCCATCTTGACGATTTCGTCGAGATCGTCTTTGGCGAACGTGGCGTGATAGACGGTGCGATCGTCTGACGTGTATGCGTTCGTCTCGGCGCCGGCGCGTTTGAAAATCGCCTCGCGCTGATCGGCTGTGTAATTCTCACTGCCGCGAAACATCATGTGCTCGAAGAAGTGGGCGAAACCGGTCTTGCCGGCCTCAACCTCGTTGCGCGAGCCTGTCGAAACCACGATGTAGAGCGCGACGAGATTTGGATAATCCGTCGGCACCGTCACAAGTCGCAGCCCGTTCGGGAGATCGTCAATGGAATAATTGTAGGGAAACAGCTTCCGGGTTTTTTGGGGCGCGCTGTTCTTCGCCAGCGCCATGGCCGGCACACAAATCAACAAAGACAGGATAATAATTAGTCTCATTCTTCGTTACCCTCAAGTGAAACAGATTTAGTAGGAGAGTGGGCAGTATACCGCAGTCGATCCCGTTTAAGAATTAGCCGCTAGCCGACCGGATGAGCCAGGAAGCCTCCTGCAGAGGGAGTTGCTGATTGAGAACGCCGTGGGAGTTTGAGTGACTGACCAGGATCGTGAGGCGTATCCGACCGCATCCTGTCAGCAGGCTGGACCGAGCGGTGTTGAGGCGAAATTGGAAATGGCTTCAATCAGACCAGCGAAATCAGGTTTCACGACGTAAGCGTTCGCTCCTGCCGCAATCCCTTTGGCTGCGTCCGACTCGTGCGCTCCGCCAGAATAGAAGAGAATTGGTTTGCCTGGTTGCAAAGCGCGCAACCTCCGGCACAACTCAAACCCGTCAAAATCTGGAAGCCAACCATCGAGGAGGTACATATCAAACGACTCGCTTTGTACGAGCTGCAGGGCTTGGGCGCCGCTCGAAGCACATTTGCCTTCAAACTGATGCATACGCAACACCAACTGCAAGACTTCGCAGCTATCGGCGTCATCTTCAACACACAGGATTTTCGGTAAAGCTGCGGTATCCATGGGGTCCTTCGATTGGCCAGCAGAACGCTGAGCCGGATCTCTTAGAAAATCTTAAAAAAGTTTACTTTGAGCGGGATCCCGCTCGGGTGTTGGTAGACAAATGCTGCCACCCTTAAAGGCCGATTACGCACTCAACAATCGCCCCAATGATCGGGGCCCATTCGAACTGGATGGCAGCGCGGAAAGAATATAGGCAGCTGAATTGAGTGTATGTACTCTAAAACACATATAAGTATTTCTTTCTTTTTGCTGAGATCGGTCGTCATTTTGAAGTGCCGGGTCGCTTAGGGCTATGTGTGCGTTTTAGCACTGACTTCGAGTGACCCTAATACTATTCTAGTCAGGCAGGTAGCCTATTCGTAAAGTCACACTCATAAGGAGGGAAGGAGATGCTGTGGACTATCCTGGTGATACTCGTGATTTTGTGGTTATTGGGGTTAATTGGCCACGTAGGCGGTAATCTGATTCACCTCTTACTCGTAGTAGCAGTGATCGTTTTGATTATCAATCTCGTGTCCGGCCGTCGCGCTGTTTAGGTCCTATCTTGCCCGTTAATTACTTGGTGTACCGCAGGAGTCTTATCGTGTAATCAGAATACCAGCCGCTAACATTAGTTCGGATTACAAATCCACCATTCGACATCGGGACCGCCCAGGAAGCTCTTCTGTTGCCGTTTGTTGCTTTTGCACAAACAAAGAAACAAGGAGTTCCTCGATGTCCCAGACCGTAGAAAGACGCGGACCGGCCGCTAACCGGCTGCTCGCAGCATTACCCCGCAAAGACTTTGACCAGCTGCGGCTCAAACTAAAGCAGGTTCCACTCACCTTCACTACAGTCCTGTACGAGCCCGGCGAAATCATTCGCAAGATCTATTTTCCTATCAGTGGCGTTGTCTCCTTGCTGTCTGACGCCGGACAGCGTTCCACTCTGGAAGTAGGGCTGGTCGGAAGAGAGGGGATCGTGGGCTTACCCATCTTCCTGGGCGTGAAACGATCGCAGACTCGCGTTGTCGTTCAGGGTGAGGGGAGCGCCATGAGCCTTGCTGCATCAGCTCTGAAAAAAGAATGTGAATCAGGTGGATCTTTGTCTCGTCTGCTGTTGCGTTACGCACACTCGCGGCTGACGCAGGTAGGTCAGGCGGCAGCCTGCAACCGCTATCACGCTCTTGACGCCCGACTCGCGCGTTGGCTGCTCATGACGCAAGATCGCGTAGAGACTGAGCAGTTCCAAATGACGCAGGATTTCCTTTCGCACATGCTTGGTGTGAGGCGGGAAGGTGTGAATCGCGCAGCCGGCATTCTTCAGAAAAGAAAGCTGATCAGCTACAGTCGCGGCACGCTGATAATTCTCGATCGACCCGCACTCGAAAAACTGTCTTGTCTGTGCTATCGGATCATCAAAGATGAAGCCGCGGACACGCGGCCAGCTCTGGCCGTGGCTTAATCCTAAAACGTCCATTACCTTCTTTCGCTCTTTAGGTACACCACGCTTGTCGACGGCGCTAAACGAGTTTCCTCCGATCGAGCCACTGCTATCTTAACTGCCGGAATCCATCCGCAAGCAATACTGCGATGATTACGGCGGCTTCAATGACACGTCGAATATCGAAGCGGCGTACGGTCTCGACATTCCTGCGGTCGGAACTCAAGCGCATCACTGGCAACAAGCGTACATCCCTTTCCTGAATGAACCGGAGATCGAACTTCGTACTTGAGAATCTGACAACGACGCGCACACGCTCGTCTCGAACACGGCGTGGTAAACTACTGACTCCGAAATAAAATAAAAATGAAGGCAGGTGCACTGCATGAAGGCGGAGTTGCCGACGGCCCGGTTGGGTGGGTATCAAAGCGCGATAGACAAAGCTGCAGCGGAAGCGGAAGCAGCGGATGCCGTAGGGCGCATTTGGCGCAAAGACGCTTCGCTTTGGAAAAGTGAAGAAGAGCCGCAGAAGATTATTCGCAATGCGCTCGGGTGGCTGACAGTGGCTGCTCAGTTGGTGGCAGCAGTCGACGAACTCGTCGCCTTCAGTGATGAGATACGGTCCGCTGGCTTCAAACATTTGATGCTCTGCGGCATGGGTGGCTCGTCGCTGTGGCCGGAAGTCATGCGTCAAACGTTTGGAGCGCAGCAGGGTTATCCAGAGTTGCTGGTGCTTGATTCAACTGATCCCGACGTGCTCTCTGCCCTTGCAAAGCGAATCGACATTGAGAAATGCTTGTTCATTATCGCTTCAAAGTCCGGCACCACGACGGAGCCTCTTGTCTTCTATAAGTACTGGTACGACCAGGTGAAACAGCGAAAAGAGAACCCCGGCGATTCGTTTGTGGCCATCACCGATCCGGGAACGCGAATGGTTGAGATGGCGACGGCAGATAACTTCCGGCGCATTTTTCTGAATTTTGCTGACATCGGAGGACGCTACTCAGCCCTTTCCTATTTCGGAATGGTCCCGGCGGCGTTGATGGGCCTCGACATTACCAAGCTGCTCGCTCGCGCAACCGCGATGTCTAACGCTTGCCAAGCCAAGGTGCCGACCGGGGAAAATCCCGGGGTACAACTGGGAGCGATCATGGGCGAGTGCGCGAACGCCGGCCGCGACAAACTGACGATCGTGGCAGATTCTCGTGTGGCCGCACTGGGATTGTGGATTGAACAACTCGTCGCCGAAAGCACAGGGAAAGAAGGCAAAGGGATCGTGCCAATCAACGGAGAGCCGCTCGGCCCGGTCTCAGTTTATGGTGAAGACCGGCTCTTCGTTTCGATCGCCGTCGACGAGCTTGATCCCGAGACCAAAACAAAACTCGAAACTCTGGAAGCCGGAGGACATCCGGTTGTCTACCTCGTACTCAAGGACACTTATGACTTGGGCGCTGAGTGTTTCCTTTGGGAGATCGCCACAGCCTTCGCCGGATGGCGTTTGGGAATCAACCCTTTCGATCAGCCGAACGTGCAGGAATCAAAAGACGCGACGAAGGAGTTGCTGGACCACTACACAGCTCAGGGCAAATTGAAAGAGCAACTCATGCTCGTGGCTGATGGCGTGCTTTCGATTTATGTAGACGAGGGAGCGCGCACACGCTTACCGGCCAGTTCGGTTACAGACGCGCTGCGCGGCCATTGCGCTAGTGCGAAGGCCGGCGACTATATAGCTTTGCTTGATTACATTGAAGAGACACCGGAGATCGAAGCAACTGTTCAGGCGATTCGTACGCATTTGCGGGATGCGACGAAATGCGCGACGACAACCGGGTACGGCCCGCGATTTCTGCACTCGACAGGACAGTTGCACAAAGGTGGGCCGGATACGGGAGTCTTCATTCAGGTCACGGCCGCCGACAAAGTTGATCTGCCGATCCCGAACGAGACGTACACCTTCAGCATTCTGAAACAAGCGCAGGCGTTGGGTGATTTCCGCTCGCTCGTTGCGCATGGGCGCCGCGCTCTGCGCCTGGACTTAGGAGCGGACACGCTGGCCGGCCTCAAACGATTTCAAGAAATAATCGAAACGATATTTCCAGTTGCGGCGACGCAACGAGGTGCCATCTGATCCTTCAGCAACAAGCTCGAGCCTAAATATGTCTCAGAACATTCAGAGTAAGTCGAACATCGGGATGATCGGCCTCGGCGTGATGGGCCAGAACCTGTCGCTGAACATCGAACGCAATGGGTACGCGGTCTCGGTCTGGGATCGTGAGCCACCGGTCCTCGAGAAATTTCTCGCTAAGACCGCTGGTAAAAAGATCGTGGGCGCTTCGACGCCGGAAGAGTTCGTCCGCTCTCTGGAGCAACCGCGCAAGATAATATTGCTCGTTAAAGCGGGCGACCCGGTTGATTGGACGATAAATCTAATCAAACCCTTTTTGAGCCGCGGCGATATCATCATCGACGCCGGCAACTCTAATTTCAAAGACACCGAACGACGTGAGCAGCAACTCAGGAGCGAAGGCTTCTTCATGATCGGTTCGGGCACATCAGGTGGAGAGAAAGGGGCGCTGCTCGGCCCAAGCCTTATGCCCGGGGGCGACCGCGATGCTTACGAGCAGATTCGGCCGATCTGGGAAGCAATCGCTGCCAAAGTTCCAGACGGACCCTGTGTGGCGTATATCGGTCCTGGCGGCGCCGGCCATTTCGTCAAGATGGTGCACAACGGAATCGAGTACGGCGACATGCAGTTGATCGCTGAAGCCTATGGCTGGATGCGAAATGGTCTGGGCCTGGGCGTTGACGAATTGGCTGACGTCTTTGATGAATGGAACCGTGGTGATCTTGAGTCCTATCTAATCGAGATCACAGCAAAGATTTTGCGAGTAAAGGATGAGGAGACCGGGAAGCCGCTAGTCGATCTGGTGCTGGACAAAGCAGGACAGAAGGGAACAGGCAAGTGGACCAGCCAGCTTGCGCTTGATCTGGCCGTGCCCATCCCAACAATTGATGCGGCTATTGTCGCAAGGACGATTTCGGCGCAGAAGGATGCCCGCCTTGAGGCGAGTCGCAAGATTCATGGAGTGACCACGGGCGAAGCCATGTCGCGCGAAAAGATGAAGAACTACGTTCATGACGCGCTTTATGCTTCGAAGATATGTTCCTATGCGCAAGGGATGAATCTGATCAAGGCGGGTTCAGATTCATTTGGTTGGAACATTAATCTCAGCGAGGTGGCGCGAATCTGGCAGGGTGGATGCATCATTCGCGCAAAGTTCCTCGGCCGGATCAAGGACGCTTACCTGCGCGACGCCGCAGTGACCAACCTCTTACTGGATGATGAATTCAGAGCAAAGATTGAACAGACTCAACCAGCGTGGCGCACGGTTGTAAGCAGCGCGATGCAGCAGGGACAGCCGGTACTGGCAATGGCTGCAAGTCTGGGCTACTTCGATATGTACCGCTCCGCGAGCCTTCCCTTGAACCTGACTCAGGCGCAGCGAGACTTCTTTGGCTCTCACACCTACGAGCGCATCGACAAACCAGAACTTGGTTTCGTACATACAGAATGGGAAGAATTATTAGACAAGCAATCCCGCGCCGGAAAATAGTGTCTCTCCTCAGTTCCTTCATGACTAAACCTGAGATTATTGTTTTCAACACTCCAGATGAATTAGCGCAAGCCGCGGCAGAACAGTTCGCTACTGCTGCTGAGGAAGCCATTGCTAACCACGGCCGATTCAGAGTCGCACTGTCTGGCGGCAACACGCCGAAGCAAGTTTATTCGCTGCTGGGATCCGGAATATTTGACGAACGCGTTAGATGGTCGCAGGTAGATTTGTTTTTTGGTGATGAGCGCTGCGTTCTCCCCGAAGACCCGCAAAGCAATTACCGCATGGTGCGGGAGACGCTTGTCTCACAGGTGCCCATTCCACAAAAGAATGTGCACCGCATCCAAGGCGAGCTTACTCCAGCTAAGGCCGCAGCTCTTTACGACTCCGAACTGAAGAAGATCTTCGCCGGATCGAGTTGGCCGAGATTTGATCTGGTCTTTCTTGGTTTGGGTGAAGATGGGCACACTGCCTCGCTGTTTCCCAGTAGTTTGCCGATAGATGAGAACGCCTGGGTTGCGGCGAGTTGGGTCAAGCAACTCAACTCTTTTCGGATCACCCTCACAGCTCCGGCGCTAAACGCGGCAGCGAAGATAATCTTCTTAGTGACTGGGTTGAATAAAGCGAAAACGCTTGTGGAGGTCTTGAACGGACCTTTCGATCCGCAGCGCCTTCCGGCGCAGAGGATGCAACCGACTGACGGCGCGTTTATATGGATGGTTGATGCCGCAGCGGCCTCGACGTTGAAAAGCTAGCCCCGCATCTAACAGTGGATGTGACCAAGCAGCCAAAAGACGATGATGAAGATCAGGATTGTAGAAATACAGCCGCCGCCAAACTTCCAAGCCGCTGCGCCAGCCAAGATTCCGCGTAGTGGTCCCTGCATTTGAGCTCTCCAGGGCTGGGTCAGCCCAGCCCCTCTCTGAATCGCTTTTAACCGTTAGCTAGCGCTCGCAGCTTTTTGCTCGCCCTTAGCGGCTTCCATGCGCGTACCAAGTGTCTCGAGCTCAGCCTCGCTCAGGGCCTTGCGGACCTTCGGGAACATGTCGTCCTCTTCCTCTTCGACGTGATGCTCAACGTTTTCTTTGAGCACCGTAAACTTTGCAGTCCACTGTTCGTCGTCCTTGGGTGCTGCCTGGAGCTCGCCCAGGAGCTGCTTGACCAGGCGGTGCTCTTCAAACGCCTCGAGCGTGATGTCACGAGTCTCGTCCTTTTTCTCGAGAACGGGATAGAAGATTTCCTCTTCTATTTTCGCGTGCACATCGAGTTCAGACTTCAGCTGAGTAAAGAGCTCTTCTCTTGTTTTCAGAGCGCGTTCCGTTGTCCCGTCGATTTTCTCGAGGAGTCCGGCAACTTTTTTATGGTCGTTTTTAAGTAACGTTAAGGCATTCATTCTAGATTTCCTCCGGTAATTCGAACTCGAACGGTAATCGAACATTGCGAGTATCTTTTAAAGAGAAACAGCAACAACGATGCCAGACGTAACGCAGCTCTTAGTTTGCGTTTTCGATGAAGCTCAAGCTGGTCGGCAAGCCAGAACCTGCGTTCGTTGTCGCCCTCGATGCCTACACAGACCAATAGCTCGTTACGTCGCGTTCTGCTTAAGGAATTTCAGCATTGCCGTTTCACCCCGATGCAGTTTTCTTCCGCGGTAGGCAATGAAGTCTTCCAGCGTTTCGAAATACCCCTCGATGATTCTCCCTTTCTCAAAACCATTGATGACTTCCGGACAGATGTACGAACTGCGACATACGGCAGGGGTATTGCCCAACATCTCTGCGGTTTCCTTGATGGCGGCGACTACCTTTTTCTTTCTCGCAGACTTTTTTTCGCTAGTCTCGGTTCCAACGCGGGCGAGGGCACAGGCGCAGATGATTGTCCCCGCCCACGTGCGAAAGTCCTTGGCGCTAAAACTCTCGCCCATTACATCTTTGATGTACTCGTTGATGTGGCGATTGTGTATGTTTACCCATTCGCCGTCTCCATTTTGATATTTGAAGACGTCCGCCCGTGGTTGTTTGAGCAAGGCTCTAACAACCTTCGCGACCTGTCGATCTTTAAGCTGCCGCTGTTGGCGTACTCCAGACTTCCCGGGAAAATCAAACTCAAGCACCTCACCTTTGACTTTCACGTGCTTCGGTCTCAGCGTTGCGATGCCATGGCTGCCATTCTCACTCGCATATGACTGGCTGCCCGGCCTCATAAAACAGGTGCTGAGTATGCGGAGAATGCTCGCCATCACGCGCTCTTTGCTGAGGCCAGGTTGTCGCAAATCCCGACTGACGGTCTTCCGCATTTTCGGCAGCGCTTCTGCAAATTTAACTATGCGCTTGAATTTTTTGAGTTCCTGCGCGCGCACGTGATTCTCGTGATAGCGATACTGCCATCGCCCGGCCACGTCTTTGCCCACAGCCTGGAGCCTTCCCCCGGGTATAGCGTTGATGGCCACGTCTGTCCATGCTGGTGGAATACCGAGCTCCTGGATTCTTTTCAGGTCGAAGGCGCTCACCTTACGACCGTCAGCGTGCTTGTACCTGAACTCCCTCTTTGGTGGACCGAACCGAATGATTCCTGCGTTCTGTAGTTGCTCAACTCTTGTCATCTTTGGATCACCTGCAAGTTTGGAACGAAATTTGTTATGGCCTCTTTTGAGTTCTTAAGTTTGTCTAGGGTTCGAACATATTTCGCACGTTGGGATCATGGCTAACGAGGGGGAAGGACTCCGATGAACCTTTTTAGAAAAACATCAACACTCGGCGCTCCGGCCCACTGCTCCACTTGCGGCGTTTCGATTCCGCCGACCGCTTCCGGTCATTTGGCCCGCGTTTGTCTCATCTGTTATGCCCGTGCGTTAAATGATCAGTTCCAGCAAGTGCGAGTTGGCAAGTCTGGCCCCGAGGCTACCGCTAGACTAGTCAGACCCGTTTAGGCTCCTCGCGTCGTACGAAGCAATTTCAACTCCCTCTTGCAATCTGCTCTGGCTCTCTCTGTTGTGTAGGATTCCTATACGCCGGTTCGAGGTCGTGTTTAGTTACAGACCAGTGATGGCACGTTGCATCGACCCTGGAGGCGGTCAATCGCAATCATAGTGCCAACTCAATTGACCGCTAATCGTTTTCGAAAGACGACCAAGAGGAAGATCAACTCGCCTTTTAAGACTCGGTAAGCGAACTATCTCAGTCGGCTCACGATTTGCATCAGCGGTAGCAGAGCGTTTGTTGACCTGAGTGAGGAACGGCCAGGAAAGTTCGCGAAGGTAACCAAGATGCACGAACGTATCAGCCGCATTTGTTTACTTCGCCTTACAGATCGATTCCAGTTACGTGACAGGTGAAGTACTGACACTTCTGGGTGGTGATACAACCGCCGTGTAGTAACTTGAAAAGGAGGATAAAACAATGGGAGACGATGGACGCAGTGGGAGTACGGGTGTAGTCGCAATCCTTGTGATCTTTGTGATTCTTGTTGTCGGCGCGCTGTTTGTTTTTGGCGGACGTTTGTTCGGTGGCAACAAGAAGGTAGATGTGAACATTTCAACACCGGGAAGATAAGGCGAATCTAATGGCAGATTCGAGCTATTTGAGCGAGGTGACGGCAACGTTGCAGGAATAAGACAGGGCGGGCCGCTGGAGGGCCTGCTCTTTCGCCTTCATTTCCAGCCAATCGTTGCCGTTTCCGGCGATGCCAACTTTTCTGGAAATCGGGTTCTATTGGTGATTGTTTAGAAGTATTGTGAATCAGTTAATAGAGAGAAAGCGTCGAGGAATCTACCTCGTTGACGAAGGCCAGCATCAGCTCGAAGCCGGCACGGACTATAACCCTAACGCGGATAGCTCCTTCCGAGGGTGGTTGCGTGCGGCGCCAGCGCCCGAGGTAGGGTTTCAAATCCTACCGAGTTCCGACTTAAACCTCGCTGTTCTGAGTAATCCACTCAGCACTATTGACGCGTTGGAGCTTTTATCAGCACCAATCTTCTCGCGCGAGCCGAAAGAACAATACCCCGAGCCAAAGACCCTGACGACTCAGGACTTCATACAGGTGATGCTTGCTACGACTCGAGAGAGTTACACGCATCAACAGTGGCCTGCTGGTGCGTTCGCAAAGTTCCTGGCTGCGGATGTGATTGCGCCGGGAAGAAAAGTCAGTAGTCAGTAGATAGTGGTCAGGTAGTCTCTTGTGTGTAATCTCGTAGTGCGGATCAGCAAACGGTGACCACGAAAGACTGATCACGAACAACTAACTGCGATCAACTTACCAATCTCCCTCACTGCTTCGCGGCTGCAGCCTTTTGGTTCTCCGCATCCAACCACTGCTTCAAAGGGGCGAAGTAATCGATGATCGCGGTAGCGTCCATCTTGTCCTCGCCCGTCATCGTCTTCAGTGCTTCCGGCCAGGGTTTGCTTAGGCCCATCGCCAGCATCTGGTTGAGCTTTTCTCCTGCCTTCTTATTTCCATAGATCGAACACTGATGCAATGGGCCAGTGAAACCCGCTTCACGGCACAATGCGCGGTGAAACTGAAACTGCAGAATCGCGGCCAGGAAATATCTCGAGTAAGGCACGTTGGCAGCGACGTGGTACTTCGCACCCGCATCAAAGTCCTGCTCGGTACGCGGCGACGGCGGGGCGATGCCTTGGTACTTCAGACGCAGGGCCCACCACGCACTGTTGTAGTCGTTGGGACCAACTTCACCTGAGAAAACTTTCCAACGCCATTGATCGACCAGATAACCGAACGGGAGGAAGGCCACCTTGTCCAGCGCGCGGTTCAGTAAGAAACCGATGTCCGCGCCGGGATCCGGCGTCTTGTCGATCAAGCCGATCTGTTTCAGATAGGGCGGCGTAACCGAGAGCGCAATCGTGTCCCCAATCGCTTCATGAAATGCGTCGTTCGCACTGTCGCGATACAGAAATGGCTGTTTGGCATAAGCCATCTGATAGTAGTTGTGGCCCAGTTCGTGGTGGACTACGGAAAAGTCTTCTTCGTTAATTTCAATGCACATCTTCAGCCGCACATCTTTTTCGAAGTCGACGTCCCAGGCACTGGCGTGACAGACCACTTCGCGATCCTGCGGCTTCGTAAAGAGAGAGCGGTCCCAGAAAGTCCCGGGCAATTGGTCGAAACCCAAAGAGGTGAAGAACGACTCGCCGTAGCGGACCATCTGCTTCGCGTCAGTGTTACGCGCTTTCAGTGTCTGCGTTAAGTCGTAGCCGCGATCGCCACCGCCTTGCGGCGCGAGTATCGGATAAACGTTGCCCCACGTCTGCGCCCACATGTTGCCAAGCAGGTGGGCGGGAATAGGACCATCCTCAGGGACTACATCCCTTCCGTATTTTTCTGAAAGTTTGTGGCGGGTGTAGGTGTAAAGCGAATCGTAGAGCGGCTTCACCTGTTGCCAGAGTCGCTCCATCTCAGCAGCGAAGGCGTCAGGTTCCATGTCATATTTCTCGCGCCACATCGCACCGGTGTCCTGAAAGCCCATCTCTTTCGCACCCTTGTTGCTTAGCTCGACGAAGCGCTGATAATTTTTTCGGTAGGGCGGAGACACCTGGCGCCAGCCGAGCCAGACGCGTTTGAGCTCTTCCGGATCGCGGCTCTCCGCAAGAATCTTTTCCATATCTCCCAGGCTGAGGCACTTTCCCTTATCGCCATCAGGACAATATTTCCCCTTGCCGTAATCGCCCTCCATCGACGCAGCGATCTTCGTTAACTCGTCTCGCTCTGTCGGATCTGAGGGGGCGGGCAAGGTGAGCGCGAGCTTGATGAGTTTTAGTTTCCGCTTTGTATCGGGCGAAAGGTCGATCCCATCAAAGCGTCGTGCTTCTTCAGCAAGGTCAGTCGTTGCGGCGATCACATCCTTATTCGCTTCAGCTGAAAGAGTTTCCGTGTCGTCCGTGATGTAGGTGCTCTTCACCCAATCCGCACGGCTGAATTTTACATTAAGATCGAACAAGCGCTTCTCGGCGTCGAGCACAAATTGATCTGCCTCGGCCGACGTTCCTTTGCCGGTCGATGAACTAGAGCTCGGACCGCCGGTTTTTGCGCATGAAGAGAGCAGCATCAGGCCTATGGCTACGACCGAAAACGCGACGGCGAGCAGAATCGTACTACGATACTTGAAGTGCATTCTTTAACCTCCGGCAACGCTGTTTGAAGAGCGATCAGCTATCAGATTCAGAAATTTTCTTTTGGGGAGTCACCATCTTAACTTAGCTACACATTCGAGCATAGGCCCGCTGTCAGGCCCATGAGCTGGTTGCCGGTCCCCCGCAAAACAAACCAAGCTTTCCCCATGAAGAAGATCGTGCGCGAAGCTATCAATGCGGGCTCGTCAACGCCGTTAGCTTTCCCGCGGGCTTAGGCTTAAAGGATTTCTCTTGTCGAGCCATTTCATCGATGGAGGCGTGACGGGAATCTCTCTGCTGGGGATGGATGAAGAAATTCTATATTGTGGCTGTCTGTGAAGAAGCGGATGAGGCGGAAGCTATTGGCAGTGGTTGCGGCTGCGGACACGTCGATTGTGTTCCCGATCCCGCTTAGCCGCTCGCCATCCGTCGACGTCCGGGTCGCTGATGGAAGCAGGCGGCCTTCGCAGTCGAGCGCATCCGACTCGACCACTAACGCATGAACACCCGGCCCTTCCGAACGTGGGATAATTTGAACCTGCTATTCAAGTTCTACATGCTCGATGAACACAAGACGCCTGTCCTTCTTTTCCAGGAAGCGGTCATACGGTGCCACATCGTCGACTAGATACTCTTCGTATTCCGCAATCGCTAGACGATACCTCGCACCACCCGTCAACTGTGGCAGAGTCACCGTTCCATCCCAGAGAGTCGGAGTTACAAAAAGTTGATTCAGCAGTCCTTCCTCCAGCACTGCCTCGTACTCGCGATACTTTACTAACTCAGTTGCACGTGATCTCGCCCTTACTGCGGAAGCAGACGTGTTCGTTGTCGTGGTCGCATTGGTTCCGACGAGTCCACTCCGCGTCAAACCCTCTTGCACGATCGCGCTTGAGTCGCGCTTCCAGCCGAAGTCTTCGCCGAGCGTTGGATCATAGCGTTCAACCCAAACCTCCACGACACTCGACGGCGCTACCTTGACTCCGCCTAGGGTACGCACTGTTCCATCCGGCAGTCTCAGACTGGCGACCGGCCCCATCGTCGCTTCTTTGTGCGAGCTGGAGTCAGAATAGGTATTGCCAAAGACTCGCACTTTCCTGACACGCGGATTTTGTGTCTGCGTCACATTCAACCATCGGTCCGGAATGAGAGGCATGAAGTCAGCGAGGACGATGTTTGAAAGATGGGCAGTGTAGAGAGCAACCGGCTGATAACGCGCCAAGGCGAGCCGGATGAACGGAAAGTAAGCTGCGCCAAATATCACTTCAATGTCGCAGTACCAAAGCCGGCGCTCCTCATCGTAAAAGACATCGTGCGGTGCAATGTCGACTTGCGCCTGCGCTGTCGCATTGCGCTGTTCAGGATGCTCGAGCGCGGTGGTGAGAAATGGTCCCGGCGGTTGGTCTGCTTCATCAGCCGGCGCGAATGACGGCAGCCATTTCCCCTCGGGATCCGCTTTGGTGCGAGCGAGCGGGAAGTTGTTCGCCTTTGGCGTCGCGCCGCGGACAAACGCGCTCAGCCAAATGGGATCATTGCCCCACTGCGTCACGAAGCTCTTGAGTGGTTTTCCTGCAGGCTGAGTATTCGGATCGCCATTGAAAGAAGCGATGGGAAGGACCACCGCAAGCATCTCTCCATAGCCCGAGGCGTTCCAGGGCCCGTTGAGATACACGCGTAGACCACCGCCGCGCCGCCAGCTCTTCTTGCTCGCTGCATCACCGGAACGAACCCACCCGAAGGTTGGTACCACGTACAAGATCTCCGGAGCGGGTGGCTGCGATGAACACGGAATCCATGTCCTGACTTTCTCTCCCACGACTTTTATATTGGTCTCAGTTGGCTGTGGCCCATCGTCCCCCGGTTCCGTGAGAACGTCGGCAGGCATGAACTCGCGAAACTTGGTGGTAGCTTCCAGCCAGTATTCAATGCGCCGGTAGCGTGTGTCGTGAAATTCATGAACCTTGCGCTTCAGTTGTTCTTTGAACTTGCCGTTGATGTTGATGAGATCGACGCCTTCAGGAAAGTAATCCGGCAAGCCGGCATAAGACTTAAGATCTGTGATCTTGACCGAGAACGCGTGATCTACGCGCGCTCGATTTTCCAGAATCGGATCAGGCAATGCCCTGTCATTTTCGAACGGCTCGTTCCAATTAGCGCGCAAGTCCACACGGTCTGTGCTTTTGACACTGCAAGTCGCCAGAAAGTGGGGTACCGCAAAGGTGTTTGCGTGGTTGCGTCCGATTAGCAAGTCGGAGACCTCTGGAGTAATGAGCGGCCGCTGCGTCGCATGAACCAATTCGATGTTTCGCCAGGGCGTCAGCATCCAGTGTTGGCCGGTACGAGCGATGCGCTCCAGAGTCGTCGGCACACCATTTATGACTACAGTCTGAGTCTGTTGCGCTGCCGAAAGCCAATTCCAGACACCGAGTAATTTGAGAGACTGAGCGCTGGGCCGTACGCTGAGCCGCAAGGTTGCGCGTGCGGCTTTAGGCAATGGAATAAAGAGAGTCCGCAGACCTGCATCGTAACGAGGGACGTCAGCGGGTTCGTCATAAATTTCGATCTTGAACGGCAACGCCTCCGGCCACTCAGTACCATCGTAAAAGGGAATCGAAATGATGTTGTCGGATGAAAAAGTTGGATGGTCGAAGATCCGTGCCGAGATCCGGAGCGCTAAAGGATCCGGTAAGTACGGCAAAGGATCGCCATCGACCATCGCGGCATAACCCGTTTCGACGGGATCGCCCCCCGCTAGCGGTCCCGCCGTTTTCACCTTCACCTCGGGAAGAGAATTATCCTGTGCGGCCAGCAGCGCGAAGAACGTAGGATCAACGGTGCCGCCACGATCGAGCATGCCGTGCTGTTCCGCTTCGCGTTGGGTCGTGCGACTTGGAACTGCACAACGACGCGCACGCTGCGAGGTTGTTACGATGTTTAGATCTTGCGTGTCGTTGAAGCTGCGGATGGCGATGCGTTCCATTGACTCGCCTTCCGCGGGAGTTTCCGGCGCGCCCGGCGTCGGCATCACGAGAGCGATTGCCGGGGCGGAGATCGGTTCATAACGAAGGTATGGCCGCGCATTGGCTTTCGATTTTTCGGGACCAAAATCCTTCTCCTGCAGGTCCAGAGAATTGCCCGCGAGATCGACCGCGCGGGCCCGCAACCAGTAACTTCGGCCATATCTCAATCTTGGGAGCGATCCCTTAAGTGGCTTGAAGGAACTCTGTAATCGAAGTCCCGGTGGGATCTCCGCTTCCGGCTCGCCGACCGGATCTTCGTGCACCACTACTTCGCTACCGTCATCGTCAATCTTCGTCGCCTGGTGGTGGATCGTCTTGCCGGGCATCTGTGCACAAAGACTCCAACCGGCCCACGAGACAAGCGCTTCGTGCAACCAGATAACGTCCGGGTTGCTGCTCTTATCCGGTGAGGTAGTGGCGGCTAACCTGACTGTGCCTTCCTCAGTCGGTACGTCGATCACAACTGTTCCACTGTCGATATCGTAAATAGCCTGCCGCTGACAGAGTGAGTGCCAGCGTTTCGAAACGTCATCCCAAATATCGATGCGATAGCCTCGCACCAGATCTTCCGCAAACATCCTGGGATTGGGCGGCGGATTGTTAACGCCTGCCTCGATCTTCTTTGCCGCCTCATTGAAGTCGTGCTGCCGAGCCACAGTACGTTTCAACATGTCGCCGCGTTGCGAGTGGACGAGCATCAGTCCGGCGTTACGCAAGGCCGGCGCGCCAATCTCGCGTTTGTGCTTCGTAACAGGGTCGACCTGGTAGTCCGGCGCACCTCGCAGAATAAGCAGGGAGCGCGCGAAGTTTGTAACCTTCAGACCAGCGCCATCCACATCTGACTGAACGAGGTTGAATGTCTTCGGGTCGAGCGTGAGCAGACCATTTGCTACGCGGAGATCGCCGGCTTGTGGCGCCGCTGTGTTGGACACGGGTTGGAAGCGGTTTGCATCAAGCAAAGTTTGCGTGCGCGGGGAGGCATCGTGCTGCGGACGTTCGACCGTGGGTGTTGGCGGCGGCAGTTCGACTTCAACCCACAGAGCGGCACTCGCTGCCGGGGTTAATGCGTCCCGGGAGATCAACAAGTCGACGACGAGTCCCAGCCTACGCAGGAGGGTTGGATACTGATTCATCGCGGCGACGATCTGATGAAAATCGATCTCGTCTTCAAAGTCCGCGGCCTTGGGCAACGGTGTCTGATCGTAGCCGAGCCATTGCGCGCGTGCTTGCGCTTCATCACGAGGCGGATTGTATTTGTCGACTCGCGGTTTGGACGGTGGCGTGTGAAAGAGTTGGAATCGCGCCAGGTCGTTAGCGCGGTTGCGCTTGTCCAAACCGTGATCCTGCAACGCGGCAAACTGTTGCCTTACGTTCCGGAGACCACTCTTTTGATCGGTGAAGATACGATCGTTGTGTTCCACTGCATCCAGCAGCTCTTTCCAACCTGGATCATTGAGGAACTTTTCCGGAGTCGGTAATTGATCCTGGGCGGAGGCTGCGAGCCCCTTGTAAAGATCGCTCACCCACGAATCCAGGTCTGCAGCCGGAAAGGAGAGCACGGAGTGTTTTGTCAGGTCTCGGTATTGGAAGGAGCTGACTGGAGTGCTGGGCAGGAAGAGCGTGGTCCAGACGTGAGAGTCCGGCATCCCCAGACGATCGTCGATGCGCGTGCGGCCCTTGACGTCAGTTCCGTTCACAGTGACAGGAGGATTGCCTCCGAAGTGAATCGTGAACCGGCTCTGCGCGATCGTGGCGGGCCAATCCACGAAGTCGGGAAAGCTGTCCAGATGCGGATCGAAATCGAATTCGAGGCGCGGTGACACTAGTACCGAGAGGCGCAAAGAGCGACCGTCATCGCTGTACCCGTTCGGCAATGCGGTCCAGAGGGTAGTTTGTTTAGACATCACGCAGCCTCCGTGGCGAATGCTTCGCAGTAGTTGTCCCAGGTGTTTTGATCGGGAATAAGTTGAATGAACTTTGGATCGCCGTCCGAACCGCCAAACTCGCGCCGGCAACTCACCGACACGCTGAAGCTGAGAAAGAGAATGTCGATCTCAACTTCCAAAGTCGCCTCGCCCCAGACAACAGAGCGCGTGTTGTCCTTCATATAGGCGAGTTGCAGGTTGAATGTGAGTGAGGCGGAGATTAACCCGAGAACAGAAAGCTCGCCGTGTAAACGAACGTAGCCGGCCAACTCTACCGATTCTGTCATCCAGTGAAAGTAGATGCCGGCCTTGATCTCGACGCTGCCGCTGGCGACACCAAGATTGATGGAAAGTGCCGCGCCGAATTCCAACGCCGCCTCGATCTCGCGCACACCCTCGCTGCCGATACCGATCGCCAGGAACCCCCCGCCGCCGAGGAGGGAAACCGTGAGGCTAAACGGTCGCTGTCGCTCGCCGAAATTGAAACGTACTTCCGCGGGTTTGGCGTCAAACGGGAGGACAAAACCGGCGCCCAGCGACAAGTGCTCGAGCGCAAAGATCCCCACTGCGAGCGAAGGAATATTGATCGAGTAACTAGCGCTGATGCCACTCGGGGTAACTGAAAGAGAAGGAGGATCACTGAACCCGTTAGAGGGAATGATCTTCCGGATCTCATTCACGAACTCAAGCGGACCTCCGAAAGCTACCGCTTCTTCTCCCGCGTGAAGATCGACAGCGACGTCCGGCTTTGCACCGCTCTTTGCTGTGAACTCAAGGCGATCAAACCAGAGGGTAACGAAACCAAAGAGGTTCACCTTGAAGTTAACTAGCGAGGCAGTTGCACTAAAGGTCTTTGCCGATGGCGTCATGAGCGGAGCACTGACAACGCCGTGCATCTCCATGAGCGTGGGGCCGCCAGCGTTGGGTATGAACATTCCCTTCGCCGCATCGGAGTGATTTATCTGAGTCGACCAGTCAAAGCTCGCTTCGATCTTGTCGGCAGTTTCTCTGCTCAGGAGTTTGGGAACGCTCGGTTGTTCGAGGCCGGGGATCAGGTCAAGCAATTCCTCGAACCCGATGCCCCCGAGGATCTTTGCCCCCTTGAAAAACGCAGCGGGGTTGAACTTGTTGCCAATGATGTCGCCAAGCTTCGCTTCAGGGTCACCGCCACCGCCTTGTGCGGCCACCGGTCCCATCTGTCGTGACAGCCCGAGAATTTCCATGCTCGGCGTGGCGAGGCCGCCCAACGCATCACTCTTCGGCTGATTATTTCCGCTGCCAAACTCTAATGGCATTGAACCCTTGAGTTTTAGAAAGAGCTCTCCAGCGTTTCCGAACCCGAAACCGTTGGCGGTGTCCTTATAGATTTTCGCGTACTCGACTGTGATGGGTGCGTCTTTCTGCAGGAGGCGCTGAATCGAGGGAATACTCACCGAGGCCTCTTCGATTACCGGATAGAACTGCGCTTCATCTATTGATACGGCGTTCGGATCGACAGGGTCAGCTTTGAATGTGATCGAAGCGGTGGGCATGCGTGGGTCGCCCTTTGCCCCGGCCTTCTGCGGCGCGTAGCAGACCGACTTGCTGTCGATCATTGCGCGGCGACGAACATTTGCGAGCTCTTTATTGTTCTGCTTGATAACCTCCGCCCTGACCACCGGGTCCTCATTCGCTTCGATACCCACGAAGAGCAAGGGCATCGCGAAGGTGACTCGGTTCCCGGACAGATCAGTCGCGGCGATCTGAAACATGAAATTGTTTGCGGCGGTGATCATCGGCCAGAAGCAGGCGCGATGCGGGACACCCGTGGCGGCGTTGTAGATGACGTTGTCCGGATCACTCAAACGGCACTCGGGCTTGTCGGGAGCGACCAGGCTCGGCGTAATGCGTGTGAGGATTTCGACGTCGGTGAATGGGAAATCGCGACCCTGGTTCTTGTGGCCCTTGCCGTCGTAGTGCTTGATGGGTTCGCGAACGATAATAAAAAACCTTTGCCGCAAGACTGCAACACGGTTCGTGGAGCCCGGAAGCGTTTCAAATTTTCGTTCCGTTACTTTTACGAGCGACGCAGCGTGGCGAAAGTCCTTCAGGAAACCGCGGTAGACAACTCGTACGTAGTGATCACGGCCGAGAGTAGCCAGGTGTCGCCATTCTTCGAGACTGACTTTCTTCGGCGCCGGCGGCGCCCAGTTTCCCTCAGCGTCGAGTAGAGCTCCGAGGGACGATAGCGAAAGGCGCAGAGCTTTAGCAGTGTGCGGATGAAATACGTGCTCATGTGGATCAACCTCATCGAATCCCGACATCAGCTTGACGAGCATCTCTCGATCCAGCGGGTCAAGACTCATGCGGAATGGCAGAAGGCTGTTGACGATCCCGACGATGCCCGGCATGTGATAGTCGTCCGACCAGAGCGCGCGCACATTTGTCGGGAGGTCGGGACCGGTGAACGCGGATCCGCCTGTGAGGCGAGTGTGCCAGAGTTCGGTGCGCCCGTTTCGCGAGACCGCCTTGGTGCTGTGATGCCAATACGATTGGGGAACTGGAGACAGGATCAATCTATACGGCAGTTCGAGCGCAGTGACATTTTGTGCAGGCTTGTGTGGTCCAAAGATGACCGGAAGGAAGGGAAGCTCTTTGCCGATGTCGAGAACCGTCCCCACTAAGTGATAACCCGCAACTTCCTTAGTAGTCATTAGCGATAGCGCGGCGGCGCCAATCTCATGCCTGATTGGATCACGCAATGGTGGGAACTGCGTGCCGAGCACGTCGAGCTCTTCATCAAATGCTTTACGCAACTGTCCCTCAACGCTGCGCGGCGAGCCAGAGGCAATCGCGTCGATCGTCTTTTTGGCGATCCGGCGCGCTGCCGCGGCTAATGGCTTCTGGATAGCATCCCCACCCAATCCGGCTAGCAGGGTTTCAGTCGCGCGGGCCCAGTCTAGCGACATGACCACATCGGAAAGCCAACTGTCTTTCGTTGGGGTTTTACTTCTCCGCGCGCGAGTACGGGGTGGATCGGGAACGGCGTTGATATCGAGCCGCATCGGCCAGCGCCTGCATGCATCGAGGATCGTTTCGATTTTGAAGGACAGATCAGTTTCGACAGCCGGCATGGAGAAAGCGATTCGGCTGCGCCCGGCCATACGGATCCTTGCGCTCGGCATTGCCGGGAGTGGGTCAGCCGCGTCCCCAGGTGGAACCACATTCTTGGGGTTAAGTCCGGGAGGTGAATCTTTGTCAGGAAACTTTTCGGCGCCGTTGAGGTTACCCGGGACGCTTTCGCCCGTTGCATCAAGAAATGCTTCCTCACCAAAGCTCTGCGGTGGCAGCTCAACGATTAAGTGCGCCGCCGCTGCGGGATTGATCCGAATCAGCTTCGGCGCGCCGTTGCCCTGCGTTTCGAGGCGCAGATTTTCGAAAATGAAGTCGCAGACCAGCAGATCGTCAGGCCGCACACAGGAGACGCGAAACTCGACTGGCTTGACGAATTGAGCAATCCATTCCCAAACGCGACCCAGTTCTGCAATCCGATCAGTCGCTTTGAAAACGGCGCGCTCGGCAGTAGTACTCGCCTGCGACGTTTCGGCGGCTGCAGCTCTGTTCGGTTTCTTGCTTTGTGATTTCTTCGCCGCACGCTGGCTTCGCTCAGCAGACTTTGCGCCAACTTTCTTTGGCGCAGTCTTGCGGTCCTTCTTAATAGGCATTTGACCTCCTTTGATAAGGCAGAGATGGTCGGGCAGGTACTAACGACCCCACGGCCGTTCGACTCCATGTTGTAGTTTTCAAAGTGAATTTGCTGCACGATCGCGGTTCGAGACTTCAGCCACGAAGGCGAGCAGCATCAAGACATCGCCGCAAGGAAGCGTTATGAGGAGGTATCGAGGTGGCGGTTACTAATTGGTCGTTCGGGGTGGGCCGCTAAGAGCGACCCAACGTTCGGCGATCCGTACTGCCTACCACTCATTTACTACTGCTAAGCAGCCCGGATAGTAAGACCAAACAGGTAAAGTCGCAAGAAATTTTCTGGAAATATCTCAATCCTATGCATCCGGATTTTCGGTCTTGAGAACCTTGCCGTAACTTTTTCACTGTGAAACAGTTTATATAAGCAGAGACAGAATGGTGGCCGAGAAACCTGCATCAATGGGATTCCCCGAGGAGGCGCAAGAGCGTCTTCTGGTTGAAGCTGCGCAGAGTGATCCCAGCAAGTTTGCAAGCCTGTATGAAGAAAACTTCGAACGCGTCTACGCCTTTGCCGCGCGTCGCGCAAATACCCGCGAAGAAGCTGAAGACGTCACGTCCGAAGTATTCCAGAAAGCGCTTGCAAACCTGCCGCGTTTCAAGTGGCGCGGAGTTTCATTCGCGTCGTGGTTGTTGCGGATCGCTGGGAATCTGATTGCGGATCGATACAAGACCTCGGTGCGCGAAGGTGCGCGTTCAAGTGTTGACGATCTCGCAGAACTTGCAGCCACTGAGGATCGTGAAACGCAAGAAAGTCTCGAAGCGATTGAAAGACAGGCGGCACTTTTCCGTCTCGTGCGAGAGCTTCCCGAGGATCAGAGACGCGTGATCGTGATGCGATTCGCGGAGGACAAGAGCATCCGCGAAATCGCGACAGAGTTAGGAAGAACAGAAGGCGCGGTGAAGCAGCTTCAGTTTCGAGGCGTGCAGACTCTGCGTGCCGGTTTGGGTGAGGCAAATGGCTGAGCAAGAGTTGAGCGAACAGTTCGATCAGTTTGTGGAGAGCGTCCTCGGCGGAGCAAGCGCTCGCGCGACTGCAGGTGTGCGCGCGGATGATCCGCTGACTTCCCTTGTCGACGTCGCAACTCAGCTCGTCAGTTTGCCTAGCGAAGGTTTTAGAACTCGTCTATCAGACGATTTGAAGAGGAGAGCAGCAATGAGCACGAGCACTGCAAAATCTGCGATCGATCCAGTTAAGAAGGCGCGCGAAGGGTTCTATACAATCACGCCTTATCTCGCAGTCCGCGAGGCAAAGGAACTCATTGAATTCGTGAAACAAGCGTTTGGAGCTGAAGGCACAATCTTCGGCACCGGTTCTCAAGGCGGCGTTCACAGCGAGTACAAGATAGGCGATTCAATGCTGATGATTGGTGGTGGCCCGGCCTGGCGAGGAACGCCGAATTTCGCAGCGCTACACATGTACGTTGACGATGTTGATGCGGTTTACGCACGTGCCCTCGCGGCCGGCGCAACATCGATGCAGGAGCCGATCGAGAGTCATGGGGAACGCCTCGCAGGCGTGAAGGACTTGTCGGGGAACGAGTGGTACATCGCGAAACGACTCGAAGGTTCGCATACGGACGAGGGACTTCACACCGTCAATCTATATCTGCATCCGCGCGGCGCCTCGCAGATGATCGAATTTCTAAAGTCAGCTTTCGGCGCGGAAGAGATAGTAGTGCATCGAGCTGAAACAGATGGTCCGGTTATGCACGCGAAGATCCGAGTTGGGAGTTCAGTTCTCGAAATGGGCGAGGCGCATGGTCCCTACCAGCCATTGTCGACGATGTTCTACCTTTACGTTGACGACGTTGACGCCTGGTACCGGCGTGCTGTTGCCGGCGGCGCCACTTCCCAACAGGAACCAACGGATCAACCTTATGGCGATCGTGTGGCTGCAGTAGCCGATCCCTTTGGAAATACGTGGTACATTGGCACACCCATCCAGCAGGCCGGTCAATAGCAAAAGAACTATCGCGACAATGCCGATGCAACGCGAACGTGCAGTGTCGGAAGCAGGGGTCCGGAATAGTTCGACGCTGGATTGGTGCAACCAATCTTAGAAAATGGAAGGACAGTAATGATGATTGAAACAGGAAAACGATTCCCGGATTTTTCGCTGCCGAATCAGGACGGCAAGACGGTCAAACTCGCAGATTACGCAGGGAAGTGGCTCGTTGTTTACTTCTATCCCAAGGACGACACACCCGGCTGCACAATCCAGGGTAAGTCATTCACAGCGAGCAAGAGTGACTTCGACGAAGCCGGAATCACCGTCTTGGGAGTCAGTCAGGACGACGTGGCTTCGCATAAGGAGTTCTGTAACAAGTTTGCATTCACTATCGATTTGCTTGCCGACACGAATGCGGAGCTCTTGAAGGCTTGTGGCATTGGCCAAACCGATTACAAGGGAACTATGTATTGGGACCGCACTTCTATTGTGATCGGTCCGGACGGTGTCGTCCGCAAAGTTTACGAAAAGGTCAGTCCGCAAGGCCATGAGGAGACGTTGCTAACCGACATCAAGAACCTGCAGCAGGAAAAGTAGGAGGAGTAAATGAGTAATGTGAAACCGGTACCCGACGGATATCACAGTGTGACGCCGTACCTGATCATTAAGGGCGCCGCTGATGCTATCGAATTTTACAAGAAAGCGTTTGGGGCTACGGAGCTTCTGCGCATGCCACATCCGGACGGCAAGATTGGTCACGCCGAGATTAAGATTGGAGACTCGCCGGTGATGCTTGCCGACGAATTTCCTGAGATGGGTCACAAGAGTCCAACAACCCTCGGCGGCTCACCTGTCAGCCTGATGATTTACGTCGATGACGTTGACGCGGTATTCAACCGGGCGATTGCTGAGGGCGCGAGTTCTGAGCGCCCTTTAGAAACCAAATTCTATGGAGACCGGTCGGGAAGTCTGAAAGATCCCTTCGGACACTCCTGGCATATCGCAACGCATGTCGAGGACGTATCAGAAGAGGAAATGCAGAAGCGTGCAGCGGCAGCTCATGGCGGCAGCTGACTCGTTCGGTTAAGACTGTCTCAGGCCAGTCTCGTCGGCTCAGGCGGAGTGGGATCGGTTGCAGGCATCGGCGTGGTGGGTTCGCGAACTGGCGAAGGTGGTGGCGCGCCATCGGGTGGAACCGGTACCGTGTTAGGATCGGGCTGTTGCCCGGGGTCCTCTGGATCGTACGGATGCGTCGGTGCCTCGTCCGATCGTTCATCGGGCCGCCAGGTTTCGTTTTCAGGGTTTCTGGTCATCTCATTACCTCGCTGAATGCACAGCGGCGGACGCCGGTCACTTTTGACGTCGCCCGCCGTTTTGCATTTGCCGTCAGTGCTTAATTAGTGTCTGAACCGCTGTCCTTATGAATACCAGTTTGCGAGTTGCCGCCATCAGAGATGCCCGTTGCTTTGGCACCTGATTCAGCCGCGCCCTGAACTGCGCCTGTTGCAGCGCCTGCAGCAGCGCCAGTCAAGACTGAGCTGATAATCCCCTTCGGTGACTTCTTGCGAGCCGCTTTCTTCGTTCCGCCTTTGCTACCAGTCGCTTTCTTTCCAGATTTCTTAGTCACTGCACTTTTCTTGCCTGCAGTTTTAGAGGCGCCCTTCCTGGTACCGCGTGATGAAGAAGACTTCTTCGCCGCGGTCTTCTTCGTGCCGCTTGCTTTCTTCTTCGCGGCTCGGGAACTTGATTTCCTGGAGCCTGACTTTTTTCCAGGTTTCTTTGTCGCCATCTAAGTCGCTCTCCCTATACTTTTCGAAATGCAATCCGTTTAGACATAACCAAAAAGCTTTGTAGTTCAGATTACTTACCAGAAGTGTTCACGGAATGGAAATGCTGCCACGCAGCGATTCGCCTTCGGCGCGCTGCCTCGGCGGATTGGTGGATCGCCCGGAGTTGCTCACAGGAGAACTCCGGGTGAACCAAACGTGAAACGCGCGCGTGAAAGTCGCAGTGGTCTTAGACCACTGAACCTCTGCGGCCTGAGAGCAGGTTGATGACTAGAATGATCGCCGCGATGACGAGCAGTAGATGGATCAAACCGCCCCCGACGTGGCCGATAAATCCCAACAGCCAGAGCACGAGAATAATCACAAGAATGGTCCACAACATTTTTCAATGTCTCCTTTGCAAAAGTTTCCGCCTTGATGTCAAACGTAGTTCTCCCTGCTGCGGAGCAAGGGTCATGCCATGCGGATCAAACTTCGTGAAACGCGCCCAGAGTTGAATAATCGACTATGTTTGAGATTCTCCTGCTGCAACTCAGGACTCTTGGACCAGGTAGGTGCATTAGAATGATTCGGTTTCAGCCGGCACGCGGAAAGTTTTTCGTGCGGATTTGAGTCAAGGAGTCAGCATTGTCGCCGATACTGACGATTCGATAACTATCTTGGATTCCCGGCCTTTATTTGTTAAGGTGACTTAGGTAGCTATGCGGTTGCAACCTGCCCCTCTCACGCATCGAAACGCCCCTGAGCCATTCTTAATAACTTCTCGACCGTGCTAGTGACTGAAGACACTTTCAGTAAAGTCGTATCCTCAGAGCCCGCTAGCGGCAGAACAAGCGATGAAGACAACGTCACGAGCAGCCGAGGTTTCACGACTCCACGCCCTTGGGCAGTACAACCTCCTCGACGGTTGGATGCAGGCCCAATTCGACGATCTAACCCGTCTGACGGCGAGGATTTGTCGGGCGCCGATTGCCCTCATAGCTCTGGTCGAAAAGGAACGGATCTGGTTCAAATCAAAAACCGGTTTCAAACCGGATGAAAGCCCGCGAACAGGTTCCCTGTGGGACCGCACGATCCAGCAAAAGAAACTCCTCGTCATTCCCGACACGCGACAAAACGAAACCTTCGCTTCCAGTCCTCTAGTTGTAGCGCAGCCCGGGGCTCGCTTTTATGCAGGCATGCCTCTCGTTACCACGGAGGGACATGTACTCGGGACCCTTTCAGTGATGGATGTTGTTCCTCGAGAGCTGGATACAGATCAGCAGGAAGTGCTGCAGATCCTTGCACGGCAAGTAATGCTCTTAATCGAGTCCAGCCGCATTGGGGAAGGATTGCTCGCCCGTCGAGCGGCACGCGCCGCAGAGCGCAAAGGACTCCACGCTGTAACCGCCGGCAAGAAGTCGGAAGCGCGGCTCAGCTGCATCCTAAATCAGAACCTTACCGGGATCAGCTTCGCGAATCTTCAAGGCGTTATTACCGAGGCCAATGCTGCGTTTTGCCGGATGGTCGGCTGCAGCGAAGACGATCTGTCAGCAGGAAAAGTGACGTGGCAGGGAATTACCTCGCCGTCGCATCGTTACCTGGACGAGACGGCTGTAAAGCAGATCGAAGTGACCGGGAGTTGCGCGCCGTTCGAAACTGAGTATGCCGGCCACGAGAGGTCCGTCCCCGTTCTACTGAGCACATCCTTGCTCTCTAATCATCAGGAAGTGGTTGGGTTCAGTCTCGATCTCACCGAGTTTAAGGAAGCAGAAGCGAAAGCAAATTACCTCGCCTACCACGACGCCCTGACCAATCTTCCGAACCAGGCCCTCTTTAAGGATCGCTTGCACCAGGCGCTCACACTCGCGCGCCGGAACGAGCAGATGCTGGCGGTATTGCTCGTGAATCTGGATCGCTTCAAAACGATCAACGACACGCTTGGTTATCTAACGGGGGATCAACTGTTGTGCAACGTCGCTGACAGGTTAGCCGGGTGTCTGCGAGACAGCGATACGGTGGCGCGATTCAGCGGCGACGAGTTTGCGATCCTGTTGACGCAGGTGAGTCGCACGGAGGACGCCGCGAAAATTGCTGAGAGCATTAAGGACGCATTGAGTGCTCCCTTTCAGTTCGAAGATCAGGAACTCTTTGTGACCACCAGTATCGGAATCAGTCTCTGTCCCGATGATGGCCGCGATGCGATCGCACTGCTGAAGAATGCTGGGACAGCGCTGAAGCGCGCGAAAGAACGCGCCGGCAATGACTATCAATTCTATGCGTCAGGAAGGACTACAACGGCGCTGCGCCAGTTGGTTCTTGAAAACAACCTGCGGCCAGGATTGGAACACGAAGAATTCATCCTCCATTACCAGCCTCAGGTGAACATCCAGACATTCAAGATTGTCGGCATCGAGGCTCTTGTGCGCTGGCAGCACCCTGGCCTGGGGCTGCTTTATCCCTTGGAGTTCATCAGCATTGCGGAGCACAGCGGCCTAATCGTTTCAATCGGCGAGTGGGTTTTGCGCAATGCTTGCGCCCAAAGCAAATCGTGGCAGGACGCAGGGTTTGAACCGTTGCGGATGGCCGTGAATCTCTCGGCGCGTCAGTTTCAACAGCCGAAGCTGGTCGACACGATAGCGCAGATACTCAAAGAGACCGGGCTAGATCCGCGCTATCTGGAGTTAGAGCTGACAGAAGGGTCAATCATGAAAGATCCGGACGAGGCGATCGGGAAGCTGCACGAGTTGAAAGGGATGGGCGTCAAGATATCCATCGACGACTTTGGGACCAAGTATTCCTCACTGAATTATCTGAAACGATTTCCCATCGACACCTTGAAGATCGATCAATCGTTCGTAAGTGAGGTGAATACGGATCCGGACGATGCAGCAATCGTAACTGCTATCATCACCCTCGCGCATGCGCTGAAGCTGAATGTGATTGCCGAAGGGGTTGAGACCAAGGAGCAGCTTGCCTTCCTGCGTCGGCTGCATTGCGACGAGGTGCAAGGCTATCTCTTCGCAAAGGGAATATCAGCCGAAGAATTCACGGAACTACTAATGCAGCGTCACGGGTTGAATACCGAACTGAATTACGACACTAATCCGCTCCCGTCTTTGCATACCCTCCACGGCAGTCTCAACAAGAAAGCGCAGGAAAGAAGGCAGTGAACGAATGCGGAATGCGGAATGATGAATATTGAATGATGTGTGGATCGCGATGAGGGTGATTCAGAGATACTTGCCTGCCTCGCTTCCGAAATCATCATTCCGCATTCATCATTCCTTTTCAATCCCCATTCATCATTTCCGCATTCATCATGCGGCTCGTTCCGCATTCGTCATTAGCTGTTATGATGTGGAAAAGGAGACGCGAATGATAACTGTTGCCAATCGGCTGTACGTAAAGCCTGAGTATGCAGAGGCCTTTGAGAAGGTGTTCCGTGAACGCGCGGGGCTTGTCGATAAGATGGTAGGCTTCATTTCCAACCAAGTGCTGCGGCCGGTCAACGACGGCGACCCTTACGTTGTCTTCACCACCTGGGACAGCCGGCAGGACTTTCTCAACTGGGTGCGCAGTGATGCCTTTGTGAAGGGACACGCGCAGTCAGCCACTCTCCCGAAGGACGCTTACGCGAAAGCAAACGTTCTGGAACTGCACGAGGTCTTACAGGATTCAGCACGACCAGAATTACAGCCGGAACCTCATGGTGGTCCATTCAACATGCACTAGTCGGAAGCCAGAAGGCAGTGGGCGGAAGGTATCAGGGTTAGCGAGATGGGAATGAGAAATCCGCTATTCGCAATCCGAAATTACAATCACAATCAACAATTCAAAATCTTCGCTCTTTTGCTTCCCTTGGCGACTTGGCGGTGAATCGACCTGACAGTTCGGCGCTGACTAGAAGTTGAGCCGCGAGGCGCCAGCGCGATCCGAAGGCCGAGGGATGAACGAGGTGAAGCAGTCCTGAATCTGGGCGGGTCTCAACCCCCTCGGCCTCCGCTTCGCGCGTCAATCATTTCGCCTCACCTCTTGTAGCTCCCTGTAGACTGTCCCGCACCGACAGGATCGCCGTCGGCAAAACATCGACACCCACTGGAGCTCGCCGCGATCCAGTTGGGGACCGTTTCCGTGTTCCCGGTACCAGGGCCGGGCACGGCGAGAATTCTTACTTTTGCGACGTCTGCATGATATTCATCGGACTTGAGAAATTCTTGAGGAATTCTTGAGGTAGAGGAGCAGCAATGAGTACAGGGAAGGCACATTCAGAAACAGTGAAAGTCGCATCCACGGAAGAGCCAAGTAAGGCTGAACTCGAACAACAGATGGAGACTGCGCGCGAATCGATCACGCAAACCGTAAAGGAAATCAAAGATACGGTGTCGGGCCAATACGAAGCCGTCCGCGAAACGGTCACCGGGGTCCTCGATTATCGCGAGCAGTTTCAGAAGGAACCCATGGTCTGGAGTTTAGGAGCTCTGTCAGCAGGCTTTGCTTTGGGCTACCCGCTTGGCTACGCTCACAAGAACACCACGGCATCGAAGCGCAAGCACTCCCAGATCGCCGCCTTCGCCGATAGCCTCGCGGGTGAGCTATCCACCGTAGGCAGGACACTCGTGATGCCAGGTCTGAACAGCAAGATCAAGGAACTCTTTGGCTTTGACTTCGCAGAAGTGCTGGAGGACATGGGACACGACAGTAAGCCGGCTGCGAAGCGGAAAGCCACTAAACGTTTGGTAGGGAAGAGCAGTAGTAAGACAGCGAAAAGCAGAGCCAGGTCAGCGAAACGGCCGCTACGAAAGACAACGAGTACGAAATGAACGATTGCTGGAGCGGGCAAAAAGGTATGACCACCAAAACCCAGCTTTGCACAAGAAGTCATTCGGAGACGAAACCCAAACTAGCCAGCTATCGCGGGCTGGGACTAGCTGTTCACCATTGAGAATCTTCTTGCACCTGCATTTCCACTTCTTGTGCAAACCCGCTTGATTTTATCTATTCCCGATCGCCTCGAACGTCACATTACCGATCGGATACTTCCGCCAGTCCTGATAGTCGAAGTGCCACCACTCAGCCTCATAGACCGTGAAGCCTTCTGACTCCATCACATCCCGGAGAAGCTGGCGATGCCAGCGTTGCAGAGAAGTTCCTCCAGGGTAATCCGGGTAAGCACGATCACTCGTCTCATCGTAAGTGCTGACCATCTCGACCGGGCTTCCGCTTTTTAGATTGTAGAGCGTGAGGTCAACTGCGCAGCCACGGTTATGACGGGATCCCTTCGACGGATCCGCGACGAAGACTTTCTTGTCGTCCGGCGTTGCTTCCCAGAAGACTTTCGTAACATACCAGGGCCGATATGCGTCATGGATGAGGAGGCCATACCCGCGTGCCTTTAACTTCCGATTGGCGCGGACGACTGCTTCAGCAGCGGGGCGCTGGAGAAAGGCGCGCGCCGCGGAATAGAAGACGGCACCAAGAAAGTTGTTCGTCGTCGCATAGCGGATTTCGGGCTTCAGAGTCGGATCGAGCGTCACCAGTTCAACCAGATCCGGCGGACGGAAGTTCCCGGATTCAGTGGGCGGCTGTGCAGCGCGTGCTTCCTTCATCAACTCCGAAACGGGTCGCACCGGATTGATGCGCAGTTGGTTACTGCCGGGCTCCGGACCGATCTTGCGGCGTTGCAGAACCAGGTTCCCGATCTTGACCTGCGTGGCGCGCCCTTTCGAGTCACGTGTGAACGCGAGCGACTCGCCGTTATGTGATGTGTAGGCCGAAAAGCGAAAGAGATTCTTGGAGACTTCTTCCAGAGGTTCGAGTTCGCCGCTCTTTACTGTCTTAGGCTTTGATGCGACGTTCCTAAGCAGGTAGTAAAGTCTCTGGTCCTGCTCGAGAATGTAGAGAATGTTGTCGTCCGGTCCGTACTCACCGATTAATCCGAGCCAATGTGCCGAAGGAGGCGCAGGCCTAACCTGCCCGGTCGACGTTGCGCTTACCTGGGTCGTGAACTGTGACCGTCCAGACTGGGACCCAGGGCGCCTCCATTTAAGTTGATACAGGGACTGCGTGCGTATCGCCCGCAGAGTAGTCACCCCAGACAAATCCCCGACTTTCGTTGCGTGCGTATCGACGATCGTCATTGCGTAAGCGCACCCAAGAAAGCATGCGAGCAACAAAATCAGAGGACTTCTTTTTTTCATCGTCATGCCCTGCCTCATTGATGTAATAGGGTTGTGAGCTTTTAAAACCGGTTCCTACGAAAAGGGTCGGTTGCAAACGAGCGGGGGCAAGCCCGCCTTCTGTCTATACACCCTTCCCAACCCCGAGACTATAGTCTTGTCCATTGCTTTTGCCAGTGAAAGTCTTTCGAAGAACTAGCGAGTACATCTAGAGGTTGATAAAGTCTAAGATCATGAAACTCAAAGTTTGCATCGCCGGAGCAACGGGGTGGGCTGGGAAACCTCTTTGTCTGGCTGTCGCTGCAGCCGATGATTTGAGCGTTGTCGGTGCTGTCTCTCCCACGCATAAAGGCCATGGCCTGAAAGATGTGTTGGGTGACCTGAACATAGATTTGATAATAAGCGGATCAGTCGCAGCAGCCCTCGAGTCACCGACCGATGTGTTAGTTGATTACACGAACGCAAATGTAGTGAAAGCCAACGTGATGACGGCGATCCGCAAAGGCGTTCATGTCGTCATCGGTTCTTCCGGTCTGACGGACGAAGACTATTTCGAAATTAATCGAGCCGCTCTGGAACATAAAGTCGGCGTGATAGCTGCGGGTAACTTCGCTATTACTGCGGTGTTGCTACAACGCTTTGCTTGTGAAGCGGCAAAGTACCTGTCTCACTGGGAGATTATCGATTATGCCTCAGACTCTAAGAAGGATGCGCCCAGCGGCACTACGCGCGAGTTGGCGTTTCGCCTTTCAGAAATCAAAAAACCGGAAGTTACTCATCCGATTCATGAAACGATAGGGGAAAGGGAGAGTCGGGGCACGACCTTAAACGGGAGTCAGATTCATTCACTTCGGCTGCCCGGTTACGTGATCAGTGTTGAAGCAATTTTTGGCGCCAAGGATGAGCGCCTGAGCATCCGCCACGATGCTGGCAGCGGAGCGGAGCCGTACATCCAGGGCAGTCTCTTAGCGATTCGTGAGGTCAAAAACAATGTCGGGCTGATCCGCGGGTTGGATAGGATCATGAAATGATGCGCCGACGCCGCACCTGACAACGGCATGTACAATGGGAAAACCGCGATGTAATAATGATGGACCACGAGCTTTCAACTAAATGGAGGAAACCGTGAAACCAAAACTGATTACACTGATGATTGTCTTGGTGATTGTTCTAGGAGCGCTTTTGGATCCTGCCGAACAGCCTGCCTCCGGACAGCAAGTCCCAGGTAATCGAAAACCGGCGTGCACTTGCTTCTGTGGCGGAAATAGCCCCGCATCCTTTAATTTGTTCGACGCCGAGGAGATCGCGGCTGCGAAATGTTTCGGCGGCCCTCTTCCCTCGGACAAGTGTGGTGATTATCTCAAGAGTCTCCCCGACGAGCAGCAAAAGACTTCCTGCGCAACGCTGACCAAGGCGAGCAAGTCCACTGCCGCATGCCCACTCTTCAAAACATTGGTGCAGTACTGTGAAGGAAAGTTTCCGCCAGACAAGAAATGCGACAAACCAACGCCCTGGTTCGGCACGCCCCCGTCGGGTTGTAAGGACGTGCAGGCTCCGAAAATCAGCCTCGTTCCGCGGGGCGTGTCGCTCCAGATTTGTGGGCTGACTGTATTTAGCAGTAGTGATAACCCAAACTACACAGTCTCAATGTCTGATAGTGACTACGCCGCAGCTTTGCGAAAGCTGGTGCAGGCTCGAATCGGAAGCAAGCTTTGCTGTGACAAATTCTGGGAGGCTAATCGAAGCACAACAGGGTGCCTGCCCGCGGTCGATCTGGACTGCGACGGGATCCCGAACAAAACTGACACGGTCTCGTTAAATCCGTCGACGCCGGACCTTTTTCCGGACCTCAATATTTTTGGCAGACCCGAGGGAGCGCCTATTGATCCCTTCCCGGAGGGCTTGGACCCGGATGATCCCAATTTCTTGCCTCCTGCTGATAAATGTGACTGCAAATGGGAATTGATGAAAGGCACTTTAACGTGTAGCCCGGATGGAAAACAAAATCATATTTACCAGGCGCGGTGGAAATGTCCTTCCACTGGGAATGAGAGGTTCACACGTAAAGAGGCTCCAGCCACAGCACCATGCAAGTGAACGCCATGCGGTTCATGCTTCTTCAGCGTTGCGGATTACTTTCGCCGCACGCGGAACAATGCGCCTAGTCGTTATTTGCGATGCAAGTTGCGTGGAATCCTTCGCCGCTGAAGCCCGGCGAGAGGTTCTTCATCTCTTTAAGAGTTTGATGCGCCCTGAACTTAACCAGCGCGATATGTTGCTTGCCGCATGGGCGAACCAACAACCGCGTCACCGCCTTTCTCGCGAGCTGCTGGACAAGTTCTTCACACCAGGATTGCGCGATCTCTATCTGAAGGCTGACAAGAACTCTAACGCCTTTTATGAGAAACATCGGCAAGAAACCACGGGTCAAATCTTTAAAGATCCACAGTCGGCGGGCGATCCCTGCAACGGCCAGGATCCGCTGACGTGCGGAACAATGAAGATGATGAAGGAGTTCGCTAAAGGGATCACGCTGGGGCCGGCAAAGCCGGGACTAGAGCTGCGGGGCTCTTATCCCAGCCGGACCTTCGATGCGACCTTCTGGGCCGGGCACAACATCACCCTCGGATGCTCCGATGTGAATCTCATTTCTACGTACACCATAGAAAGGGAGGGAGGCGGGCTCCTGGTCCACGTTGTGAATGGGAATGACACCGTTACGTTTGCGTTTCGGCCCGACCTAACTCTTATCGGTCCGGGCGCGGTGGCGATCCACGGGTTCGTTCCTGGCGGTTCGCGAAGCGTTACCACACCGGGCGAAGCGCATCAGGTGACGACGACCACGCAAGTAGAGATGAACCGGAATGAGGTCATGGCTGCCGGTCAACAGACTTTCGACAAGAGCAACCTTGCAGCTGTTTATTGATCGCAGATGTTCGCGGTAATAACCCTGAAAAAAAGTCATCAAGCATATCAGTTCTCTTAACTAAGAAAGGAGAAGCACTGTGAAACGAATCGCTCACTTGATCCTTGGGATGCTGCTGGGGGCATTATTGGCCTCGTTCGCGTTTGCTTACTCACCCGTGGTTTTGTCTCCACAAGACGCCGTTAAGCTATCGCCGCAGTACTACAAGGTTCTGCTGGAAAATGATCAAGTGCGAGTATTCGAATACAGGCTCAAGGCGGGCGAGAAAGAGCTAATGCACACGCATCCTGCCGGCGTCTTATACAGCTTTGGAGATGCCAAATTGAGAATCAGTTATCCTGATGGTAAGACTGAATCGATCGTGGCGACGGGTGGAGAGACTCATTGGCGTGGTCCCATAACGCACGCGCTCGAGAACATTGGGACTTCCGAAGCTCATGCTTTGGTTATGGAGCCGAAGAGCCAGTGCACACGATAGGCCGAGCATCGCGGTTGAGCTTGTCCTCTGTGAACAAGAAGTAGTGGCTGACCTGATTCTGGACGAACCGCACAGTTATGGATATCACGTCACCTTTCAAGAGCGAGATCTTTCGACCACTTGTGACCCTTGTAATACCTGGCGCTGTGGCCCTCGCTCCATATATCCTGGTGGTCTCTTACTATTTCCCACAAGTCGTTACCTTCTGGAACGAACACCCTTCTGCTTTTGTTGCCATTCTCGTGGTTTGTGTGGTCGCTACCGGTTTGTTCTTAGAGAATCTGGGTTCGACGATTGAGTGGAATGTGTTTGACGAGATACTCGACCGCAGAGATAGCAGTCATAAATCAGATTGGGAGGAGTATCTGCAGTTGTGGTTGATGGATGAGGTTGTTGGGCAAAGGTACCTTCGTCAAAGTCTCATCAGAATGAAGTTCGAGTTGTCGATGATACCGTCTCTATTCTTTTTCCTATGCGGGCTCTTATGGGCCAATCGTCTGCATCACATCTGGCAGACAAGTCGGTTTATTTGGTTGGCGGCAGTCGTATTGATCCTGATAGCTTTGATGGTCGTTGAGGCATTTCGCAGTGCTACGAACTTAGCTCGAACCAGGTCGCTGATAATCACGGCAAGCAAGTCAAGACCAGGTTATACCCGGACGAGCGCATAGCTAAGATCCGAATCGAACAACTTTGGAGAATCATGAATACACTTTGTCCTGACCCAGAAAGCAATCGCAAAGGTCTCAACGTTCGTTTACGCGCTGTCGGTCTAGTGTGTGCGCTCTTCTTGTTGTCGCCCATAGTTCGCGGCCAGGCCAATGGCTGGCACCAGTTCCGCGGGCCGAACTCAA
>JBDTYQ010000031.1:0-36363 GCA_040005515.1 bacterium
AAGTAGCACTGTACAAGCATGGGTGATCCCGACTGATGAAGAGCGGCAGATTGCATGGTCAGCATATGATTGGTGAAGAGAGCGATTCTGCCGACTTTTCGACAAAAAAAGAAAAAGAAACACGCGCTGGTTGGTTGAGACCGCGGCGAAAAAAGAAGAGGCCGGGAAGGGGACCCTTCGCTACTCCACCGGCTTTTATTCCGGCGCGCGTTTGAAGATGGGTTCGCGGGTAGTCGACTCGACCCTTGCACCGCTCAAATACCGAATCCGCAGGCGCGAGGCGGCAACGTTCAAAGCGGACATAAAAGCGGAGATGGGAGTGAAAAAAGTGGTACCCGCGGCAGGGATTGAACCTGCGACCTTTCGCTTCGGAGGCGAACGCTCTAATCCACTGAGCTACGCGGGCATATTGGGAGTTGGGAAGATAACACACCCGCGCTCGGGCTTTCCAGACGGTCATCAAAACACGCCTGCCGCCGCACTCCCGTAAGTCTTGCTTACTTGCAAAATCCGCCCGTCGTCGTATATCAACAAAGCACGCATGACGAACAAAACCAATTTTTCAGAGTTTGCCGGACTGCTTCGCATGGAAGCAGACGCTATTGCGGAGACTGCAGGGAGACTCGATGCGCAGCAAGTTGATCGCGTGATGGAGTTGCTTGCCGCGTGCAAGGGCAAGGTCTTGATTATCGGCGTCGGGAAGTCCGGCATCATCGCGCAAAAAATCGCGGCGACGATGACTAGTACGGGTACCGCGGCATTGCATCTTCATCCGTCGGATGCTCTTCATGGTGGTCTTGGGATAATAAACTCGGACGATGTGGTGATCGTGTTGAGCAACAGTGGCGAGACGGATGAGATTGTCGCGATGTTGCCCTATCTAAAACACAGGCAAGTGCCGATCATTGGTATCGTGGGAAATGTTAAATCGACTCTCGCTGAGCGATCGGATGCTGTACTGGATGCTTCGGTGGATCAGGAAGCTTGCCCACTCAACCTCGCGCCTACAACCAGCACCACTGTGGCGTTGGCCCTGGGCGATGCTCTGTCGATGACGCTGATGAAAATCAAAGGGCACACCCTGGACGACTTCGCCAGCAATCATCCAGCCGGGCGTTTGGGGAAACGTTTAACCCTGAAGGTCGCCGATCTCATGCACAGCGGATCCGACCATCCCACTATTCCGCACGGGGCAACCTGGTTTGCTGTAATCCAACAGATCAGCAACGGAGGACTCGGCGCAGTCAACGTGATCGATGAGGCAGGCGCGCTCGCAGGAATCATTACTGACGGGGATCTGCGCCGTGCGATTCAGCGTCGCGATCATGCGGCACTCGAAGACTTGAGGTGTGACGAGATCATGACGCGAAATCCTGTAGTCGTTTCCGCCGATGCGCTTGCTTATGACGCGCTCCGGCTGATGGAAGATCGAGCTTCACAAATCTCTGTGCTGCCCGTTGTTGATGAGCAGGGAGTCTGCGTTGGGTTGATTCGGTTGCATGACATTGTGAGAAGTGGGTTGTAGTAACGTCCATTGAGGACGCGGGCCAGCGCTCATAAAACGTCGGGTTAGTCACATTAAGAAGGGTGTTGAGGGATGGCTTATATGAATTGCAGGCTTAATCGGGTTGTTCTGTTGCTTACACTCACCGGGTTTCTTGTCGGTATCTCTGCGTATGGTCAAGGTCGCCAGCAGCCCCACACCGGCGAAGCTACAATTACTCTCAACGAACAATTCTTCAATAGTTTTCTTGACGCGATCTTCGACAACCTGAAACCGCCTTCGACTCCTCTCGTAGTCACTGCTTCCGATAAGCAGTCCAGCAAGGACGCGGCAACGACCTGTCCCAGCGTGATCACGCTTGAGCGCGAACACGCGGGCGTGAAGACAGCTGTCAGATTTGTGCCAGGGAAAATCGTAGCGCCCCTCGCCTTTTCGGGCTCGTACAATTCAACCTTGCTCGGTTGTCTACCATTTCGTGGTTCGGCGAACAGCGAGTGGAGCCTCGACTTTGATCGAAACGCCCAAACGTTGCAGGCGCGTATTACAATTACTGAAATGCGCCTCGAAAATATTCCGTCGCTCGCGCAGGGATCGATTCTAAAACTCGTCCAGGCAGCATTGGATGCGCGGATCAACCCGTTGAAGATTTTGAGACCCGAGCAATTATCTGGTGTTGTCCCGGTTGCGCCGTCGGGTGGGTCTTTACGTTTGCGAGCCAAAGAAGTGAGGCCGGAGATTGTTGCCGGAGCGCTGCAGCTACATTTCGTTTACGAGTTTCTTCCGGAAAAATAGTCTCAAGTCTTCAAGTCTCAAGTCTCAAGTCTCAAGGCTCAAGTCCAGACCTGGGACTAACTCCCAAGAGCCGTCTCTTGAGGCACCGTTGCGCTTTGAGTTTTAAGGCTTGAGTCTTGAATCGCCGGCATATCGACGATATCCCACGCCGAGCGGACCCGCAGCAACTTCGACATCAGTCCCGCATGCAGGATATGGCCACTGCGTTCAGCTGTAACGCGGCCGAGGATAGGCATGCCGAGCAAAGCGAGATCGCCTATGATGTCGAGAATCTTGTGACGCACAAACTCATCGCGGAATCGCAGGCCTGTCTGATTCAGCATTCCATCAGGCGTGAGGACAATTGCATTGTCCAACGAGCCCCCGCGAATCAAGTTGGAACGTTGTAGCGCTTCAATCTCGTCGGTGAATCCGAACGTCCGCGCTGCAGCGATCTCACGGCTGAAAGCGCCGCTCTCCAAGCTAAGAGAAAATCGCTGCCGGCCAATCAACGGGTGAGGGAAGTCGATCAGGCAGTCGATCTCATAACTGTCCGCGGGCTCTACGCTGATGCGTCTATTGCCTTGTTCAAATGAAACTTTCTCGCGGACGAGCAGCGCACGACGCGCGAGAGGCTGTTCGACGATGCCCGCGCCCGCGATCATGTCGGCGAAAACTTCAGCCGAACCATCGAGGATTGGGATCTCGAGGTTGTCGACCTCGATAAAAACATTGTCGACGCCCAGTCCCCGCAAAGCCGCAAGCAAGTGCTCAACGGTTGAGAGCATCACGCCAGTGCGCATCAACGTAGTCGCATAGCCGCAGTTCGCCACGGACTCGACAGTCGCCGGAATTTCAAAGCCACTAAGATCAGTGCGACGAAAGACGTACCCTGTATCTGGCGGCGCGGGGACGAGGCGCACGTGCACCTCCACTCCGGTGTGCAATCCAATCCCATCCGTCTCTACTGAAGATCCAAGCGTGGTCTGTTTTAGCAATTCGTAAGGGCCCTTCTAAGTTTTGCAAACGAGATAAGCTTTATTCTGATGAGCAATGGTTGTGCCGAGTAAGAAGCTCAGCAGAAGCTGTAGTTATTGACGCTGATTGTGGCAGGCCTGCCACAATTGCGGTGCGTTTCGGGAGTTCAAGCAACAACGCAGCTCGAACCCTAACGCAAAACTGTTAGTTTGCTGCCCCCTGGAATTCCATTCACCGCGAATCAACAGTTTGCGCTACAGATAGACCCTGATTGACACTCCTAAAACCCATCTCTATGATCGAAGCACATGCCAACCAAGCGAACTGCAACTGGTGACGGACCAGTGGAGCGGGTCTTTCTGATCGATTCCATGTCCCATATCTTCCGCGCGTTTTTTGCGCCCATGGCGAATCGTGTTGCGGCGCTTTCCAATTCCAAGGGCCAGGTAACGCAGGCGGTTTATATCTTCACCAACATGCTGCGCAAGTTGCTGCAGGATGAAAAACCAAACTACATCGCCGCAATTTTCGAATCAGGCAAAAAGACTTTTCGGCACGAAACGTTTGCGGGCTACAAGGCAAATCGTCTGGACATGCCAGACGATCTCGCATCGCAGATGCCTTACATCGTCCGTCTCTGCGAGGCGATGAATATCCCGGTCATTAACTCGCCTGGTTACGAAGCCGACGACGTAATTGGTGCGCTAGCGATCAAGGCTGCTGAGAAAAAACTGCAAGCGGTGATCGTCTCGAATGACAAGGACATGTGTCAGCTTGTGCGCGACCCGTACATCGTCGCAATGCGACAGAACTCGCAGGTGGCGAAACGAAAAGTGCCTGTGCCGCCAACGGAGTGGTGCGACGAAGAATGGGTTGAGAAGAAGTTTGGAGTACCGGCGGACAAGATTGTCGATCTTCTGGGTTTGATGGGCGACTCGATTGACAACATTCCCGGCGCACCGGGCATCGGTTCAAAAGGCGCAGTGCAAATCATCCAGGAGTTCGGCTCGATCGAGAACGCCCTTGAGCGATGGGAAGACGTCAAACACAAAACCTACCGGGAATCTCTTCGCGACAATGCCGATCTAATCCGTCAGTCACGCGAGCTAGCCCGTATTAAGGTGGATCTCGATGTGGAACTCGATCTGGACCAGATCAGGAGTCGTCCACCCGATCGCGCGGCGGCGTATGAATTGTTTCGCGAACTGGAGTTCGCGAATCTGACAAGAGAGTTTGCTGATGCTGCGCAATCTCTCCCCGCAGCAGCTTCGGCGACGCTGCGCTACACGTTGATCGGCAATGCAGACCAGCTCGCAAGTCTGACGAACGAGCTTTGGGATGTTGAGAGCATCGGCATTGCTATCGCTGATTCGACGCCCGCAGGTTCCGGTGAACAGCAGTGCTCATTCGACTACGACGCGACGGCGGGCATTGCGATTTCCACTAGGGCCGGGACGTCTGCGTACATCGATTTGGAAAACTTTGCCGGAGGACAGCCGGCAGCGGTCGAAGCTTTGCGGGAAGTACTTGAGAACGGGTTGATCGAAAAGTCGGTTCACGACCTAAAAAGAGCGGTTGGCCTCCTCGCGCGCCTCAATATCAAGATCGAAGGCGTCAAAGAGGACACGTTCCTCGCAGCCTACCTGTTGGATCCAAATCGCAGCAAGTATGAGCTCAGCGATCTTGCTCGCGAGGCGATCGGCGTTGATGGACTAGAAGCGCCACGGGATGGTTGGAGTGCTACGCAATGGCATACCGCGGCAGCCGCTGACATCACGGCACGTACTGCGAAGGTGCTTCGCTCACGCATTCTTGACCAGAAGCTCGAAACGATTTACTCGGAAGTAGAGCTGCCGCTGGCGCCCCTGCTTTATAAGATGGAGCGTTCCGGGCTGAAGGTCGACCCGAAGGTCCTGGCAGATCTCTCGAGTTACATCGGTCAGGAATTGCACAAACTAACGATCAAGATCTATCAGCTCTCCGGTCATGAGTTTAATATCGGTTCGCCCAAGCAGGTGGGCGACGTACTCGGAGAGCTGGACATCCTCTCCGGAAGAAAGACGTCTACAGGTCGCGTCTCGACAAGCAAAGCTGTGCTTGAGGAACTGGCGCTGACTCATGAGTTGCCGAGATTGATAATCGAATACCGCGAGCTTGATAAACTAAAAAGTGTCTACACGGACGCGTTGCCGCACCAGATCGCTGCTGATGGAAGAATCCATTGTCTCCTCAATCAAACGGTGGCTGCCACGGGAAGACTCTCTTCGAGTGATCCCAACCTGCAGAACATTCCGATCCGGAGCGAGCTGGGGCGTCGTATTCGCCGGGCATTCGTTGCAGAGAAAGGCAACCAGATAATCTCTGCTGACTATTCTCAACTGGAACTCCGTCTGCTCGCCCACATCACGCAGGATGAGGTGATGCTGGAAGCGTTCCAGAACGGCGAGGATATTCACGCACGTACTGCGCGCCTGGTGTTTGGCGCGAAGACGGATGCGGAACTAAAAAAAGCCCGTCGCTTTGCGAAGATTGTAAATTTCGCCATCGCTTATGCCATTGAACCCTGGGGACTGTCGCAGCGCGTAGGCATCTCGCGCCAGGAAGCAAAGAAGGTTATTGCGGACTACTACAATACCTACAAGGGCGTGCGCCTCTACATGGAAGAAGTGCCAATCAGAGCGCGCGAGCATGGCTACGTGCGTTCGATCTATGGCCGCATCCGTCCGCTTCCGGGGATCAGCGATCGCAATGCGAACATCAGAAAAGCGGCCGAGCGCGAAGCGATCAATATGCCGATTCAGGGCACAGCGAGCGACATCGTCAAAATAGCGATGTTGCACGTCGAAGAGGAATTCAAACGCGCGGGATTAAAGGCGCAGTTGCTGATGCAGGTGCACGACGAACTGCTGGTCGAAACTCCTTTAGCGGAGAGTCAGCAAGTTATAGACATTCTCAAACGCGAGATGGAAGGCGCCGTTCAGCTCGACGTACCCCTCATAGTTGATGTAGGAGTAGCTGACAACTGGATGGATGCCAAGCCGTAACGAGCGGACGAACTATGGTCCAACCTGAATCACCAACGAACACTGCTACGCCAACGCCAACCAGCGATGGCGGGGAAGTCGTTTATCGGCGCGTCGAGCCAACTGGTGGAGACGGGCCGAATCCGCAAGCTCCTAAAAGGAGTATGCGATCACGTGCGCGTGGAATCGCTCCGGCAATAACTCCTCTAATTATTGGCTTCACTCTCCTGCTCGGCTTGATCTCAGTGCTGGGTTACCTAAGCGTGCAACGGATGAATGAAGTTAGCTTTCGTGTGCTTGACCTCGAACACCAACACTCCGCACGGCTTGGCCTGTTGCTCCAGCTGCGACTCGCCGTCACAAAACTTAACAACGAAGCGCGCGCGCGTCAGGATGCTGAGGCGAGAGGCGAGTTGAAGCCACCCTTCGATTTTCGACTGGGTAATGCGCAGGAAGAAGTGGATCAACTCCTGCAAGTAATGGAGAAGCCCCCAATCTCGCAAGACCCGGCATGGCGACGCTTTCGCGATGAGCTCAGTTCCTACCTGGAGATAACGCAGGATCTGCGACGCTACTCCCTTGAGGGTTTCCCAAAATTTCGTGTTGTCGATGAACAGCTAAACGGTCTATTGGCAGCATCCAGCGCAGAGCAAGCAGAGATCTTTCGTGAGAGTGAAGCGATCGAGCAAGCGGCGATTCGCTCGATCAGATCCTGGAGTGTGTTCGCACTGCTCGTCGGTTTCCTTGTGGCCGCCGGAACGATTTGGGAAGTACAACGGCGATTCAAGCAAATGCGACGCAGCATGCTGGAGGCCGGTCGCGAGCGCGCCTTTACCAGTCAATTGCTGGAGGGGATGGTCAGCGCCGTCGCAGCCATCGACGCCGATGGTCGACTGCGCAGCGCGAATGCGGCCTTCTTTAAGATCTTTCCGGGTGCCAGCATCGGGTCTTCGATCCACGAAAGGTTTGCTCCGGATGACGCGATGAAGATGCTTGAGGCAGCCACAGCAATGAGATCAGTCGGAGCGACGTATCATGGGCGCTGGATGTCTCGCGGCGGCGCGGCTGAGCCGAATGAGAAAACTTTCGACGTCTATTCTTCGCCCATCGCGATTGACGGTGATCACGGACAGATCATCACGCTGGTAGACGCCACAGAAGCTGCTGAATCCGAGCGTGGCTTGCGTCACTCGGAATCGCTCGCGGCAGTAGGACAAGCTACGGCGCAGGTGGCCCATGAGATCAGAAACCCGCTAGGCAGCATCAGGCTGGGAGTCTCGATGTTACGTGACAGCGTGAGCGACAAGGATGCGCTGAACACGATCGAACTGGTCGAACGCGGTATCAAGCACCTGAACAAGCTGGTTGTAGATGTGACTCAGTTTTCGCGTCAGAAGGCCCTTGAGCGCGCGCAGGTCGACCTCCATGAGTTGCTCGAACGCAGCCTCGATCTGATTTCAGAGAGCGTTCAGGAAAAACGCACACCAGTGCAAATGAAACTCAGCGATCAAAAGCTGATCGGGCATTGGGATGGGCATCAGTTGCGTCAGGTGATGGTCAACCTTATGTCAAATGCCGTCGAAGCGAGTCCTGAAGGATCACCCGTAGAAATTTCGACCGCCGCAATCACTCTCCATCAAGGTGATAAGACCGGCACGGCAAGGCGGTACGTCCGGATTACGATCGCCGATCACGGACAGGGCATGGATCCCACAACCCTCGATCGGATCTTCGAGCCCTTCTATTCAACAAAGAAACGTGGAACAGGGCTGGGTCTGGCAATCGTCAAGCAGATCGTTGAACAACACGAGGGAATGATCTCGGTTGATAGTGAGGTTGGGAAGGGAACGCGGTTTGATATCGATCTCCCGCTGTAAGATGAATGACGAATGCGGAATGATGATTGCTGAATGACCGATGAAAGATGAGCCATCGAACCAAAGCTGAACCAATTGCTCCTTCCTGCCAATCCGCATTAATCAGTCCGCATTCTTCAATCGTTCCGTTCCGCATTCATCGTTCGCAGCGCGTTTCGCGCCGCACCTATCGTCCGGTCGATCAGCTCATCTGTATGAGCGATGCTGACGAATCCTGCTTCGAACTGCGATGGCGCAAGATAAACTCCCTCGTTCAGCATCGCATGAAAGAACCGGCCAAAGAGTCTCCGGTCGCTCTTGTTTGCCGAGGTCCAGTCAGTCACCGGCCCTGCCTGAAAGAAACTCGTCCACATCGATCCGACTCGATTGATTGTCGTCGTGAATCCGGCGTCGGACGCGGCAGCCGATAACCCCGCGCACAGCCTTCCGGTCGCTCGCTCAAGTTGCTCGTAGACAGCTGTGTCGCGGAGTCGTTTTAGCGTAACCAGACCGGCAGTCATCGAGAGCGGATTGCCGGAGAGTGTGCCAGCCTGGTAGATCGGCCCGTCCGGTGCGATGTTGCGCATCAGCTCCTTGCTGGCTCCGTAAGCGCCGACGGGTAAGCCGCCTCCAATCACTTTGCCGAGCGTCGTGATATCAGGTCGTATTCCGAAGCGTTCCTGAGCGCCGCCGCGTGCTAAACGAAAACCCGTCATCACTTCATCGAAGATCAGAAGCGCGCCGTGCTCCTTCGTGATCTCGCGCACGAGTTGCAGGTAGCCGTCTTGCGGAACGACGCAGCCCATATTTCCCACCACGGGTTCAATGATGACCGCCGCGATATCAGAATGTTGTTTGAAGACTTGATCCAGCGAATCAGGATCGTTGAAGGGAACTGTCAACGTGTTCTCTGCGAGCGCGGCGGGAACCCCAGGACTGTCCGGCAAGCCAAGCGTCGCCACTCCGGAACCCGCTTTTACCAGCAGACTATCGCCGTGTCCGTGATAGCAGCCTTCAAATTTTACGAGTTTGTTACGGCTGGTGACTCCTCGGGCGAGTCGAATTGCCGACATCGTCGCCTCAGTACCGCTCGATACCATTCGCACCATCTCAATCGATGGCACTGCTGCGATGATCTCTTCCGCGAGTTCAATCTCGAGTTCAGTCGGAGCACCGAAGCTGGTGCCGCGGCTCGCAACTTCCGTCAGGGCTGCGAGAACCTGTGGATCGGCATGGCCCAGGATCATCGGACCCCAGGAACCGACGTAATCGATGTAAGAGGTACCGTCGACGTCGGTGATCGTTGCGCCCTTTGCGCTCTTGATGAAACGTGGTGATCCGCCAACGCCTCGGAACGCACGCACGGGCGAATTGACGCCACCCGGCATCAGCTCAATCGCGCGTGTAAACAACTCCGCTGACTTGTCTTGTTTCTCTTGCGCTGCTCCCATTGTGCATGAGGATAGCAAGCTGCAACGCGAAGTCCAAAGTCCAAAGTCCAAAGTGCAACGTCAAACGTCCAACGCTGCAGGTTCGACCGCAACGGGGACGTTCGACGTTAGACTTTTGGACGTTGGATTTAGCGGCTTGGCCGCATGACACGCGACCTTCGGTGAGAGAACTTTAGCGTCCGACTACGTTCGGTTGGGCGCCAAACCCACAAGTGTTGAAAAAGAAGAGGAGTCGAAGGCAGGCGGTTGGTAAACGAACCTTGCGGTCCGTAGTCGGGAACTTCTGCCTGGTTGGGGACCATACTACGGTCGCGAATTTCAGCGTCCGGCAATTTGATATCCGGTATCTTGATCTGACGGCTGCTTTCCACTCTCGTCAAACGCGTAGCAGCCAGGCGCGGGATGACAACCGGCAACGCTTGCTTCACATCGCTTCCGGGACTCGGCCCTTCCGCGATTGAGTTTTTTTCGACCCGTTGTTTGCGGGTCACTACGTCAGGATTCTTCGCAGCGTCAGGTAAGAAAGCATTGGAATTGGTCGGCGCTTTCTCTGATTTTCGCGAAACACCGGTCGTTCGCGGTACCGCATCAACTCGCGGCGATTTCTGAGGCAGTTCGGTCACGGGCCAGCTATCCCAGTGCTGATAACCGTAGACCACGCCAATAACAGCGAGGAGCAGAATCAGTGTTACAGATGCGACGAAAACAGGACCGCTTCGCCGGTAGGCGCCAACGTCAAGCGTCTTAAAGAGAGGAATGTCATCGTACGACTTTGAGAAGATCGTGCCCTCGGCCTGCTGTGGTTCGCTCCTCGCTGGATGAATGGGACGGCGACCAACTCGTCTCAGAGCTTCGCGAAATTCCGACGCGTCGCGATAACGATCTGCCGGTTTCTGGGCCATCGCCTTGCGCAAGATTGCCGCGATCTCTGGACCCACGGCGGGATGAACAAGGTTCGCCGGCTTCAATGGATCGGATTCGGAGCGCGCCAGACTAGCAGCACGAGTCAGCGCATCCGTCGGTTTCACGCCAGTGAGCAAATGGTAGAGCGTTGCGCCAAGCGCATAGATATCGCCTTGCGGGCCGCTGGAAAGATCCTGAATTTGTTCAAGGGGGGCGTACTGTCTCGTATAGCCCGAGAACGCGGCGGAGGACGTTGTGTTGCCTTCACCCTTTTGCGCCCGCGCCAGACCAAAATCGAGCAAGGCTATTTGCCCGGTGGCTGTAAGCTTGAGGTTGTGCGGCTTGATATCGCGGTGTACGACCTGACGATCTCGAGTGTGTAAGTAGATCAACGCATCAAGCAGCTGATCGGCCCAGGCGACTACCTGGTCACGGGGGAACGGACCCGGCTGTTGATAGATGATCCTTGCCAGATCGACCCCAGCGATAAACTGCATCACCAGAAACGCTCGGTTGCCTTCCGTGAAATGATCGGTTACGCGAGGGAGCGCAGGATGTTGCAGACTCGCTAGCAGCCTTGCTTCATGCTCGAACTGTTTGCGACCTCCCGCTTCCGCAGAGAGAGTTTCCTTGAGAGCAACCGTGATGCCCAGTCGTTCATCGACAGCTTCATAAACAGCTCCCATGCCGCCCTTTCCCAGTTGCCGCACAATGCGATAACGATCCTGAAGCAACGTGTCTGCCGCTAGCTCATGCACGCTTACTCGGGAGTTAGGTTGTAGAGACGATGACAAGGTTTGTTGTGCCTAAGAACGATGCTCTGGGAGATATGGGTAGAGCCTAGGAGCAAGGGAACGAAGCGTGTGCTTCTAACGGCTCTTGCGAGACAGAAGCGCTTTTCTCAATAGGTCCGGAGTTTGTTTGAGGAAGGGCGAACCGGGGCTTTGGTAATGATTGTGGAAGTTGGGCTGTAATACCCGTTCCGACAAAGAGTATAGACACGTTCCAAGGGAGACACAAGAAGTTTGTATTTCCGAGAGATCGCTGATTTATTGAGCTTTTAGGAGGCGTCGATGAAGGGAGGGCAGGAAGCAGGGCACTCAAGACTTCAATAGTTCTTTCGCATGCCGGCGCGCACTGTCGGTGATTTCCGCTCCGGTAAGCATGCGAGCGAGCTCTTCAACCTGGCCCCGGCGATCAAGTCTCGTTACCGTCAGGTGAGTCTGACCTCTAACGACTTCCTTTTCGACAACCAGGTGATTGTCGGCAAAACGAGCGATCTGCGCCTGATGGGTAACGCACAATACCTGGTTCGTGGATCCAAGCTTCTTGAGTTTCATTCCAACTGCCTCGCTGACGCGCCCGCCGATACCGGTATCAATCTCGTCGAAGACAATCGTGCGGGGAAACTCTGAAGCGTTGGCTATGGTTTTCAACACCAGCATCAAACGAGACGCTTCGCCACCCGACGCGACCCGCGCCAATGGCTTCGGCTCTTCGCCTACATTCGCCGAAAAGTAGAACTCCACCTTGTCTATGCCGGCTGCGCTGAAACCGTGCTTCGAGTCTTTCCCCGTGAGATCCGTAAGACCGGGCGCGCTTATTTGTATCTGAAACTTCGCGTTCTCCATGGCGACTTCAGCAATGCCTCGCTCAACGGCCTGCTCGAATTTTCTCGCCGCACGCACGCGCTGGGCATGAAGTCTGCCGGCGCGATCCAGATATTTCCGCTCAGCCGACTCCAATTCGCTGCGCAAGGCTGTTTCACGTTCGTCGGATTGCTCAACTTGCCGGAGGCGATCCTCAGAGCGAGCCAAATGCTCCAGTGCTGCGCTTAACGAACCACCATACTTTCTTTTCAGCCGCGAGAGTTCCGCAAGCCGATCTTCGATCTCCGCCTGGCGTGACGGAGAAAACTCGAGCTTGTCTGAAAAATCGCGCAGCGAGAATGCGAGGTCTTCCAGAACAGCACGTGCCGTTTCCATTCCTTCGAGGTAATCGCGGAAGCGTGACTCGAAGTCGGCCAGTTCAGTCAGCTGATTAATGGCCAGACGCATGCGGGCCAGCGCGGCATCATCGTCTTCATAGATGAGGCGGTAGGTTTCGAGGGAGAGCTGCGTCAGCTTCTCGACGTTCGCTAAGCGGCGGCGCTCTTCTTCAAGGCGTTGCTCTTCGCCAATTTCCAGACCCGCTCGTTCGAGTTCTTCGATCTGAAACTTCAAGGTATCAACAAGCTGAAATTTTTCCGCATCGTCCTTTTGGACTTCATTGAGTTCCCGCAGCAGTGCAGCCCAGCGACGATGCGCCTCCGCCACTTGCTCGCGCAATGCCGAGAAGCCGCCAGCGCCTGTTCCGGCGAATGAGTCAAGCAAATCCAGATGCGTGTCGGGGTCGAAGAGGGTTTGCTGATCGCCCTGACCATGAATGTCCACAAGGAAGGGCCGCAGCTCGCGCAGCAGAGATTGTGTTCCGAGCTGATGATTGATGAAGATCTTATTGCGACCGGTAGCCGAGAGTTCACGACGAATGATCAGTTCAAAGGTCTTCGGGCCCTCGTTATCGCCCGTGGCTTTTCTTTCGGTTTGAACTGCGGACTCTTCTGTTTCGATACCCGCTTGTTCCAGCAACGATGCGAGCCGGGGATTAGGCGTGACCAGGAAGAGTCCTTCAATAAAGGCACGGTCGGTTCCGCCTTTCAGCAGATCCGAAGTGAAGCGACCGCCAATCAGAACTCCCAGGGCATCGACGATGATTGATTTGCCGGAGCCGGTTTCGCCTGTCAACAGATTGAGGCCAGTATCGAAGTCGACACGCAGGTCTTCGATCAGGGCAATGTTTGAAATGTTCAGGAGGGTGAGCATCAGACCAGTATCTTCACTAAACGGATGACTCCATCATAGCGTAGTCGGTTTGACTCTGTGCGGTTTGTTTGTATTGTTCTTCGAGTGCTGAAAAAGGATTTGCAATTAATTTTGGAATTAATCAGTTCTGAATGACGAGTGGATATTCGGTTAGCGAGCGCTTGCGGTTATCATCACCTCAGTGAAAACCTCTTCCTCTACAGCTTCTCTCGATCAACCCTACCGTGGCAACGGCGCCAATCGTCCCCGCGGCGTGCCAATTCCACCTGAACACCTGCCGCTCTTCCGTTCATGTCAGTTACGCAAGAGTTGGCACTATGTGTCCTTCTGGAGTCCAGAGTTGTCTTTCTGCGCAGCGCGTGTGAGCGTTGGCCCGTTGGCGCAGGAGTACTGGGGGATTTGGGATCGCGCGAATCGTCAGTTCAGCGAACGCTCGCACCGCTTTTCGCAGCGGCTGCATCTGGACGAGACCCGAGTTCACTTCAGCGACGGTGATGCGGACATCGATGTCCTGTTCGACGAGTGCATGAACTTTGAGGTTTTCCGGCCGGCGAACAGCGCCTACATTTGGTCGCACAAGGACTATTGCCGGCACGCGCGTGGAACGGTCCGTCTGGGGCAAACGATCCACTCCGTTTCGGGAGTGATGTTCGTAGACATCAACGCCGGGTACCACGAGCGGCACACACATTGGCGTTGGGCGGCGGGCGCTGGAATTGATCAGCAGGGCCGCGTCATCGCGTTTAATGCGATCACCGGTCTCTTCGATACTCAGACTCAAAGCGAAAGAACGATCTGGATAGATGGCGAGACGCAAGAGATTGGTCCGGTTAGCTTCGCGGCGGATCTTTCCACGGTAAGTTTTGCTGAAGGTAGTACGTTGAACTTTGTACGGGAGGCTCTCATAGAACATCACGACAACTTTCTGCTCGTGCGTTCTGACTATTTCCACTGGTTTGGTACTTATTCAGGGTCGCTTCCGGGCGGCATCGAGCTTCGTGAAGCACCGGGTGTTTGCGAGCGTCACGACGCGCTCTGGTAAATGAGCAACATGATCAAATTGCCGGAATCCGATGACGAGCTCTTGCGGGAGTGCGAGGTAGAAACCTTTCGGGCGAGCGGCCCGGGAGGTCAGCATGTCAATAAAACAGAGAGCGCAGTTCGACTTACGCATACACCTTCCGGCGTCGTTGTAACCACTCGCGAGCACCGCAGTCAGCATATGAATAAGGCGCTGGGGCTGCGGAAGCTGCGAGAAAAGATCTCGCAGTTAAACCATCGTCCAGAGAAGCGAGTGCCCACGCGTGTGCCCCGCAGCGCGAAGAATCGCACGTTGGAAGAGAAGGCACGTCGAGCAAGCATCAAGCGCCTGCGATCGAAAGCATCTGGAGACGAATAAAAAAGTTGCGAGGTCAAAAATTGGGCGTGATCCGAACGATATCGGCAGTTTGTTCAAGGTCGATTGGATCTGAAACCTCTAGGGCGTGATTTTGTGGTCAGTGTTCTTGGAGTCGTTCTCGATATGCAGTGACCGCTTCGACGGCACCTTCATGCATTCGTTCCGGGCGGACATAAAGCCAATGCTTCTCAAATTCCTCATCTGTCATCGTACCGGCGATAGAGCGCTCCTTATCCTTCAACCACTGTTCTGCCCATTGCCGCAGATCCCAATCCTGATTTAGGGCTGTTCGCGCGGTGTGCGTGCTGAGAGGTGTGTTCACTTATTACTCTCCTTTACAAGCAAATGATTCAAAGTATACCCGTGACGCTGCAGCACGCGTAGCGCAATTCACTCATGCAAATCCTCGCGCCCACCCGCCCTTTCCTGGGAAGCGTCGCAGCGCTCGTTCTCTTTTCTGCTCGCCCAAAACAACCCAAGCAAGAAAGCGACTCCCACATCGTGAGAGTCGCTTCTCTGAGGACGACTATCTTCGAACCCCATTAATGTGGTTCGTGCGTTCCATCCATTATTACTTGTCGGATGGGATTGTGAGTTGCTGTCCCACTTGAATCATGTCCGGATCGCGCAACTTTTCGCGATTCGCGTAGAAGATTCGCATGTACTCGTTCGCATCTCCGTAGAAGTGCTTACTAATCTTAGACAGATTGTCGCCCGCCTTGACCGTGTAAGTTTCACCCGCACCGCCCGCACCACCGTCCGCACTCGCACCCATTGCGCGACTACTGTCTACGGTAACGTTCGCAGTGATGTCGTCTGTGCTTGGATTCACAAGTTTGATTTGATCCCAGAACTTGCTCTTCGCGTCTTCAGAAGGAGCAATAGCTTTGATGAAAAGCTTGTCGTCCTGCACGTGGAGATTTTCAAACTGAATGTGCTGTTGATCGGCAGCGTTGAGTACTGACTGATATTTCTGTTTCAGCGTGTTGAAGCGCTGTTCGCTATTTGGTTGTTGCTGAGATTCGGACGCGCCGCGCCCAAACATCTTGTCAAAAAGTCCCATGATTTCTTTGTCTCCTTTTCTTGTATACGCCGCTTGAGTCGGATGGGCGGACAGCTTGCAGGCAATGTCGCGTACTACAATCGCACGCCAGAACTATCGTTTATTTTTAGCTGCAAGACTCTAGCCACGAACTAAGAACTTGGATAAGCGTAGCAAGCGCCGCCATTTTCAGTGTTCCATCGCATCTATAATGCACTGTAAAGGACTTAAAGGCGCGGAATACCTTCGGCTGGTTCAACGGTGATCGTCTTGAAACTGGACATGCGTACTAACCCGGGGGCTGCACCCTTTGGCTTCGAGAGAAATTTACGCGGAGTGTAGTGAACTGTGACCTTTGAATCAGCTCCCGCCTGGCTAAATTTTCCTGCTAGTTGAGCCGCCTCGATTACAGTGCGATGCGGGACGTCGCCGCGAGTGGGATTGCGAATGACTACATGCGACCCCGGATAGTCGGCGGCGTGGAGCCAGACATCCTGGGGACGCGCGACGCTGAAGGTCAGTCGATCATTGGTCTGAGCTGCTCTGCCCACCAGGATCTCGTAGCCATCTGAAGAGCGATATTTCCTGATACCGGGTAATTTCTCAGCGGCCTTCTTCTTCCGCGTTGAGGCGCTGTTCGTCGCCTTAGGCTCTTCAAACTCGGCGAGCGCCGCCTGGTCGCCGGTTTCAATTGTTTCGTCGAGGTGAGCCTGACGCTCACGAAGTTGAGCGGTTTCCTGCGCGAGTTGATTTAGTCTAGCTGCGATTTCTTCCCCAGCGCGTTTTGATTTTGTATAGCGCGTAAAATATCGCGCCGCTTCTTCCTGCAACGAGACGTGCTCGTCGACTTCGATCTCGATCTCTGGCGCGCCTTCGGCGTAGTAGTCACTCAGTACGACTTTATTACCGTCTCGCTTCGCAGTCGTAACATTTGCCAATAGTAGATCGCCTAGCTGTTTATGTTGCTCAGCGTTGCCGTGGCTTTCCAAATCCTTCCGAAGGTTTGCTTCGAGCTTTGTGCGCTGGCCTATTTCTCTTCGCAGCCGGTCGCGGGCGGCTCGCGCACGGGCTGCAAAAGTTTGATGTTGCTCCAGCTCGAGGTAGTAGGTGTCGACCGCTGCGGAAAGAGAAGGGAACTCGCCCTGATCCACAGTCGCGTCGTCGCGATGCTGCGCGTCAGCTGAGTTCGTTTGAGTTGGAGCGTGGTAAACGTCGCCTATTAGTTGACCCTCTCCCTTCGGCGCCCGCAGCGCGTGTGTGATCCGGCCGTCCTGGTTTAAGAGGAAAAGGTTTGCGGATCGACCCGTCAGTTGAGCAACGAGGGTAACAGCGTTCAACTCACCGATGTCGTTCTCGACTGAAAAGGAAAACCTTACGACTCGTTCCGATGAGTCCTTGGATAGCGACACGAGCTTTCCGCCACCGAGTACGGATCGCATCGCCTGAATAAACAGGAGTGGAGGACTGGACGCCTGCTCCAATTCGCGAGCGCGTCGCTTGATAAGGTAAACACGGGGCAGAGCGGGATCCGCACTCAGGAAAAGGTAGCCTGCATCTCTGGCCCCGAAATCGACCGCAAGCGAGTGGGGCGTGAGCTGATAGATCTTTCCGAGGAAGCGTTCAGACAAGCCGCTTCTCAACTCTTCCACTATTTGCTGAATGGTCTCTTGATGCATGGGATCGGTCTTCGCAGGCTAACAGATTTCGCAAAGCAGCGAAAAACCGGCGCGAAGATAGCGAGCTTGGGAGAAGGTCTTGTCTGAATTAGATGTGGATAACAGAAGTATGTGAGAGGCGATCGTGGGCGGTCTGTCGGTCGGGATTGAGCAGTGCGTATAGTGATCCGACTCCGAGCGTGAGGAGAGATAGGAGATATATCGCCGCACGACCTGCTGACTGGCTTCCCGTTGGTATCAGGCCCGTGCGCGAATCCACGATTCGCAGTGAGAACAAACGCATTCCCAGCGTGCGTCCCGTCATTCCCGTCATAACCGTGAAGTAGAGGAAGCCGATGACTGCGAACGCCGCGCCTCCGGCGATTGCTACACGGTAGTCATGCCAGCCCGAATTTGCCAATTCCCAGGCCGCCGCAAGCGGAGCACAGAAGAGTGCGACCAGAAGCAGATCCGCAACAGCGCCCGCAAAGCGACAAAAAGTTGAGGCGGGCTTCAGAGTTGTTGTTTCCAGAGGAGTAGTCCGCAAGATCGAATCCAAATAGTTGAGCGCCGGATCATTTAAGTCGCCCGAGATCATTCGGCGCGGCCTCGGTTTTATCTCAGTGTTTTCCGATTGGTAAACCTGGGGCGGCACTACGACGAGATTGTGAATCTTCTCAGGCTGAGGCAATTCAGCGACTTCACTTGAGAGTTGACAGTCTGACTCGCCGGTGAACTCGCTGTCTGCAGTCTGAAACTCTGCGAGCTTGGTGTCAGCAAACTCAGGCTGCTCCGCATAAGCGACGGCCGCAGATCCCCCGGACGCAGAATGTGCGTAAACGGCGCTCGTGTCGTGCGCGCGTTCAATGCGACGCAGAGCGGCAGCGACAAGTGGATTCAGTGGTGCAGCTTCAGCGTGAGGTAGCAACTCCAACTGCGGTGTAGGGACTGCCGATGCGTCTACGCCGGCATGAATGGCGTGATTTCCTTCCAATGCATCTTCGCGTGCGCGCTTCTCCTGGACTTCCCGGACGCGTTCGCTTAATTCCTTGCGCCATTGGGGAACCGAAGTTCTCAATACGCCTGGAAACTCAATGAGTTTTGAGTTTGGTACAACGCTCTGGGCGTCAGGTAGGTCGGCGTGGGACAAGAATTCGTTATCTCGCTGATTGGTAGGCTCAGAATATCCGGGCGTTTCCGAGGCATTCACCGCCCTGGCAATAGCTTCCGTCTTGCATTCATTACATTTCAATGTGCCGGTTTCAATAATCGCGCCGCACGACGAACATTGCATAACCGAGTGCCTCCGGAATGGGATCTTCTGAGCCCTGGAATTCTGGACAACCGCACGGCAGTAATCCAAGCTCTGTGCACATTAGGGGCGCATCCTATCAGGAACTACTTTAACTGGTCAATCAGAATTATTCAGATGGTTGGAGTTGGCTGTGTGAGGAGATCGGCTAGACGGATCAAAAAGGCTGTGGAAAACTCAACGCTCAGAGTGGGGTTCGACCGGCAAATCCTTCTTCGACGTCGTGCCACCATTCGACCTCGTCTCCCTCGCCGATCTGCCAGCAGAGTAAAACGACTCGGCCGTCGCGAAGCGAGGGAAAATCCACTAGCCCGCGGTCAAAGTCTTTCAACTGAACGCCAAGCTCTTCCAGACGATTTGTCTGAGCAGTGAGTTCCACGAGAAAGGCTGCGTACCGAGGGCCTTCAACAAAACCACCGCCACCCTTTTCAGCACCCGCAGCTGCTTCTTTTGCGGCGGCGCGGTATGAGTAAATTCGTTTGTGAGCACGTTGGACCTTGGCCAGAATGCGTTGGACCACGGGCAGAAGCGCGTTCGCCTCAGCAACAGTAAATATCTTCATAACTAACTAAACGTTAAAGGTCAGTGTTCGTCCGTGATGCGAATAAATCCCGGCGACGGGCCAAACTCGTCGACCTCTTCGCCTAACTCGGCTTCGATCACTACGCGCATTGCGGCTTCAAAACCAACGGAAGGGTCATCCTGCTGAATCTGAATATGTTCGTGAATGAAATGGGCGGGCACATGATCGTGAAGCTCGCGTTCGTCGTAACGATGACCGTGAGAGGCCTCCTTGCGAACCTTTTCAGCAATCTCGCCAAGATCGATGAAATAGTCGGCAACGTCAATCAATTTGGGCGCAGTGTTGGAGCGAAAACCAGCAACCTCAACGCGGCATCCTTTGTATGCGACGGCATTCACCGCGTAGACGAAGTCTTCGTCACCAGATACCAGGACGGCAGTGTCATAACGACCGGCCAGCGAAAGCATGTCGACCGCAATCTCCACATCCAGATTCGCTTTCCTCGTCCCGTCGTAGAAAGTTTTCAATTCTTTCTGGATGACACGAAAGCCATTGCGTCGCATCCACAGGAGAAATCCCTGCTGGCGTTCGGCGCCGGCGTCGACTCCTGTATAGAAAAAAGCCCGAAGCAAACGGCCATCTCCGAGCAAGACACGAAGCAGCTTGTTGTAGTCGATGTCGATGTTGTGAAAGCGCGCAGCATGGAACAGATTATTACCGTCAATAAAGACTGCTACCAAGCCCCGATGTCCCAGTTGCCAGGAGATATTGTTAGTAGGATCAAAGTTATGCATTCTAATAAGCACCCCAATATAGATCTTATAATCGAGCCTAGGATGCGGTTTTGCGGGATTTAGGTCAAGTAAGCAAGACTTTGCCGGTGAGGCCTATGGCGTTGCAGAGCCATCAATAAACTTGCCGTCGAGAGCGTCAACGTAAACGGTCTTGAAAGGAGCTTGAGTGACCGCTACCTCCCAAGCCAGATGCAGCTCAAGTAAGTCTGTCTGCCCTTGCGACGCTAGGACATAGGTGACCAATTGAATTGCGTTGACTTCGTTTAATGAGGTTACGTGCAGGCTCTGCTGGGTTCCGGCGAGGTCCTTATAGGCAACATTGTTGGCGCGCACATACTTGACTGCCTCTTCCGCGGTGACCACCGGAGTGATGAGGGCGAGTGAGCTCTGTAATCGTTCAACATCCGGTATGCAGGTGCTGGATAGGTCTACGAGTTTGCGGTTGGTCAGGAAGCGGATTTCGAGTATTCCGTAACCGCCGCGCAAAGGAAAGCGGAAGGGACGCTGCTCATACTTAGCCAGCTTGATTCCATCGGGTTGGTCGACACGATCGATCAGTGAAAGGTGAGTCGGGTTGGCCCCAATCAGTCCGCGCCAGTCACTGATGAAACGGCGTAGGGCTTCGCGAGTTTCCTCTTCGCTCATCTCCGGGTTGGTGCCCACCTTTGGAAGCAACAAGACTGAGCTGCCCGACTTCGGCAGATTCTTAATCGACGCAGTAACCGGCTGGAGGTAAGTCGCGAGTTGGTCAGGTGATCCTGAATCTTGTACAAGCCGCTTCAGAGCGAGCGCCGTTGCTTCTCGCCTTTCTGGTTGCGCTGTTAGAACCACAGGATAAGGAGGGCCCGCCTTTGGACCACCGGTACCGGGAGGTTGAATCGCGGCACATCCGCCCGAGACTAGTGCGGTGATTAATAGAAGGAGGCTGAAATTTCGTTTGCCGAGCATCTTATACTCCCGGGCTGCAGCAACTAAGCAATAACGTTCCGCTCGTTAGAACCCGCAGCCGTAGGTATAATCCAAACAATTGGAGGAGCTGTTGCCTAAAGATCACGAAAACATTCTGTTCCTGCAGGACGAACCGCTCAAACCATCTGAGGCGCCGGGCTTCGCGCCGGAAGCGATGGTTCGCTGCGAAGAATGTCTGCGAGCGAATCCGCCGACTCGCGTGAGTTGCCTCTATTGCGCAGGACCTCTGCCATTCGACGAAAAGCTTGCGGACCTCAGAAAGCCCAACCTGCAACCAGTTGAAAATGCGGCACTCGGATATAACATCATTCTTATACCCCAACCGGCAACCGATCTTAGTGACGTTGACCTGAAGGCTGCTGCGAGTTTATTGCAGCTGAGCGCAGAGGATCTCAAACGGATCGTCGACGTCGGAGCTCCTCTCCCGCTGGCCCGGACGGTAACGGGCGATGATGCGGGACTGGTTTGCCGGCGGCTAAAACCCCTGGGTATCGAAGCCCTCGTCGTGTCGGATAGCGAATTGGCGATGAACGAGTCGCCTGCTGTTCAAATGCGCGGCGCGATTCTGACGAAGACCGGATTTACTCCAAAGCGGACTCTTTCCGATGACGAAGAAATCCCGTGGCAAGAATTTAATTTGATCGTGACCGGTCGATTGCGAACTAAGAGAGTCCAATCCAAGGAGCGGAAAAGAAGGCGTGGAGAGCATGAGATCGTTGAAGCGAGTGAATTCTTTGCGGACAACTCGGTCACGGACTTCTACAGGAGTGAGCAACCGGGAAACCTGCGGATACTCGCGGACAGTTTTGATTTTTCCTGTCTCGAGCAAAAGACGCTTGTGGCTGCAGACAACCTTCGATTGCTCACCGACTTTATCAGGCAGATGGCGACTGAGGCAGAGTACGATGGCTCGTACGACGCGATGCGGCAACTGTTGGAATTAGTTTGGCCCTCAAATCAGCAAACTGACTCGCTTGGCTGGCGACGAGAGCGCCCGGGTAAATACAGCGTCGCGGCCGTAACCGAGAGCAGCAATGAATTGCAGTTCACGAGATATTCTCGCCTGCGCTACTTTGTGGAGATAGGCCTGCGTCCCTCCGGAAATGAAACCCTATAAAAGACCACGCGGTCCACAAACTATAGGACCAGAAGACTCTCCGCGCCGTCGAGATCTGCGAGATGATTCGCGCGGGCCCGCTGGAAGGGAGCGATATGGTCAAACTCCCGTCGACAGTGGTGCCAACGATCAGATCTACGGCTTGATTCCGGTGCTGGAAGCCTTACGTGCGGGCCAACGCACGATAGACAGCATCACGGTTGCCGAGGGAGCTCGCCACGACCGATTGCGCGAATTGATCCAGCTGGCAAGGGATGCGCGAGTGCCCGTTCACCGCGTACCGCGAATCAGCCTCGATCGTTCGTCGGAGCATATCAATCACCAGGGCGTCGTCGCTCGCACGGCGGCCGCTCGGTACAAAGATGCCGACGACCTCCTTGAACTGCTCGCGGAGAAAGTGAAGAACGGTCAGACTCCTCTCGCTTTAGGTCTAGATGGCGTGGAAGACCCGCGAAACTTTGGAGCAATCCTGCGAACGGCTGAGTGTGCCGGAGTTGATGGTGTCTTCATTCCTGAGCGTCGGGCAGTTGGTCTGACGGACACCGTTGCCAAAGCTGCGGCGGGCGCAGTGGAGTATGTTCCGATTGCTCGCGTGACGAACCTTTCGCGTTTGATAGAGCAATTGAAAGAACGTAACATCTGGGTTGTCGGCGCAGCAGCGGAAGCATCCGCGGACTATACTGAGTGGGATTGGACGTTGCCGTCAGCAATCTTTCTCGGAGGCGAGGGATCAGGATTACATCGTTTAGTGAGGGAACGATGCGACGCCCTGGTTCGTATTCCGGTCGTCGGTCGAATTGAATCTTTGAATGTATCTGTTGCAGCAGGAATTTTGTTATACGAAGCGATGCGACAGCGGGCGAAGTCGGGCGGAGCAAGAAAGAAGCATTCAAAGGGTTAATGCAGGTGGGATAAAAGAGCGCGAAGGTCGCGGAGTCGTTGGAGGCCAAAATGTTTTGTCCGAAGTGTGCAGCACAGAATCTTGAGGGCGCGAGTTACTGCCGGGTATGTGGAGTCAACATAGGAATGGTGTCGCAAGCATTAGACGGCCAACTGCAGCAAGTCGGGGATGAAAACTTCTCGAGATCAGAGATTCGTTTTCGGAAGCGATACGGTAAGGAACCCTCGCTCGATGGCGCTTTCCGCAGCGCGTTCATGGGTGTGGCATTCCTGCTTGTGGCGATTGCGCTCTCGTTCTCCGGTGGCGGCAGGGGCTGGTGGTTCTGGATGTTAATTCCGGCTTTCTCGATGATGGGAACGGGTGTGGCCCAATACATTCGTTTTCGAGAAAAACAGAACCGGCCCTTGTTTGAACGCCGTCCTGCGGGACCGTTGCTGCAGCCTGAGGCGCCCACAACTGCGTTCCCAATTCGAAAGACCGGCGAACTCGTCGCTCAGCCGCCAAGTGTCACCGAGGGAACGACACGCCATCTCGGAGCAGAAGCACCCACCAGACATCTAGATCCCTCAAACGAATCGCCGAAATAAGCAGTCAGCGATCCCGGATGGAGGCGATGCGTTGGTTTACTGAAAACCGAAACCACTAGCATCGCCTCGAAGTGTATTTAATGACAGCCACACCTCAAGTTCGTATCTGCGTCCCGGTCTGTGAAGCCAACACTCGGGATCTGATCGACGCCTTCGGGCGCGCCGCGAAGGTTGCAGACATAGTGGAGCTGCGACTCGACTACCTGGATGAGAACGAATTGCAGTCAGCAGAGCCTGCGATCAGTAACCTAATTTCGATGTCATCCTGTCCGATCATCATTACCTATCGCCCTGCTGAACAGGGAGGACACGGGAACATCAGTTTGCAAGAAAGGCAGTCGTTCATACAAAGACCTAGAGCGGAAGGAAGCTCGTTGGAAAGCACTCACTATATAGACATCGAATCCGACCTCGCGGTTCTCTTCCAAGCAGGTGGCGGCACTTTCAATGAAGGTACCGGACAAGACCTCGATTGGAACAATGTGATCTGTTCGCATCACGACTTCGCAGGCGTCCCGCAAGATCTCGAACGAATCTACAATCTCATCGCGAGCACTCCTGCCCGCGTTCTTAAGATTGCGGTGCAGGCGGACGACGTCACGGACTGCCTCGCAGTCTTCAAACTTTTGGCGCGCGCGCGCGCTGACGGGCGAGAAATGATTGCGATTGCCATGGGGCCGGCCGGCCTGGCGACTCGCATCATTGGGCCATCCCGCGGCTCCTTTCTAACCTACGCCTCACTTGATACTGATCACGGCACGGCGCCAGGTCAGGTCACGGCGTCCGAGATGCGTGAGCTCTATCGCGTTGAAAAGATCGATCGCGAAACGCAGATCACGGGGCTTGTCGGGTTTCCCGTAACACATTCGGTTTCGCCGGCAATCCATAACGCCGCGCTTAAATCTTCCGGCGTCAATGGGGTCTACCTGCCTTTCCCGGTTCGGGAACTCGGTTCTTTTGTCCGGCGCATGATTCATCCGCGCACTCGCGAGATCGATTGGAGGATGCGCGGTCTGAGCATCACGACGCCGCATAAAGCTAAAGTGATGAACTTCCTCGATTGGATCGATGACGGGGCAAAAGAGATTGGAGCGGTGAACACAGTCGTTGTGGAGGGCGATGCCTTGCATGGGTACAACACCGATGCCGCCGCCTTTCTTCAAGTACTGATCGAGAACTTCGGCACGTTGCGCGATGCGAATTGCGCCGTCCTGGGATCAGGTGGCGCGGCAGCCGCCGTGCTGTGGGGTTTGGAGAAAAAAGGTGCGCGGGTCACGGTCTTTGCTCGCGACAGGCAGAAGGCCGAAACACTAGCAAAACGGTTTGGCGCCTCTGATGCTGCACTGGAGTCAGCGCGTTTTGCAGCTTTTGATGTAGTCATCAATTGCACGACTCTGGGCACGTCAGGATCCCTGGAGAAAGAAACGCCCGCGACGGCAGCGCAACTTCGCGGTGCGCGCCTCGCTTACGATTTGGTTTACAATCCGGCAGAGACGCGTTTTCTCAGCGAAGCAGCTGCTGCCGGATGCAAAACGGTCGGAGGACTTTCGATGTTAATCGCGCAGGCAGCTGAGCAATACACGCTGTGGACTGGATTGCAGGCGCCGAAGCAGTTGATGACACATTTCGCGCTTAAAGCGCTGCAAGGGGAGTGAAGTGAACGAAAGGTACAGCAGACAGGTTCTCTTCGGGAGCATTGGCGCCGAGGGCCAAACGAAGCTCTTGAATTCGCGTGCTTTAATTGTCGGATGTGGAGCGCTTGGCTCGGCACAGGCGGAGAGTCTAGCTCGCGCGGGCGTCGGATGGCTGCGTATCGTCGATCGCGATTTCGTTGAAGCCTCAAACCTTCAGCGCCAAACGATGTTCACCGAACGCGACGCTGCAGAGCGTATTCCCAAAGCCATCGCCGCCGCGAACCACATTCGTGAGTTCAATTCCGACATCCAAACGGAACCCGAAATCATCGATGTAAACCATTCAAACATCGAGAGACTTATTAAAGACTGCGACGTCGTCCTGGACGGCACTGACAACTTTGCCACCCGCTATCTAGTCAACGATGCGTGCGTGAAGCACAAGGTTAACTGGATTTATGGCGCGGCGGTCGGATCTTATGGCGTAACAATGACCGTCCGACCGCATCAAACGCCGTGTCTGCGTTGCGTGTTTGAAGAAGCGCCGCCGGCAGCGAGCGCGCCTACATGCGACACTGCCGGCGTGATCATGCCAATCATCAGCGTCGTCGCCGCGGTGCAAGTGACCGAAGCGCTGAAGTTGCTTACCGGCCAGATGGAAGCGTTACACCAGTCGCTGATGCAGTTCGACGTTTGGCGAAATGAGTGGAGAAAAATCAATCCCGGACCGCCCGCAAAGGAATGTCCCACGTGCGGTCTGGGCCGGTTCGAAACGTTGGAAGCAGCGGCAGGGGATTTCGCCGCAGTGATGTGTGGCCGCAACGCTGTACAGATTTCACCGTCGCGTCCCACTCAAGTCGATTTCAAAAGTTTGGCGGAACGGTTGCGCGGCGCTGGCGAAGTTAAGTTCAATGATTATCTCTTACGGTTTCGCACCGGAGAGTTTGAAGTAACGGTATTTCAGGATGCTCGCTCGATAATACGCGGCACAGACGAGATGAAAATCGCTCGCTCACTTTATGCAAAGTACATAGGAAACTAACTCTAAACCATGTCTCAATTCAAAACCCTTAGTCGCATTCTTTTTGTTTCAACAGCATTTCTAATCTTGATTGGTTTGAATCAGAACGCACGGGCTGGGCAACCGGTTATTTGGGAGACAAGCGGACGCGCAGATTTGCTGAAGGGCGACGCGCGCGGTGTTTCGATCACCGACACTGGAGTCCTCATGCTGGCGCCAAGCTTCACCGAGATCTTCAATACGGAGCAAGCGTATATCTGGGCCAGCGCGATCGATGCGCAGGGAAATGTTTATCTCGGAACCGGTCACGACGGGAAGGTCTATCGGGTCACGCCGGATGGAAAAGGATCGCTGCTTTATGATGCCGCGGAACTCGACATCACTGCGCTCGCGGTGGCGCGTGATGGGACGCTCTATGCCGGCACATCGCCTGACGGCAAAGTCTACCGAATCTCGAGCGATGGTCGCGCCGAGGTCTATTTCGATCCGCCGGACAAATATATCTGGTCTCTGGCGATCATGAGTGATGGCGCGGTCGCGGTTGGCACAGGAGATAACGGCAAGCTCTACCGCGTTCCTGCTGCGAATGCGAAGCCGGAATCTTCGCTGCTGATTAGCACGAACCAGACTCATGTGATCTCTCTTGCAGTAACACCTCAGGGAGATTTGATCGCCGGTACCGATCCGGGCGGGTTGGTCCTTCGCATTTCGGCGGACGGCAAAGTCTTCGCCTTGTTTGATGCTCATCTGCGCGAGATTCATGCGCTGGCTCCCGCTGCCGACGGATCTATCTACGCACTCGCGCTCAGTGACTCAGCATCAACTGCTCGACCGACGGCTCCGCCCGCTCCTGCGCCTTCGGAGTCCGGTAGTACGCCGAGCACGAGTGTGACGATTACCGCGGTTGATGAGAGTGGGACACCGCTTCAGTCGCAGGCTGCACCGAGGGGACGGTCCGATCTCTCCAACGCTCGCAGTGCGGTCTTTCGCATCCTTCCTGACGGCGCAACGGACGTTGTCTGGAGTTCATCATCGGTGACTGCTTTCGCAATCGCGCCTTCGCTCCAATCTGGCAGCGTACTGATCGGGACTGCTGACAAGGGAAGGATTTATTCAGTCACGAATGACGGGCGCGATACGTTGCTGCTGCAATCAACTGAGGGTCAAATCTCATCGTTCCTGGTGCGTGGCGGACAGGTCTATGTGGCTTCCAGCAACCAGGGAAAGCTTTTGCGTTTTGGACAGGGAGTTGTGACCGATGGTTCGTACGAGTCGCTTGTGCGAGATGCGAAGCTCACTGCGACATGGGGGCGTATCTTCTGGCGCGGAGCGGGAAACGTAGAGTTGCAAACGCGAACCGGCAACGGTGAAAGACCTGATGCAACGTGGAGCGAGTGGAGTGCGGTCTATCGCAATCCTGAAGGAAATCAGATCACGAGCCCGCGCGCGCGCTTCATTCAGTGGCGAGCAACGTTGCGAGCCTCAGGCGCTACGAGTCAGACTTGGATGGAAGACGTCAGTGTTGCTTACCTTCCCAGGAACGTTGCTCCCGAAATGCTTTCCATAACCGCTTTGCCGGTCGGAATCGGTTTGCAGTCAATTGTCCAGATGCAGGTCGATCCGAATGTTGAGTCGTCCGGACTCGACCCTTCGTTGTTCGGTGCCGTAATTCAAGTTCCTCCGCGCCGCTTGTTTCAGCGGGGTGCTCGCTCGTTTCAATGGACCGCTGAGGATCGCAACGGCGACACGCTCGAATACGCGATCTACTACCGGTCGCTCAATGAAACCACCTTCCGTTTACTGAAGGACAAGCTGCGAGACAACTTCTATACGATCGACGGCGCAACGCTAGCTGACGGTCGCTACATCATAAAGGTGGCGGTTTCGGATGCGGCCGACAACCCGGCCGGCCAGGCGCTGTCAGGTGAGCGTCTGAGTGAGCCGGTAGACATCGACAATACGCCTCCGGCAGTGCATTCAGCCGGTACCCCGCGTCCCAAGGGCGAGGGAGTTGTGGCGGTCTTCGACGTTGAGGACGCTACTGGCAAGATTAAGAGGGCGGACGCGAGTATTGATGGGGCGCCCTGGAGTCCAATTTTTCCGGAAGACGGGATCGCTGACAGCGGACGCGAACGGTATTCAGTCGAATTTGGTATCCTCAGTCATGGAGAGCACACAATCTCCTTGCGAGCGTTCGATATCAGCGGAAATGTCGGGACCCTGAGCGTCAGTGTCAAACGCTAAGAGATCGAGGTTTGGCGGGTAGGATGGCAGCAGCGTTGTGGCGATAACGTGGAAGTGTTGCACGATACGGTGCTATTAAGCTCGAAAGCGTGCGGCGTTGGGATTGAGAACCAGAGGTTTGATGAGACGAAAGCGGTACAGTTCTTGTTCTGCTTTGTGGCATCGGTCTTGCTCGGTCAGAGAGTGGCGCATCTCTTCTCTCCCTCCATGGCGCTGGTCGCAGCGTGAGGAGGCAACGAAATATGACTAAGCTAAAGCGAATGGTATTGGCGGTGTTGCTGGGGTGCTTAGTCGCCGTCGGCGCCTTCGCTCAGAAACGAGAGGAGGACAAGCGTCCCCCGAAACAGCCTGATACCAGAGTGGTCGTTCAACCCAAAGGTGATAAGCCGCCACAAAACTCGAATCAGGGAGACAAGAAGAACGAGGGCAGGCGCGGAAAGCCCTGACACCGCTCCTCTGTAAATTTCTGGAATTAATCCGGCTTGTGTGAAACCCACGTAGTGATGCGTGGGTTTCTTTTTGATTAGCCGACTTGCAGTCGTCGGGCGTAATGGCAGTCTGAATGTGAGGTCGGTATCACCGCGGCGTGTCCTGACTTCGTCTAACCGGCAATCGCCAATCGCCAATCGCCAATCGGCATCAATCATTCTCGTTCCAATTATTTCGGGTTTTGTTTAGTATGCGATGCGTTAGGCTCTGACGCCCCGACAGTCTCTCCTGGAGGCACGAATGGCTTCGAAAAAAGTTCGCAGCGCAAAGCACTACGACCTCTTCGAATACTTTAACGTGAATGAACATGCGTGGCCGGGTGAGCCGCAGATTGATCAAATTGTTAACAACATAATCAACCCGCAAGACCACGCTCGCGTGCCCGGCGTGGCCGTGGCCGTGAGAAAGAATCAACAACTCGTACACCTGAACTGTTACGGCTGTGCGAATCTTGAAACCGGAACGAAAATAACGCCCGATACAATTTTTGATCTGGGTTCGTTGTCCAAGCAGTTTACGGCCTTCGCCGTCCTCGATCTCGTTCTCAGGAAGAAGCTCGGGATGGGCGATCATCTCTCGAGATACTTTAAGGAGTTCCCACGTTACGCCGACTCTGTAACGATAGAGAACCTCGTCCACCACACATCCGCGTTGCCGGCTTACACTGACATCTACATAGAATCAAGGCTCGCTAAAAAAGACTGGTACGAGCAGGCTATGGCAACGCCGGACCACTGGTATCCACGGATGCCGAATAGAAAAAAGCAGGAGCTCACCAACAAGGACGTGGTCGGATGGATAGCGGGACAGAAATTACTGCCACGTGATCCGGACACTGAATACGAGTACTGCAATTCAGGTTATGTCGTACTCGCCGAACTTGTAGCAAGCCTTACCAGAAAGCGGTTGGATGATCACCTGAGGCAAGTCCTATTCAGGGATTTTAAGATGAACGACACCTACGTGTTTGATGAAGTTTCTCGCTTCTCTCCGAAGGCGCCGGAAGTCGTCAATCACGCCAAGTGCTACAACCGCTCGAACGGTCACTTTGTCCCGGTTGGTTACACTGCTCTGAACTTCATCACCGGCGATGGCAACGTTCACTCTACGATTAAAGACCTGCTGCGATGGGAGCTAAGCCTGCATGTGAACGACATCATGGGGTTGTGTTTTCCTGAGCAGGCGAAAAAATTTACCCAGGGCACGAGCATTCGCGAACTGTTCTGGTCTCCGGTACAACTCAAGCAGCGTAAGCAAGTGAACTACGGCGCCGGCTGGAACCTTCTGGGCGACAAGTATGAAAGAGAAGTCGAGGTTAATGGCCGGCGAGTTACCAGGAAGTACGAAAGTCGTGCTGAATACCATCGCGGCGAATGGTTAGGCTGGCGCAGCTATTTCGCCCGCGCCTCAAGGTGGGTTGTTCCCAAGGCGGGTAAGAATGTGGATCCAGAGACAATGGAGAGTCTGGGCATTATCGTTCTCAGCAATGCTGAGTTTGGTAATAAGGAGTTCACGACCTGCCGGATCGCTCAAGAGATATCTAAGCTGTATTGGGGCAAGTGGAAAAAAGACAACATCATGAATCAATTCAATTGTGGGGAATGATCGACCTGTTCAGCCGCCGAGTTGCCAATGCCCTTGAGAAAGGTTCACAGAAGAAAACAAAACGCCCTGCCTCAGTTGCAGAAGATCGACAGGGTCGTAAACAACTATCTGGATAAGTTGTACGACTTTCGACTGAAAGATCGCGAGCGCGTTCCTGGTGTGGCCGTGGCGGTGAGGTGGAACAAGAAAATTGTTCACGTAAACTGCTACGGCTATGCGAATCTTGAGACCGGAGCAAAAATAGCGCCGGATACAGTTTTTGATTTAGGTTCGTTGTCGAAGCAGTTTACTGCCGCTGCCATCTATAACCTCATCATCCATAATCAGCTCGACATCAACGAGCCGCTTTCCAACTTCTTCGAAGAACTTCCACCTTGGGCCAAGGCCATCACGGTCGAGAACTTGCTTCACCACACTTCTGCATTACCGGAATACGTCGACATCTACGAAAAGTTAAAGCCACGTGAAAAGGGTTGGTATGAAAAGGCGCTGAAGAAGCCCGACGATTGGTATCCCACGATGCCGAGCAGGAGAAAGAAGGAGCTTACAAACAAGAACGTCGTGGAATGGCTCGCGACAAGGACACGAGTGCGCGCCCCGGACACTCAGTACGGCTATTCGAATTCAGGTTATGTCTTACTGGCAGAATTAGTGGAGAGAGTAGCGCAAGAGCCTTTTGCCCGTTACGTCATGGAAACTGTAATCTTCGGTATCGATGCGGAAATGAAAGATACCTATGTCTTTGATGAAGTCTATGGTTTCGCTCCTGACGATCCGCAGACTGCGAAACATGCCCGGTGTTACAACCGTGTTAGAGACCGCTTTGTCCCGGTTGGTTACACCCCATTGAACTTCATCGTTGGCGATGGCAACGTTCACTCGACGATTAGGGATCTGGCGACGTGGGAGAGATTTCTTCACACGTTGGATTACAACCTGCCGGCGCGGGAACTCTTGTGGTCGCCCGTGCTGATCAAGAATCGTAAGCAGGTTGACTATGGGGCCGGTTGGCGTTTGATGCGGGACAAGTATGAAGAGCAGGTCGAAGTAAGAGGAAAGCTGATTACGAAGCAATACGAAAATCGTGCTGAATTCCATCGCGGCGAATGGTTAGGTTGGCGCAGCTTTATCGGCCGCTGCTCAAAATGGATCGTTCCGGACGGCAGCAAGAGTGTCGACGCAAAGAGGGCGGAGAGCCTGGGAGTAATTGTGCTAAGCAATGCGGACTTCGGTGACAAGCAGTTCACTCCCTGCCGCATCGCCCAGGAGATCTCCAAGCTCTATTTGGGCAAATGGAAAAAGGACAACATCATGAATAGATTCAATTGTGAGTTGTGATAGGTGGGCAGTAAAGAGCTCGTACAAGCAACTGGCCTCAGATCCCAGATGATACGGATCAGAAGGTTCGATTTTGGCCCGTTGAATTAGTGTTCCTCCGCGGAAATTTTTTTACGCGTTCCTTCTGCTTTCTGCCCACGGCCCGCTGCCATCTGCCCACTGATTGCCGGCCAGCCCGAGCGCTCACCACGCCACGCGTAAGTGCGTAACCCATCGATTGCTGTCCAGGTCGTGTGGCACCTCGTCCGAATATTTTCCTCGCCGGGATCACCCCAACTTCCATCTCGATTTTGCGCCGCTAGTAAGTATTCAGTGCCACGCCTGATCAACGGATGACCCGTGCTTAAACCGAGGGCTCTTAGTGAGTCAAGCAACTCGCCGAGGATCTCAGGATCCTTTCGCTCACAAGCACTGTCAACATTTGCTTTTAGAAACGCGAACTCCTGCGGCAGCCAACGCTTCGCTAGCCGATAAGTGCCGTAGTCGTTCAAGGCGTAAACGACGTGTGTAACTGCGTAAATAGCGTCGCGCAAGGATTCAGCGTCATCGTCGGTGCTGAGAGGATAGGGTCGCATCGTTGGTAGCCACTTAAGGACATCCGGATATGGCGCTCCAAAGCGAAGGCCGCATCGACCGCCAACGTAGGTGTTGGCCAGTGCCGCCATGAAAACTCTATACCGGCTCTGAATGTGCAAACGCCTGCGACATTGTCGACAGAACGTCCGGCCACGCCGATTCTTCAATCCACAGTCGCACGGGTAAGGCAGATCGTTCGGCGGCGGCTCGGTAACAGGATCGAAACCCAGCAGGGCCTGAACTGAAAACCGTTCGAGGGCAGTGCGTATTTGCGAGTTAAGTACTGCGTCGCGCAAGCCGAGACGGCTGAGCGCATAGCGCATCATCACAAAATCAAGGATCAGATCTGTCGAGACGTCGTTTCGAACGACTGGATATAAATGGGTCCAGCGTGCGGCGAGTTCTTGCGCCCGTGACCTTCCCAGTTGCCGTAGCACCGGATCGCGCGAAGTTGCGCCCACGAGAGCGAAGCAGCAGATCAACAGGCTGCCATAACTATCAAAGCCTTCTGGCGTGTTAGCGACACGATAGATGAAATTCAACCCGCGGGTGATCGCTGTCTTTCTGCTTGCGCGCGGTGCGGCTGCTTTGATCATTGGTTCAGCAAAAAGGCATTTTGCAAGCTGACTTGAGTCGAAGATCCAGTCTAATTCTTAGCTGCGGGGTCCCAGAGGGACGCGATGCTTATAAAGCCACGTCCAAAAAGGATCCCACGCTCCGTAAGAGCAAAGCATCGGAACAGGAAGAAGCAGATTGCGTCCTCTGGAGCGAGCCGATTTGTTCGGGGGCTTCATCTATAAACATTTCGCCGAGGGCAATGATGAAAACAAAACATTGAAAGTAATTGACACGTTAGGCGTAAAGCTTTATACCAGCCCTCACAAGACTGGTCCGCCACCAGTGCCCCAGATCTTGACCAACTACTTCGCCATAGGAGAGAAAACTAAAATGACAATCAAAGGCGGTGAGCCTACGAAGAAACCGAAAAAGAAAGCTGCCGCAAAGGCCGGTACAAAGAAGGCCGCTACGAAGAAGGCTGCGAAGAAGAAATAGCCGGGCCCAATTCAGGTAATTCCCCTATTCAAGACCGCGAAAGATGAACAGCCATTGTTCATTCTTCGCGGTCTTCAATTTTGTGAGTTGAGCGCACCTACTGTGAGAAAACTTCGTAGCCTTGCTCGGGCCAAAACGGTGACATGTCAAGAGTTGTTGCGAGTCCGGTTGATGCTCACTGCGATAGTCCAATTTTCCGCATGAGTTCACTGATGCGTGGGTCTTTGCGCAGTTCATCGAGGCGCGGGTCCGTCTTAAGTTCCGCGACCGAAATATAGTGGTTCTCAGCAGCCTCTTGTAAGATCTTTACCGCCTGCTCCTTATCGCCAAGGAGCGTGTACAGGTACGCCGCTTCTTTTGGCAGGTACACATTGTCTTTCCCCGGTTGACTCAACGCGGTTGCAATCTTCAGCGCTTCATCTTTCTTTCCAATCAGCGCGTACGCCTGGCCGAGTCCGTAGCTGATCTCACCGTCATCGGGAGCCGCAGCGTGTGCCTTTTCGAGTTCCGCTGTCGCCTCAGGATACTTCTGTTGTAATTCATAGATCTGCGCAATATAGGTGGACATCACCCGGAAGGTTGGCTCTATTTCCTGGGTCTTCCGGCATTGTTCCAGCGCTTTGTCGTAATCGCGCGCATAAAGATATGTGACTGCCAAATCTTTATTGATGGCGAGCGAAAGGGGATCGAGCTGTTGCGCTTTTTTGATTTCCTGGAGAGCCTGACCCAACCTGCCAAGGATAAGCAACTGCGCTCCGTACCAATGGTGCGCAGTGGGATAGTTTGGGTTCAACTCGATTGCTCTGCGATATTCATTCTCCGCGCCCTGCCAATCCCAATCCGCAACAGCCTTGATGGATGCCAACGAAGTGTGGGCCTCTGCGAGCGTGTCGTCGTATTTGAGGGCCAGGGTAACGGCGCCTTTCGCCAGAGCGTAGCCCTCTTGCGGCGCAAGGTAGCCGTAATCACTTCGAAGAGTGTAGCAATCCGCCAGGCCGGTATAGGCCAAGGCGTAGCTTGGATCTTTAGCGATCGCTTCCTGAAAAAACGAGACTGCCTGTTTGAAGCCTTCGTCGCTGCGCTTGTTCCAGTGATAGCGTCCCTTTAGATACGCTTCGTACGCCTCGCCACTGTCGGTGTAGGTTTTGGAGAGTTGAGTTTGATCCGCTCCCGTCAATTTGACGCGCAATTTTTCGGAAACGGTTTTCGCTATTTCCCTTTGCACAGACTGGATGTCTGCGGTTTTTCGGTTATAGGTGTCGCCCCAGATTTGTCTGTTCCCTTGCACGTCCATGAGGTTGACTGCGATCCTCAACTCATCGCCCTCTTGCTTGATCTCACCCTCGAGCACACTACGCACATTTAAGTCGCGCCCGATCGACTGAACGTCGACGTCCTTGCCTTTGTAGCGAAAGACAGAACTACGCGCGATCACTTTCAGGCTCGTTAACTGTGAAAGGTTGTTGATGATGCTCTCCGTCATGCCGTCGCTGAGATACTCGCGGTCGGGATTAGCCATGAGCTGAGGGTCGCTGGAAGTATAGGTGAACGGCAAGATCGCTAACGAGTCGGAATGCTCTCCCGTTAACCAGCGACCGATTGCAACCGCCAACAGAATGATTACAAGTGCTGACGCGACCAGGACCCATTTGTTAACCCGGGAGGTGCGAAGAATGCGCTCGGCCGCGTTTCCCTTCGTGCTCCCTTCAAATGCCTTGGTCGGTGTTGCGTCCTGAATGGCATCAGCCGCGCGCTGAGCCGGCAGTTGCCTTAAGTCCGTAAGCAGTGCCTCTGCGCTTTGGTACCGACCCGCTTTCTCTTTGGAGAGCATCTTGCCGAGGAGAGTCTGCAATGCTGGCGAAACCTGAGTCTGAAATAGCTCGGTCGGTATTGGATCGTCCCGCAGTATCCGCGACATTGTCACGGCAGCGCTCTTGTCCCTGAAGGGATGCTTTCCGGCAAGCATTTCATACAGGGTCACGCCAAGACTGAAGATATCGCTGGACGCATCGAGTGGTTCGCCCTGCATCTGCTCCGGCGACATGTAAGGCATTGTCCCGATGACCAGGCCGGGCTTGCTCAAAAGCGTCGCCGTCGGCGCCTCATTGTCCACGGCCTCGCTGGACTGCATTTGCTTGGCCAAGCCGAAATCTAGAATCTTCAGCTGCCCACGCGGAGTCATCATGATGTTTTGCGGTTTGATGTCGCGGTGAACAATGCCGTGCGCGTGAGCTTCCGCGAGGCCTGCCGCCGCTTGCTCGGCGATAGCCAACGCAGTGCTGAGCTCTAGTGGTTTGCGCTCCATCTTCTCAGCAAGCGATTCACCTTCGATGTATTGCATCACGATGAAAGTGAACGAGTCTGCCTCGTTGACGTCGTAGATGGCACAGATGTTGGGATGGTCCAGCTTGGCGGCGGCTTGAGCTTCTCGGACGAGTCGCTTCTTGAGATGTTCTTCAGCAAGTGAGTCCGGGCGCAGGACTTTGATTGCGACCTTGCGATCGAGCTTGGTATCAAGCGCCAGGTAGACTTCACCCATTCCGCCTGCGCCTAACTTCTTGATGATCCGGTAGTGCGCTATGGCTTCAGGAATCATGGACTCTGCTGGAAGGGATCAGCCGAAGGAAAAAGCTAAAACGATGAGACAGGACAAAAACAGGAGCACTGGATGAAAGATATGGTGCCCGCTACAAGATTCGAACTTGTGACCCCTCGCGTGTGAAGCGAGTGCTCTACCACTGAGCCAAGCGGGCGTAA
>JBDTYQ010000032.1:0-35654 GCA_040005515.1 bacterium
AGTCAGTAGTCAGCTTAGTTGTTAATTGGTAGCAACAACTTTTCCGAAAAGATGTTACCTCTACCGAGGATCCCGGCGGGATCAAAAGCCCGCTTGAGCGCGGCCATCTCGCGCAGATGTGTCTCGCCGTAAAGTTCACGCAAGTAGTCGCGCTTGAGCTTTCCGATTCCGTGCTCCGCGGAGATCGTCCCACCCAATTTAACAGCCCGCTTCACAAACTGAAGATAGATCTCGCGCGCTCGCGTCGCCTCCGCATCATCGCGCGGCAGAATGTTCACATGAAGGTGATTATCTCCGATATGACCGAAAATCGTGTATTTCAGTCCACTCGGTCCGAGCGTGCCTTCATAAAAACTCAGCAAGGCCGGAAACTCTCCATCGGGTACGGACATGTCGGTGGAAACCTTGCGCTGGTCATATCGCGCGAACCACTCGTTCATTAACACCGGCAAAGCGTGGCGAAATTCACGCAGCTTCGCCTGGTCCTGTTCGTTAGTAGCAAACCAGGATTCGTCTACGAGCGCGTTATGCGTTTCCAGCAAGGAAAGCCAGGCATTCATGGTCGCGTCTTCCGTTGCAGCTTTAATCTCCTGTTCGAAGAAGATCGCGGCGACTGCTGCAGGCGGAATCGTTTCGTATTTCTGCCTCAGGAAGTTAAGTGATTCCTTGTCGAAATACTCTAAGGCTCGCGCGTCAATCCCACTTAAAACTGGATCGCACTCCGGAGCTTTTAACGGTCCGCCTCGAACCGTTACCTGAAGCGCTTTTTCTATCAAAGGCGACAGCCGTCCGGGCCTCCCAGGATCTGATTGCCTGCTCTCGAGCGAAAGTTCCCGCGCGGTTCGCACAAAGCTCAAAACATCATCCGAGGTGCGAAAGAAAACAACGCCGCTCATGATCGCTTCGGGTTTCGGCAACAACTTCAATTCGACTTCGGTGATCACGGCCAGAGTGCCCTCGCTACCGATGAATAAATCGACGACATCCATTCCCGGCGCGACAAAGTAACCGGAAGCGTATTTGCGAACTTGAGGCATCCGATACGAAGGCAACTGGGCGTCGATCGCAGCCCCGGACGGAAGGTCGAGTCGAATTCGTCCTGATGAGTCAGCGTGGAGCGCGTTCCGCTTGAGATCGAGCGCTTCGCCACCGGCAAGGACTATCCGGATTCGTGCGACATAGTTTCGCGTCGGCCCGTACTTGAACGTGCGCGCGCCAGAGGCATTAGTAGCCACATTGCCCCCGATGAAGCAACCGCGCTCCGTCGGATCGGGTGGATAGAACAGCCCTTGTGATTCGACAAACCGCTGCAGGTCCGCCAGGACAACACCCGCTTCAGCAACTACGCTGCCGCCTCCTTCAATCTTGACGAGACTCTTTAACTGATTCAGCTTGTCGGTCGCGAGAACGATGCCGCCAAAGGGAACGCGACCGGCGACGGTCCCCGTGCCTGCACCCGAGACTGTGACCGGCGTCTTATTGCGTGTTGCCTGAGTCAGGATCGCGGAGACTTCGGAGGCACTTTCAGGAAAGACGACCTGATCGGCGTGGCCGTCCTTAAGATAGCTCGCGTCGGAAAGATACGACTGGATCTCGTCAGGTTGCGATTTTGTTTGCATCAAAAAATCAAAAGGGAAAAAGGGGAGAGGGGGGAAACGTCAGGGCCAGGAGAATTGTAGCGAGCTATCCTCAAATACCTGCTCGCCTGTCACTTTTCCCCCGTTTTCCTTTTTCTCCGTTCCTTAGCTCAGCTGCAGCTCACGCTCGCGTAGATACTTGATTCGATCGCGCAGCTCAGCCGCCTTCTCAAACTCAAAACGTTTCGCCGCACCCCGCATTTCCGCCTCAAGCCGCGCAATCGTTGCGTCAATATTTGCTGCGGTGTATTCCTCCATCTCATCGAGTTCCAAAGGCACTTTGAAATAGTCTGCTTCAGACGCTGTGATCAGCGTGGACTCAATAGACTTCACAATCGTCATCGGAGTGATCCCATGCTCCAGGTTGTAACCTTCCTGAATCGCACGCCGACGCCGGGTTTCGTCCAAAGCGCGCTTCATCGAATCCGTCACGCGATCGGCGTAAAGGATCGCCTTACCTGATGCATGACGAGCGGCGCGGCCCATCGTCTGAATTAGCGACTGCTCGGACCGCAGGAACCCTTCTTTGTCAGCGTCGAGAATCGCAACCAGGGAAACTTCCGGCAGATCGAGTCCCTCACGAAGCAGGTTGATTCCGACGAGCACGTCAAACTCGCCACGCCGCAAGTCACGCAGGATCTTGATGCGTTCGAGCGTCTCGATATCCGAGTGCAGGTAACGAACACGGACATCAACTTCCGTAAAGTACTCGGTGAGATCCTCAGCCATCCGTTTCGTCAGCGTCGTCACCAGGACGCGTTCGTTTCTTTCCGCGCGTTGCCGACACTCTTCAAGCAAGTGGTCGATCTGACCTTTCACAGGATGAATCTCAACCTCAGGATCCAATAGACCAGTAGGCCGAATGATCTGTTCGACCACTTCACCGCCTGACTTGGTCAGCTCATAAGGACCGGGTGTGGCGGAGACGTAGATCGTCTGACCGATTCTCGCCTGGAACTCAGCGAAGTTGAGCGGCCGGTTATCCATTGCCGAAGGCAAACGAAAACCATACTCAACGAGCGTTCGCTTGCGCGACTGGTCACCCTCAAACATTCCGCGGACTTGCGGAATGGATTGGTGCGATTCGTCGATGACCATCAGCGTGTCGCGAGGAAGATAATCGAGCAGCGTCGGGGGTGGCTCGCCGGGTTGTTTGCCCGTCAAGTGTCGCGAGTAGTTTTCAATGCCGCGGCAGAATCCCATCTCCTTGATTAGTTCGAGATCGAACATTGTGCGCTGGTGGAGCCTTTGGGCTTCGAGCAGTTTTCCTTCGCCGATCAGCTTCGGCTCCCACCAGTCCAGTTCTTCCTTAATCGATTTTAGCGCGCGCTTCAGTGTGCTCTTCGGCATCACGTAATGACTCTTTGGATAGATCGTCATTCGCGAATTGTGCTTATGCAGCACCTCGCCCAGCAGCGGATCGATCGTGGAAATCGAATCGACCTCATCGCCCCAGAGCTCAATGCGATACGCCTGGTCCTGGTAACTCGGGAAAATCTCTACTACATCACCGCGCACACGGAAGGTGCCGCGCTGGAAGTTCACGTCTGAACGCTCGTACTGCAACTCGACAAGGCGTTGCAGCAGCGACTCGCGACTCATCCGCGCGCCCGGTTCAAGGAAAAGCAGCATGCCGTAGTAAGCGTCAGGATCGCCCAGGCCATAGATACAGGAGACACTGGCGACCACGATCACGTCACGACGTTCAAAGAGTGCGCGGGTTGCCGACATGCGCAGACGATCGATCTCTTCATTGATCGTGGCTTCCTTCTCAATGTAGACATCGGAGGCAGGAACGTACGCTTCGGGCTGGTAGTAGTCGTAGTAGGAAACAAAATACTCGACCGAGTTCTCCGGGAAGAGGGACTTGAACTCCTGATACAACTGCGCTGCCAGTGTTTTGTTATGGGCAAGGACAAGAGTGGGCCGCTGCGTACGTTGAATCACGCTCGCGATTGTGAATGTCTTTCCGCTGCCGGTGATGCCCAGCAGGACCTGGTCTTTTGCGCCGTCATCGAGACCGCGCAAAAGAGCGTCGATAGCTTGCGGCTGATCACCCTTGGGTTCGTATTCGGACTGAAGCTTAAAAGGCATGGAGTAGTAAATAGTAAATGGTAAACCGCGAATAGACAAAAGGGGGCTTGTGCGGAAGGGATTAGCGAGTGTCTGCAAGGATTGCGGGTGATCCGTTGGCGTGACGGCGCACGAAAAAATCGGGAATGGAAGCGCGTCCACACACGATTCAGTTGCGTCGTCGTCCGAGTTGTTTCCTCCTGTTCACGATTTACGATTTACTATTCACGAACTAGGACTTCCCATTTGCGATTCGGGCCGGCGATGAAGCGCCCTCCGGCGCCTCGATACTCAATTGATAGATCGCGTCCGTGACAGCGGAGCGCACTTCGGAGGGTAATTCATCTGAGCGGGCCAACCTGCGAAACACGGGGATGATGCCGACTTCCCTACTGAGGGCAAGCAGCTCGATGAGTGCCAGCCTTAGCTCCATGCTCGGATGCTTCTCAATCACGCTGATCAGCGAACCCACAGCTCCGGATTTGGCTACCAGAAAAAGGAGCGAGAATACCCGGTACCGATTTTGCCGGCCTGCGCCTTTGAATGTCTCGATGGCATCGCTGACGAGGCCCGAGGCGGCAAGGGCAGCTCCGATCTTTCGGCGTTGCTCGGGTGATCCGTCGCGCAATGCGCGATTGAAGAATGAAGCGGCCAGTTCGGGGTTGAGAAGGTAAAAGGCGCGAACAGCTGGCCCAGGAACCTGGGCGGAAGGGTCGTCCAGCGATCTGGTTATTACCTCAAAGGGATCGCCTTCGGCGAGTGTCAAATCAGGCAAAGCGGCTGTTCCGCTCTGGGCCCGTTGCTGAGCCAACTCGGTGGCTGCACGCCGGAGTATCTCTTTCCCTCTCCGCCAGCGCTCATCTTCGATGCTGCCGCTTGACTCCGCTTCGCTTACCGGGCGAGCCGAGGCCCCAGCAGCGCTGACGGCGCTCTCATCCCCTCGCTTGGCAGCCGTCTTTTTCGCCATTCGGGTTTTTCCAGAAAGTTGACCTTGTTTCGGCGCAGGCTGAATTCAACTAATTCCAGGGGGGTCTTCGCAAGAGACTGGTACCTTACGCGTGACTGCAGAACTGTTGGCCCGGATGTAATTCTAGATTGCGGTTTCACTGGGCTGATTGCCGGAGATGACGCTCTGGAAGTTTTCATCATTATCCAGGTCCAGTGAATCGTTCGGTTCCGTAGATATGAATTCCTCAACGTCCAGCACTTCTACATGTGCTGCGGACGCGTGCGCCGCCAAAGTCAATGGGCGCCTGGCGTATGAATAGTCCGGCACACTCGGCTCGGACAGATCGGAGACGTCTGCCACTTTCTCAGCCTCGGGAAGCATTTTGAACTTCGTAATTACTAGTTGGCCGATGCTCAGGCCAAACTCGCTGTCGAGTTCACAGAGGTGTTCAGCCACAACGCGCTGCGAAACTCTATCAAACGCGTGGCGAAGTTCCGCGCCGGCTACAGCGGCTTCATCGGCCAGGATCAATTCGAAATTCTGACCGGAGCGAACTCGATGTCGGGCGTGATTGTGCAACAAAACGCCTGCTTGATTGTGAATTCGGCCGGTAGCGACAACAACCAGGTGGGATGCTTCCGTCTCGACCTCAAGATCGATGGCCCAACGAGCGAAAGCTGGAGTGAGTTCACCATCTCGCGCCACCAGCAGAAACGATTCGCCACAGATATTGGCCATCATCTGACCGTAGCCCTCACCTTCCGAAGGTCCTAAAGCAATCTCGCTTTCAGAGATACCCATCTCACGGAGTATGTAGTGTAGGCGGCTGATTAGCCACGAACCATCTTCCAGGAGCGAGGCGGCCAGTCGAGTCGGAGCGATAACCTCTTCCACTTTCTCATCCGCGACCGGCGCACCGCACTCACTGCACGTGGCATCGCTCACGGTAACTACTGCCAAAGCGTGCGCTGTGGGAAGACGAAATAGAGCGTGCCCGGTCTTGCGGCAACTCACTTGGACCTCGCGTTCGACCAACCCGGCATCCTCGAGTCTCCCTATGGAAGACTCATGAGATCCCAAGGTATCTCCCGTTAAGAGCTTTGAGGCGTAACCTTCGACATGAGCATCTTTGGCGCGACGCAAGAAGATCCGCGCAGTGGGATCTTCGAGTATCGAGGTCGCCCTGACGCGCTGTGACATCGTCTCTTTGCGCAAACTTGTAAACAAGGAATCGGTGTCCTGCCTTCCTACAAATCGTTTGAAGCCTTCAGGCATGGCTGGTTTTCCCTGTTGCCACTGCTGACGTACTCCTGCGGTTCCTGCTGGAACTGAGTCATCCGGGGGCAGTACCAGGTCTCTAACCTCTCGGCAAAAGAAGTCCAGTTTTCTGAAAGGTTCTGTAGTGTTCGCCGAGTAGACGATACCCGACCGGATCAAGCCGGCGTCTTTCTTGTCGCTACCGAACACGAGAAAGAACACGTGGTCTTCAAGACAGAACACATCGCCGCGAACATACGGTTCACCTTGGTCTGTCTCAAGTGATGCGGCAATGGCCGACTCCATCTCTGCGATGCGGTCGGGTCCCAACAAAGCATGTCCAAAGCAGTTTAGTCTGGCGGATCGAATCAGAGGCGTGAGATTCTTTTCCTGAAGTTGCTCTAAGAGATGAATGCGTCTTTCTGTGTCTGCCGTGTAATTAAGAGTCTGGCTGGCGACAAGTAACATTTGCTGCCCCTCACCTTCTGGTTTCTTAAATGCTTCGCGAGAACGCCTAATTTGGCTGTGTAACTTTGATCATGACCGCTTCCGGACCTGCGGCTTTAGTCGGGTAACGTCGCTGCCGCGCGATGCGCAACGCAAGTGCTTCATAAGCCTCCATTCCAGGCTTGTGATTAGCAACGGACGCTTGTGCGACACGTCCATTTTCGATCTGCAAATTGACTTTGACAGATTGAATCTTTGCAGACACATCACGAGTCTTTTCAGTTTCCGTCTGCGGTTTCGCAGCGGTAGTGTCCTTGACCGACCGAGCGGCGCTTTCCGTCTCAGTCTGTTTCGTCGATGAGCGTGCGACCGGATGACTAGATTGCTCTGAAAGATTTGCGTTATCGCTGCCTCTACTGCCATTGTGCTGGGACCTTAGGTCTGAACGAGTTTCGGTCGTAGGCAGCACTGATCGGGTTGCTGCATTTTGTCCTCCCGAGCCCACCTCGTTCACAGGAACGGCCGGAGCCGCAGCGACCGGGGCAGCTTTCCTACTAAATCCACCCGAGACTGCAATCACAGTTGAGAGACCCAGCATCATGAGGCCTGCCGCGGCCATCGCTAATACAGGTCGGCTATATTTGGTCTTCGGCACTTCCAGAGCCACAGAGGAAAATACTAAGGCCTGCTCAGTCGTGGTGATGGGCGATTCGTTTATGGTGGAGGTAGATGCAGCCAGAAGCGCTGGCGGTGGTGTGCTCGGTGACGCGAATGCCGGCCGCGCGGCACTTCTCCGCGACGCAGACGCCTCGATCTCCAGTCCATTCTCGTCCCAACTCCCTAGTAACTCCGAGACGACCCGCTGTAAGGAGTTTTCAATTGAACGTCGCGGCGGCTGAATCAGCGGATTGAAGTTGAAGGCGGAGGCTGGTTGTGCGACCGCAACGCAAATGGCCTGCAGCCCGCTTAGATTATCAAGTTGCGCATCGACTAGCTCTCCGTCCTTGAAGTACAAACTGGCGGGACCCTTTGGATACTCGATTAATAATCTGCCGGTCTTCTGCTGATGGCGCAGGATGCCGACAAGATCACCCAGAGGGTAATCCTTCAAATGCCCTGTCAGTACTACAAAACGACTTGGCTGCATCTCGTCTCCTTAAATCGTCACTACAACCCGCGAGGTGTGTGGAGCACAACTCAGCGACAACGGCGTCCAGCGCAAGGTAAGTTAAAAGCTGGAAATGAATCGGCTAGCTTTTTGGCAAGCGTTGGATTTAGTGTCTGGAGAATCCGGTACTCTTCGAGCAACAGATCAGGCTTCTCCATTTCCTGATAAGCCAGAGCGAGTCCGTAATGCGCTTTCGCCATGTCCGGCCGAATGGTTATCGCTTTCTTGAAAGCCTGGGCAGCCTCTTTCATGTTCTCCATGCGGAAATATTGCAGACCCAATCCATAATGCGCCTCTTCCATATTGGGGTTGATACGGGCTGCGTCCTTGAAAGCATTGACAGCCTCCTTGCCCTTGTTCAAACGAAGATAAGCGTGACCCAGACTGAGATAAACGTCCGCGGAACCAGGTTCAAATTGCAGTGATTGGTGGTATGCGTCAACCGCTGCCGCGGCATCCCCATCGTCAAATCGCTGACGCCCATTTTTGTATAACTCCAACGCAGCTTTGTGAGCAGTCGCGGCCGCACCAGTTGTCGGCATTGATGTCTCGGGGGTCGGTTGTGTACTTTTGGCCGTGTCATGCGCATTAAGTGCAACCTCCACACGGTTGGGCTGTCCCTCGGCAGAGTTCGCAGGAGCATTCGGTCGACTGCCCTCGGGCACATCAGAAGTTCTTTCTTCCTGAGAGTGGCTGGGGACTGATTGAGCCAACTCACTGACTGCCGCCGGGGAGTTTAAAGGCGTTGGACTTGCCACGAGTCTCTTTAGCTTTGGAGTCGAATCTGGCACCACTGAGCCGGATGTGGCAGCCACTGATGAGTCTCTAATGGCCGTGATGTTTGGATCCTTCGCTGCAATCGTAGATGCATCTTTGGCTGTGGTACCGGCGCCTCTGTTCGCGGTAGTTGATTCTTTTGAATCGTTGGTCGCTTTAGATGGTTCCTTCGGGATCGCTGTAGTCGCGTCTTTCGAGAGTTCTGTTGCGGGCTCTTTCAGCAGCGTTGTAGCAGTGTCCCTGCCACGCGTCGCAGGTATATCTTTCGTGGACGCTATTGTCGATTCTTTCGGTGGCGCGGTAGTTGAATTGTTCGCGGTCGCAGTAGCTGAGTCACTCTTCGCAGGTACCGTCGACTCCGTCGCCGCAGGGGCCGCTGCTTCTAGGGCCGCGGGCACCGTTAAATCCCCGTCTGCCGCTGCCGTTGAGTCTTTGATGGAAGAGTGCGCGTCGATCAGCTTGGCGATTTTTTGATCGTAATAATAGGTTATCGTGCGATAGGTAACCTCAATCGGTTCGTATTTCAGTTTGCCATCCTCAAAGACGACCAAATTTGTGATCATCTTTGTCCAGTTACCTACACTATCGATTTGATACTGGTAGGTTTCCCTGCTCAGGATGGAACCATCATCGCCGCGCAGTGTCATCTCACCGACGTTTCCGTTTTCGTCATACTTGTACTGTTCCTTACCTGACGAACCACCGACCGGATAAGACGCGTTGTCAGTCCGTTGTCCTTTGAGGTCGTAGGTGGTTATCTCGAGCAGCTGCCGCTTTGCCTCAGTTACATTGCTCGCACTGCTTTCAAGCTTCGCAGTTTCGGTCTGAACTCGACGCACCGGGCCAACCAATCCGTCCTGCTCTTTTGTACTTTCCAAAAATACGACTGGGGCAACTCTCCGCGAATTTCCAGCGCTGTTCTGGGGGCGAGCGGGTAGCGCGAGTGTCAAAACGAAACCCAGGACCAGGATCGTCGCCGTGCTCTTTTTCGCATTGAAATGCATTGGGGGTCTCTCCAGTTTCACTACAGGAATTACAACGGACGCGTTAGAAAACCTAAGTCGCGTTGGTTGGTCTGCAGAAAAAGCCGGCGGTTAGTTCCGGAGGTGGACTCAAGAAGAGCGGGCTTATCGAACAATTCGGCCTGGCCGAGCCCATATGTTGTGCAGACCGGCACGAAGAATACAATAAGTGGTGACAAATTGCTACAGAGTGTTTAGGCAGTACGATACCCTCCGCTGGGATCTGACTGCGACAAGAAAGGACAACAGCGCTCAGTTCCGGCATCTGCTGGAGGAAATCGAAGAGAGGAGCAGCGTTCGACAAGCGGTCCTGTTAGATAACTACAGTTTCTATTCGCAGTCGTAGGATTGAGTACTCAAGAGTCGAGCGGAAGACGCAGAGGTGGGCGGAGTTGTAGACAGTAAATGGGAACGCAGCACTGACGGAATCAGCGGCGTTAAAGCGGCACGAGCAGACCGATGCTAACCAAAGGCGCACCCGATCTCGACTGAAGAGCTTACCTAGTGGAAGGAATTATCGATTCGTTCGTGGAGTGAAGTACAGATAGCCTGAGAGCAAGAAGCGCTGAGTGTCGTGGGCGGAAGCTCATTCTTTGTGAGTTTGGCCAGCAACCTCTGAGGATGATTCAGCCGTCATGGCGTTTGGTTCACCGGAAGGCTCTTCGGAAAACTCCTCGGTCGGCATTGACGCGGTCGCCGCCACCTCATTCCCGGCGCTTGTCGGTTCGAGCTTAAACAACGCCTCCAAGAGCGCGGTTCTCAATTCCTCGCACAGACCAGGTTTGCTAGCCAGATTCTGGAGCTGTTCAAGAACTTCTGCAGAACCGGTGTTGGCGAGCACGCGCACTGCTGTGAGGCGAATGTCAAGAGTCAGGTCATTCGCAATCGCCTCAACGATAGGTGCTGTCATTTTGGCCTTAGCCAGTAGAGAAAGAAGAGAGAAGGCCTCGTACGCCTGACGTCGGTCGCTACTGGCGAGGCGCTCGATTCCCTGCGCCACGATTCCGGCCTTGATACAAGCGCGTGCCACGTCCGGCAATGTCTCCGCATCAGTTGTTTCCATGACGCGCATATAAGCATCCGCTCGATCAAAGCTTAGGTGACTTAGCGAGCGAGCTGCTGATGCTCGGACTTCGCGCGATTTGTCGGCCATGCCGATGAGAACTGCGGGGAAGACCGACTCATGATTAATTGCAGCGAGGCTCGAGATCGCTTGGGCGCGAAGGTTTGGTTCCGCGTCGTAACGGGCCACAGCAGTCAGCGCGGCGACGGCACTTCGTACGTGGAACCGTGCCAGCTCTTTAGCCGCGGCCAGACGTTCCCCTATGTCAGCACTCTCCGCTTACGAGCGCCTCGAGAAGTCCTTCCTCGTCCTCATCATCTGACAGATTCTCGACGAAAGAAGCGGGGTGCAGCTTCGTAATGTCATAACCATCCAGGGCACTTTCGTTGGTGGCTTCGTTGAGATCTCGACCCTCTTCTGAACAAGCCCTCAAAGCCTCGTTGACAAGGCTGTCGGGAATATCCGGATGTCGCCGAGCCAGTTCCAAAAGCGGTCCGACGGCTCGAGCAGATTTCAGCTCGCCGATGCTCAAGACCGCCTGATTACGAACAATCGGGTCGTTGTCATAAAGCGCCTCGAGCAGAAACGGAACGGCAGCGTCTGACTTGATCTCTCCCAGTGAACGGGCGGCCGTTATCCTGTCGAACGCGTCAGACGCAATTAACAGCGTCGCACACTCCTGGGCGACAAAACCGCAATCTTCAAGGGCGGCGCGAGCTCGCCATCGTTCGTCTTCACGCCGGGTCGCCAACAATAATTTGATCAATGAAGCTTCTACCGCGCCCCTATCTTCCGGCGCCCTCGACGAGACGACTTCCTTTCTGTAGTGCCGACCAAGAACGAGATTGCGAACCTCCAGTTCGATCCGAACGGCTCCAAAGAATGAGTCGGGCGTGGTGGCTGCTGTGCGATTTCCTGTCCTGCCTGTTTTTGAAGGGCCAGGTGAGGATGAAGACCTGGGCGACTGTCGACTGTCGGTGGGGGAAGGGCCGTTAGAGTCTTCCGCATTTTCCGTCCATTCCTTGTCGACAAACATGACTCGCCCGGTCCCTTCTCCCGCAGTGGCAGGTCGGGAGCGAAGTGTCCGGGAAACCAATAGGCCTGCTATTCCCAGCGCGATGACGACAAGAACGCCAGTCCCGGAAAGAAGAGCCGCTGAAGATTCGTCTTGGTCGGGCTCCAAGACTTGCTCATCTCTGCCACTAGGCGAGGCCCCATTTGCTGCGGTTCTACCTTCTTGATTTGGGCGTGGGCTAGCGTTCGAGGAGCTTGAGTTCTGCACGAGGAGATTCGAAAGACTGGATGATGCTTGGTGGGGCTTTGGTAAGGCGAGCACTGGGGAAAGCCCTGCCGTAGTGGCAAACAGTCCGACTACGATCATCAGTTTGAATCGTGCCGCCCGCCGTTCAAGCTCCTGCATACAAACAAGCTGGACGAGTTTTCTCAAAAAATTATTCATGGTACTGATAAGCCGTGCTAGGCGATAGCCGCGTATTTGCGGTTGCACAAGGGGACTGAGACGGGTCAACCGAGTTACGACCCAGGCGGGTGAGGAGGGAGACGACCGGCGTTATTGTTCGTCCGTGAACTTGTAGCCAATTCCCCAAACGGTGAGCACCATTTGCGGATTTTCCGGATTATCTTCGATCTTGGCCCGCAACCGATTGATATGAGAATCAATTGTGCGGTCATACCCTTCGTAAGAATAATCCCAGATCTTTTCAAGCAAGTACTTCCTTGGAAAAACTCTTCCCGGGTTCGAAGCGAAGAGGCGGAGCAAGTCGAACTCCTTGGGAGTTAGTTCCATCTGCCGATCCCCAATGGTCACTTCCCGTCTGGCGGGATCGATTCGTAAGCGACCACGAATGATCGGCGACTCATCCGTGGCACCAGCCGGACGCGGTGTACTTCTGGTGCGTCGCAGAACGGACTTTATCCGGGCCTCGAGTTCCCGCAGGCTAAAGGGCTTTGTAATGTAATCATCCGCACCCATTTCGAGGCCGAGGACCTTGTCGACGATGTCGTCCTTTGCGGTGAGCATCAGAATGGGCAAATGGTTTGCCTTTTCACGTAGCTCTTTGCAAACAGCCAAACCGTCCATTTTCGGCAACATCAGGTCAAGGACAACGGCATCAGGCGGTTCTTCAAGCGCCGCTTTCACGCCTGCCAAACCATCTTCCACCGTTCTCACGTCGTAGCCCGCACGAGAGAAATATTCACTGATTGCAGTGGAAATGTTTTCGTCATCCTCAACAACGAGTAAAGAGATTTTTCGCTCGCTGGGATCGACTGAGTGGTTGTCTTTGGCTGATTTCTGTCTGTCAGTAGCTGTTCCCATCGGAGTGTTTCGTCTGAAACTGACAAGCAGGAGGTTTAGATTGTTGGCACCACAGGGAATGGAGCCATTCGGACGAGAGAATAGTACAAGACAATGCTGCTAAACTCAAGTCCTAAGTTTGGCAAGGCTTTGAGAAAGGAGGGGAAAACACGAGCCAAACGACGGGATTTCTGAGCGCGCCAAGCCTCTCCTCCCTCGACAAACATTTCAGCTCGTTCTTACCGACAATGACCGTTAAGAGGCACTTGGCTGAAGATTAGCGACCACCAACAACTGGGCTTGGCTTGGGGGGCTCAAGACTCTTCTGCAGTTGTTTTTGATACCCGTTTATCAACTCCTGGATCTGAGGAAGCTCTGCTGCGCCCTTGGATGCTTCTTCAAACAAAACCAGACCGCGGCGGTCTTTGATACTAACCAGTGCTTCGGCCGCCGCGATCGCGAGGTTAAGGTCAATTCGATCGAGAGCTTGCTTAAACGTTTCCGCAAGGAGTGGAAAAACTCTCGGATCAGCTTTACCAGACTTACCCAGTAGCCGGAGTGCCGCTGCGCGAACCGGCGGCTGATTGCCAGCACCAACGTATCGGAAAGCTAGATCAACTGCCCTCTTATCTTCCAAAGCTGCCAGCCCCATCAGTGCGGATGCCCTAATCGTATCGCGCCACGACGTTGCGTCCAACAGCTTTACGAGGGAATCAAAACCGCTGGGATTCCGGGTTTGTCCCAGGGCGAGAGCCGCTGCGCGAATCACAGCGTAACTTTGATCGGTGAGCATTTGCTGGTAAACACTCGCGAGGGTTGCGTCTTTGGATGCAGCGAGTGAAGTGACGGCACGCGCCCTTACGGCTGCCCTGGAGTCCTTGAGCGCGCCTAGCAGTGCTTTCCTCGCAGCATCGCCGGGAGCGCTTGCAAGAGCCGCTGCGGCTTCCACGCGGACTCCCCAGTACTTGTCTTGTTCGAGAGTCCTTGCAATCTCCAAAGCAAACACTTCCTTGTCCTTCTGTGGAGCTTTCTCGCCCTGCATTCTGGTCGCGAATTCACCGAGCGCCCAGATCCGTCCTAGAACGTCCGGATCGTTGTTGAGTTGATAAGACAACTCTTCGGGTGTCTTAATGAACTCCAACTCCTTAATCGTGGTGCCGCCATAGTCGAAGCTTACGAGCAAAGGCCTTGTGTCTACTTTGAAGGTAAAGGTCTGCTCCTTGAGAGGTTCGATCAGAATATTCTCAATGCGCGTCGCGGAGCCCGTGCCGATTTCAATGTCGAGAGGAATACGAAAGAAGAGAGCTTGCGGATATTGCGACTCCGGATCGAGCTGTTGCCTCTGCTCCACGATTAGTCTCAGCGTCCTCGTGGCTGCGTCGTAGTCCTGCGTGACGCGAAATACCGGGTGCCCCATCTTGTACAGCCATTGATCGAAGAACGAATCCATGGACTGACCTGTCGATTCCTCGATTGCTACACGAAACTGTTCAGTTTCAACCGGCTGGTGCGCGTACTTGTGGAGGTAATAGTTTATCGCGCGCCACCAGTTTTCCTCGCCGAGGCTGCGACGCAACATGTGCAAAACGGCGCCACCGCGGGGATACGCATAGGTATCAAAGACGGCGTCAGGATTGGAGTAGTTCTTCGTCACGATCGGACGTCGATTGCCTTGTTTCCAAGCCGTGAAGTACTCCCTTTGATTCGCCCGAACATCCTGGTAGAGGAAATCGTCCCGCCCCAATTTATGTTCGTCCCACATTGCCTGGAAGTAAGTAGCGAAACTCTCGTTGAGCCAGATGTCTGACCAGTTCCGACTCGTCAGATAATCGCCAAACCACTGGTGCGCCAATTCGTGTGACTGCAAGCCATCGCTCGTTTGATCCAGCTCCGTGCGCGCGTCATGGATCATGTTGTCGGTTTGGGTAGTTGCGCTAATGTTCTCCATGCCCCCGCCGAAGTCACGCGCCATCGTTTGAGCATATTTTGCATAAGGGTATTTCAGCCCGGTCTTCTCGGAGAAAAACTGCACCATTTCCCTTAACCGTGCGGAGGTAATCTTTCCCTCAGCTAGTTGGTTAGGATACACGTTCGTGATGACCGGAACTCCTTCATACTCCGACACAATCGGAGTGTACTCGCCCACGACGAGCGAACTTAGATAACTCGCATGTGGTTGCTCGATGCTCCAGTGAAAAGTTCGCGTACCATCCTGATTCTCATTCGTCTGAAGCAACTTACCGTTCGAAACCACGGTAAGCGGCTTTTCCACAGTTGCCCTTAGTTCTGAGGTAAAGAAGTCATTCGGATGATCATAACAAGCAAACCAGTAGTGGTTGTATTCGGACTCTCCTTGCGACCAGATCTGTTTAGGCCTTGCGGGATCTTCGGCGGTCGGCTTAATGAAGCGCAATCCGCCACCAGTTAATCGTATGCGTTTACTTTGCGGACCGTTTGTGTGGTATTCGATCGCCAGCGTCAGCTCCTGAGCCGGTTGATACTGATGGTCCAGAGTAATTCGCAGCTTCTCGTTTGCTGGATCAGTTTCGTACTTGAGTGACGTCCCGCTCGCGAGCTTTACTGACGTAAACGTAATGTTGGCCGCATCGAGCTCGATCGAACTCAAGTTCGCGACCAGAGGAGCAAGGGCAATTGTTTCAGTACCGATAGCTTGCTCAAGTGCCCAATTAAAATGAAGATCTAGGGCGATGTGATGGGTGTCGAATGGGTGATCCGGAATGAATTGAGGAGGCGGAAAAGGTTTGGAAACTCGCTGCTGAGTCGGCTTGTGCAAATCACTCGGCCTGCGGCCCCATGACACCGGCGAAAGTATCAGCAAAAGTGCCAGAAATATGAGAGCAGAACTTAATCGAAGGAAAGTGCGTTCTGATGGCATTGAAGTCTCCAGTAGAAATCAGTGAACGCGGTTTCCCGCGAGTAATAAGAGCTTAAGCCTGTTTCAAATTTTGCCTTGAGTGATGTCATTCTTGCACGAAGAAACCCCAACTGAAAGGAACGACCATCGATGACCCCTGAAGAAAGAAATAAACTGATCGTCCGCTACGCCGCCGGCTACGAGGATGTGATGGATGCGCTGGCCGACTTCCCTTCTCAACTCTGGACTGAGCGCCCGATTCCCGGTAAATGGAGTGCGCGCGAAATAATTCATCATCTGGCTGACAGCGAAAGCACATCCGCAATCAGACTTCGGCGTTTACTCGCTGAAGACCATCCCGTGATCCAGGGTTATGATCAGGACCGATACGCTGCTCGCTTGAAATACAATGAGCGTGACGTCGCCCCTTCCCTGGAAGCCTTCCGCGCCGCGCGCACGACGACGATGCAATTGCTCACACTAATGTCTGATGACGATTGGAACCGAGAAGGAGAGCACACAGAGAATGGACGCTACACTCCCGAAGTGTGGTTGGAAATTTATGCTGCTCACGCGCACAATCACGCTGATCAAATCAGACGACTGCACTCCGCGTTGAGTAGTGGAAGTTAAATCTCTCGTTTGCTTGACAAAGTTTTTGTGCGCGAGCAAAATCCGGCTCGCCGCTAACTACAAAATACAATTTCGGATTTTGACAACCGAGCCATTCCTATGACGAGTGCCGCCACTCTCTTACAGACTTCACTCTCTGATCTAAAACTACTCCGCCGCGGAAAGGTACGTGATGTCTACGAGGTAGATGACGCTTCCCTTCTGATTGTCGCTACCGATCGGATCTCCGCGTTCGACTGCGTACTCCCAACACCGATTCCACGCAAGGGGGAAGTCCTCGTCGCACTTTCCGAGTTCTGGTTCCAAAGACTTGGTCATGTGATCTCAAACCACCTGATCACCACAGACGTTGAGCAGATGCCGAACGTCGTCACACGACAGTCCGGCGATCTACGTGGGCGCTCAATGCTTGTGCGGCGAGCAACGGTTTTTCCTGTGGAGTGCGTAGTGCGCGGCTTCTTGGCCGGCTCAGGCTGGAAAGATTATCTGCGCACGGGTGAGGTTTGCGGACACAAGCTACCGGAGGGACTGCTAGAGTCGTCAGAGTTACCTGAACCCCTATTTACTCCCTCAACCAAGGCAGAAGTCGGGCATGACGAGAACATCAGCGAGGCGGCGGTTCGTGAAATACTTGGAGAGGAGACAACGACGTTCCTAAGAAACACGTCGCTTAGGCTATACAACGAGGCGCGGGATTACGCGCGAGGTCGCGGAATAATCATAGCCGACACCAAGTTTGAGTTTGGCTTGGATAACGACGGCCAACCTATTCTTATTGATGAGGTGTTGACGCCCGATTCGTCCCGGTTCTGGCCTTTAGAGGTCTACTTGCCTGGAGCGTCCCAGCCGTCCTTCGATAAGCAGTTCGTGCGCGACTATCTGGAGACGCTTAGTTGGGACAAGAAGCCGCCTGCTCCGGCAATTCCCCCCGCTGTGGCCGAAGCAACGGTGGAACGATATCTCGAGGCTTACAGGCTGATTACAGGCAAGGATCTGTAGATCCTCGGCTAGGCAAGCCCTCCTCATTTTCTTAACCCTATGCAGATGCGCGCAAAACTTGAGGCCTTGATCAATGAAATGCTGGACGGCCAAATACTGCTCGATGAGGCTGTCGCGGAGTTTGAAAAAGTCTATATAGAAAAGGCCCTCGCGCTTCATCGAAAGCACCTAACCAATACTGCCAAAATCCTCGGAATTCACCGTAATACTCTTTCCAAGCGGGTTGCTTCCTATCACAAGAAGGATCATACGGCGAACGCGGCAAAGCGCATGTTTCGCTAAGCTTCTTGCTCCCTTCCGTTAGTTGACAAGCATCACCCACGTCGCTATCCTTAGCACTCATCCACGTTGAGTGCCAACCTACAGCGAGCGCTCCGCTTTAGATAAATTTAGCAACAAAATTTCGCAGGTAAATTCGAAAGGAGAAAGAAAAAAGAATGGCTACAAATATCAGACCTCTCCACGACCGTGTAATCGTCCGTCGGATTGAAGAGGGTGAACAAGTACGCGGCGGAATCATTATTCCGGACGCGGCGAAAGAAAAGCCTCAGGAAGGCGAGGTCGTTGCCGTCGGCGAGGGCAAGTACAAGGAAGATGGAACGCGGCAGGCCCTGGATGTGAAGAAGGGCGACCGTATTTTATTCGGCAAGTACAGCGGTTCTGAAATTAAGCTTGACGGTGAAGAGCTCCTTATCATGCGCGAAGACGAGGTTCTTGGAATCATCGAACGTGCTGGGGCGGCAACCGGTACTGGCAAAAAGAGCGGCAAGTAGACTCTAGAGAGACACGACCGCCTTTCCTCTTTGACCAACAAATAACAATGAGCAGGAGAAAGAATAAATGGCAAAGCAAGTAGTTCACGGCGAGGAGTCACGCGCGGCAATTCTGCGCGGTATCAATCAACTCGCTGATGCAGTGAAAATCACCCTCGGCCCCAAAGGCCGCAATGTAGTAATCGATAAGAAATTTGGTTCGCCCACCATCACCAAAGACGGTGTTACCGTAGCGAAAGAGATCGAATTGAAGGATGCGCTCGAGAATATGGGCGCACAGATGGTACGCGAAGTCGCTTCGAAGACGTCTGATGTTGCCGGCGATGGCACGACCACCGCAACCGTATTGGCACAGGCGATCTTCCGCGAAGGCGTCAAAACGGTCGCCGCCGGTGCCAACCCGATGGCGTTGAAACGCGGAATCGACAAAGCGGTTGAGCGCGCTGTGGCAGAAATCAAGCGCCTCTCAAAACCAGTTAAGGGCGACATGATTGCTCAGGTTGGTACCGTGTCGGCAAATGGCGACCAGACGATTGGCAATATCATTGCTGAAGCGATGAACAAGGTCGGTAAAGACGGTGTCATCACTGTCGAAGAGTCGAAGACGATGGAAACGTCGCTCGACGTTGTTGAGGGAATGCAATTCGACCGCGGTTACCTCAGCCCGTACTTCGTTACCGATCCGGATCGGATGGAAGCTACGCTTGAGAATCCTCTGATTCTCATCCACGAAAAGAAGATCAGTTCTATGAAGGATCTTCTGCCGCTCTTAGAGCAGGTAGCAAAGATGGGCAAGCCCATGCTAATCATCGCTGAAGATGTCGAAGGCGAGGCACTTGCTACGCTCGTGGTAAACAAACTGCGTGGTACGCTGAACATCGCTGCTGTGAAGGCTCCGGGCTTCGGCGATCGCCGCAAGGCCATGTTGGAAGACGTCGCGATCATGACCGGCGGCAAGGTCATCAGTGAAGACCTCGGCATCAAACTTGAGAGTGTAAAACTTGAAGATCTTGGACGCGCCAAGAAAGTCACGATCGACAAAGACACAACAACAATCGTCGACGGCGCCGGCAAGGAAAGCGACATGCAGGCACGCGTGAAGACGTTGCGAGCTCAGATCGAAGACACGAGTTCCGACTACGATCGCGAAAAGTTGCAGGAGCGACTGGCGAAGTTGATCGGCGGTGTCGCCGTCATCAAAGTCGGTGCGGCCACTGAAACCGAGATGAAGGAAAAGAAGGCCCGCGTCGAAGACGCAATGCATGCCACCCGAGCTGCAGTTGAAGAAGGCATTGTTCCCGGTGGCGGCGTCTCACTGGTCCGGGCTGCCAAGGCTCTCGACAAGTTCCTGACCAACAAGGAAGGCGAAGGGGATCCTGACGAACAGATTGGAGTGAACATTGTTCGTCGCTCGCTCGAAGAGCCGCTGCGGCAAATCGTGCAGAACGCTGGGAAGGAAGGCGCGGTGGTCGTAGAACGCGTCCGTTCTGAGAAGAACGAAAACTTCGGCTTCAACGCCCAGACCGAGCAGTATGAGGATCTGGTCAAGGCTGGCGTCATCGACCCAGCAAAGGTCACCCGCACAGCACTCCAAAACGCGGCGTCAATCGCCGGTCTAATGCTCACCACGGAGGCAATGGTTTCCGAACTTCCCGACGAGGACAAGGGCAGTCCGGCAATGCCAGGTGGCATGGGCGGCATGAGCGGAATGGGTATGTAGTGACTCCGGATTACCGAGTTACCATTGCGGCCTCGCTTCACAAGAGCGAGGCCTTTTTTTGTGAGCAGCGATCTTGAACCGCCCCTTTCTCCTTCGTCAGCGCCGGCTTCTTGTTGACACCCTTCGCTCCTTCTGGCATATAACGCGCGCAAGCAACAGTCTGACTCGCGAGACGGTTCCTGCATGCTATTCCCGAAATACCGGTAGCCTGGCTCCACCGGAACACCGTGCATCCGCAATCAGCTTTTCGAGGAAGGAATCAACTGTGGCTCGTCTCTCGTCACCGATCGAACAACTCAAAAGCCACTACACCGTAGTTGTGATCGGATCGGGTTACGGCGCGGCTATCTCCGCCTCGCGCCTCGCGCGTTCAACTGCGTCTGACCATCACGAGATCAGCGTTTGTGTCCTGGAACGCGGCAAAGAGTTTCAGCCGGGTGAACTCGACCACAACGACCAGTTGGTAAAGCCAGGTGAGTATCCCGATACGGAGTTCGAGGCGCTACGCCAAATACAGGTGGACCTACCTCAGTTTCATGCCGGTTCGCGGACTGGTCTCTATGACGTCCGCATGAATGAAGAAATCAATGTCTTTGTGGGTTGCGGCCTCGGCGGCACTTCGCTGGTGAACGCGAACGTTTGCGCGGAGGCGGAGGCCGCTGTCTTTCTGCAAAGGGAATGGCCTGACGAACTTAAGCGGGACGAAGGACTGGCCGAAATCAAACAGGGGTATCAGCATGCTCGAGACATGCTCCGCCCCACGGAATATGACTACAAGCAACATCCGGAAAAGTACACGCCGTTAAAGAAACTGGCGGCCCTGGAAAAATCTGCCAGATACATGCACGGGCAGTTCTATCCAATTCCTATCAACGTGAACTTTGAAAAGCTACCGGACGATACAAATCATGTGGGCGTCGAACAACATCCTTGCGTAGGTTGTGGCGACTGTATGACTGGCTGTAATTATCGCGCGAAGAATACTGTCCTGATGAATTACCTTCCGGACGCGTGGAACCATGGAGCCGAAATCTTTACGGGAGTCTCTGTCCGCTATCTCGAACGGCAAGGAGATCGCTGGCTAGTCCATTACCAGTTACTGAATACCGGCCGCGAAAAATTTGATGCGCCAACAGTGTTCGTCAGCGCAGACATAGTTGTTCTAGGCGCGGGCACGCTCGGTTCAACTGAAATTCTTCTCCGTTCCAAGGCAATGGGACTCTCGCTTTCCGATGAGGTTGGCAAACACTTCTCAGGGAACGGTGATGTACTTGGGTTGGCGTATAACTGCGACGAAGAAATAAATGGTATCGGGTTCGGGCATCGTTCACCGAACGGACGTGAGAAGGTTGGTCCGACCATCACCGGCGTGATCGATATGCGCAAGCGGGACGAACTCGCCGACTCCATGGTCATCGAAGACGGTTCTATGGCAGGACCCTTCGCCGGTATGCTCCCGGCTATCTTTGCCGCTGCTTCAAAGCTGATGGGTAAAGATACCGATTCAGGTTTTACGGACGCGACAAAGGAACGCCTGCGCGAACTCGAGAGCCTCACATTCGGGGCCTATCACGGCGCGCTGCGAAATACGCAGACGCTGTTGGTGATGGCGCATGACGACGCTCAAGGGCATCTTTATCTAGACGACGATCGCCTGCGCATCTCATGGCCTGGGCTTTCACAACAGCCGACCTTCTCGAAGGTAGCAGACAAACTGAAGGAAGCGACTACTGCGCTGGGCGGGACATATCTGAGGAACCCGATTTCCAATCAGTTCATGGGCCAGAACCTGATCACCGTTCATCCACTCGGCGGCTGTGTAATGGCAAACGGTGCTGAGGCCGGCGTCGTTAACCACGCGGGCCAGGTGTTCTCGGGTGCTGCAGGCAAAGGGGCGTATCAGTCTTTATACGTCAGTGATGGTTCAGTGATTCCGCGCTCCCTGGGTGTCAATCCTCTTCTCACGATCTCAGCGTTGGCTGAACGCTGCTGCGCAATCATGGCGAAGGAGCGCCGCTGGACAATTAGCTACGAGCTCGAACCTCGTCCCCGTGTCATCGAGGCTGCAACAAATGTTGGTATCAGATTTACGGAGACTATGAAGGGCTACTTCTCAAACACCGTGGCCGGAGACGATGAGGCCGCATGCCAGCAGGGATTTGAACGCGGACGCTCAGAGAATTCGCCAATCGAGGTTTCATTAACTCTTACTTCACCAGACCTCGAACGGACGCTCGCTGAACCTGCTTTTGCTTCTTCAATCATGGGTAGCGTCAGTGCCATAACTCTCTCACCAACACCCCTCAAAGTTACCGACGGACAATTTACGTACTCGTGGGGCGAACGAGGTAGGGCAGGCGCAGGCGTCAAGCTATGGTTGCTTAGACTTTTTGGGCTTGCTGCAGACGAGACCCAAACTCAAGCAAAGCGCCTGCACTACAAGATGAAACTGACATCGGTAGCAGGCGCGACTTACTACTTCCACGGCTTCAGAGTCATTCGCGACGACTCAAGCGCGGACAGTCTCGCCGATGCGACGACGCTTTTCGTGACCTTGTACGATGGCGCAGACATGGGCGGGCGCGTCATTGGAAGAGGAGTGTTGCGGACGCCGGCGGCCTCTTTGATCCGCCAAATAAGCAGTATCGAAGTTGTAAACGCCGACGGCATTGCGCAACGTTGGGGCGCTATGTTGCGCTTCGGGCGTTTCATTGCGGGTCGAATCGTCGACACCTACGGCGGACACCTCAGTTGACGGATGTTAGTAATGTCATCGCCTCGCGACGAACCTTATCAATCACTCCCCCGCTATGGAGACAGACATGAGTACTCAAACGAAACCAGGCGTTAGCTTCCGCGAGACTATGACGGGTGGGTTTGCGATGGGTGAAACCGATCCGCGGACTGGTGAAAAGAAGGGCGACGCGGCCGGCACCAAGCTTTCAATCCACTGCGACATCGACATCCCCGACGTCTACGCCTTCATGTCCGACCCACAACACTACGCCGCCATTCGTGGCCACATAGACTTTCCTCCGCTCGGCATGAACATTCCGGCAACAAAAGGCATCTTCAACCTCTTCTCACCGAGTGACGATCCCAAGTTGAAGTACATGGTTTACGAGCTGGCTTTCGATCTAGGTGGGAAGTCTTACTACCTGGCGGGCAAGAAAGATGTGCGCGACGATCCAGGTTTCGACATGTGGGCAGACATCACTACCAACTACACCCGTATCTATCAAGGCTCCGACAAATCGGGACCTGTAATTGCTGCCGGAGTGATTTACATTGGGCGGCAGCAGTTAATGGAGTTAATTCCCACCATCCACGCAACGAATACTTCTTCGCCGGCAGAAAATCTCAAAGTACTTGCTGACTTCGGCCGCTTTTTCTTCGGCTCGGTTTGGGATACGTTTTCGAAGTTGGGACCTCACTGATCGCTGGATTCAGCTGTTCTATCACGAGCGGACTGGGCGAAGCGAGCTTCAACTACTGCGCCACAAAGTGTGCCGAGCTTTAACGTCAACTGGGGATAGGTCGCTTCCTCAGCCATCAATCCCTCAATCCCCAATTCGCGCTCTACCGCCGAGATCTCCTGTTCCGGTCCTTCGATCTCCATAAACCAACCAAACGGTAGTTCATCAACCACTATCTCGACGTCTCGAAGCCGCCACGTCTGTCGTCGTTTCTCATAGATAACGGCAGGCGAGAATCCGAGGCTAGTGAGAATACCGCGCATCGCCTGTGGATCGGCCACCGCAGTTTCCTCTTCTAGCTGGTACTTGATTGCCGCTGGTGACGGGAGACGTTCTTTGTAAGTTAGGATTGCGCGGTCACCGACAAGACGCAGACGAAGTACCGACCGACCCGGCTTAACCGTCTCGCCTTTGAAGAGCGTGTTCTCCTCAAACTCTGCGCTTACAAACTGTGAGCCGATTGCCCGCAACCGGCCCGGGAGTATTCCCTTTTGCTCGCTTGTGAGGCGGTACTTCTTCTCGATCTCAATCGGCATATTCGTTACGCCTGCCTTACCCAGCGCAAGACTTCGGGTATCGTGGCCCGCTTGCCGTACATCAACATGCCGATACGATAGATCCGCGCCGCCAGCCAGAGTAAGAGGACGACAGTAAGTACTCCGATCATGAAAGACAATGCGATCTGCCAGAACGGAGGCGTCTGCGTCACAATCCGCACGATCATCGTGATTGGTGAGAAGAACGGAAACATGGAGACCCAGAATGCGAATCGTGAGTTGGGACTGCGAACAACAGGAAAGGCTAGATATAACCCTGCCATCAGGAGAAAAATGATTGGCATCGCCAGCTGGCCGCCTTCCTGTGTGGTGGTAACCATCGAACCCACGAGCACGTAGATCGTCGCATAGAGGAAATAGCCGAGTACAAAGAACAGGAAGAAGTACACAAAGAACCACGGTGGCAGTCGCGGCGGATTAAAGCCTTCCAACCCATGAGCGGCCAGGGCGTGAATTCCGTAGAACACTACCGCCGCAAAAGCAGTTACCCAAATTGCCATCTGTGTAAGAGCAACAAGCGAAACGCCCACGAGCTTTCCCACCATCAGGGTAAATGACCGTACGGAGGAAAACAGAATTTCAGCGATACGCGTTTCCTTCTCCTCAACGATCGCCCCCAGAACCACCTGCCCGTAGAGCAATACAGTCAGATAGATCAAGAAGGCAATAATCAAGACCATCGCAAAGCTGTTACCTGAATCCTCGACTCCTTCTTCACCCTTCTCATTCACGGGGTAGGTCGACAGGTCGACAGGACTGGCGAGGTCTTCGATAAATTCCTCTTTGATTCCCCTTTGGACTAAACGTTCTTTTCGCACAGCCTGGTTGAGCCGGTTTTTGATCTGTTCGGATGTGATCACATCCCCGACGTTGCGGCCGTAGTAGGAAGGCTCACTATCGACTTTGTCCAAAATGTCAGGCGGTATTAGTAAGTAACCATCCAGCTCGTCTCTGCCGATCCGTTGGTTGAGTTCTTGTTTGATCTCGGACGGTGGGCGGCCATTTGGATTTATCTGCTCGATTACGAAGCTGCCGGCCATCGACCGGCCGGCCTTTTTCACCTGACCCTGTTTGTTGCTGTTCACCGAATCGGTGATGGGAGTTCGGCTTCGGTTGTCATCATCTGCGTGACTCATCAGCGCGTCGCGGAGGGGCGCGTAGACTTTACTGCCCGGTGTCTGATCGACAATCGCCAGACGCGTATCTCCAGCCTTCATTCCGACCAGCAGCCCCGGAACGATCGTAAATGCGACCAACAACAACGGGCCGAGAATCGTCATTACCACAAACATTCTGGACCGCACGCGCTGGATGTACTCGCGTTTCACTACCGCGGCGAACTTACTCATACGTTTTTAGTAACCCTTTCGATGAAGATGTCGTGCAAGCTCGGTTCGATCATTTCAAACTTGCCGATGGTCGCGCCCGATGCAAGCAGTCGCCGCAATAGTTCCTGAGCACTGGCGCCTTCAGTCAGCAGTACTTCGATCGCATCGCTCTGTTCCGTAACCTTACTTACGAGCGAGCGATCTTCCAGCACACCATCTCCGGCTTCAAAACGCAGCGCTACTGCGTTGCGGCCGAAGCCGCGTTTGACCTCCCGGATGCTGCCTTCGAGGATCTTGCGTGAACGATCCACCAAACAAATATCGTCACAGATTTTCTCGGCGACCTCCATCTGATGTGTTGAGAAAATGATGGTCTTTCCGGCTTTCTTGAGATCGAGAATGATTCCCTTGAGAAGTTCCACGTTAATCGGATCGAGGCCTGAGAAAGGCTCGTCGAGAATCAGAAGATCAGGATCGTGAAGGATGGCCGCCACAAACTGCACCTTCTGTTGCATTCCCTTGGACAACTCCATCGCTTTCTTATCTCTCCATTCGGACAGCTTGACGCGTTCCAACCAAGTGGCGATTCGGTTGTCTACTTCCTTTCCCTTGATGCTTTTTAGCTCCGCAAAAAATTTAAGCTGATCGCCAACCTTCATCTTCTTATAAAGACCGCGCTCTTCCGGAAGGTAACCAACGCGGTCTTGTACATCCGGCGTAATGGGCCGCCCAAAGAGCTCGATAGTGCCTGAATCCGGAGCAGTGATATTTACGATCATCCGGATGGTCGTCGTCTTTCCGGCTCCGTTGGGTCCGAGTAAACCGAAGATCCTGCCGGCGCGAACGGCGAGACTCAGTTCATTGACTGCAGTGAATTCGCCAAACTTCTTGGTTACTCGATCTACAATTACGGACGGAGTCGAGGTGGACATTGAGAGTCGGTTTTCCTTTGCGGGGTTATTGTCCGGAAAGTTGTGGTTGAAATGGGATTGTTTGGATTAGTACGAATAAATGGACAAGAAGGTTTAGTGTTGCACTTCCCCGCGCACCTGATACATAGTTAGCCAGACCGAGGCTGCCGACGAATTCTAGTACATTATTGTTCCGAGGTAGCCAAAGCAAGCGTCTCCCCAACCAACTTGCTCATCATTCCGTTTGCTATAGCGACCTATGACTGGCCCAGGTAGACCGATTCTGACAGCGGTAGCCGGCGCGCTGATCTGTCTGCTGTCCTTTCCCACTCCGAGTCAAACCCCGACGCAACAAACCACGCAGGATCAGGCAGACGTTGTTCGCGTCTTTACAAAACTTGTACAGACCGACGTGATGGTCTTCGGCAAGGACGGGAAATTCAAGGACGACTTGCGCCGGGAGGATTTTGAACTGCGCATCGACGGGAAGGTTAAGCCCATTGAATTCTTCGAACGCGTGCAAGCGGGAAGCGTTAACGAAGAGGCTCAACTCGCGGCGGCGCGGGGCGCAGGTAACGCCACGGGTAGCAAGCTGGGAGCAGTGCCGCTGGACCGGGGTCGAACGGTGTTTTTTTATGTCGACGACTTTCACTTTGATCTTTCTGCCTTAAGAGCGACTCGCAAGCTGGTCACCGATTTCATCGATAACGAAATGGGGCAGAACGACGAAGCTGCCATCTCCTCAGCAAGCGGACAGGTTGGATTTCTGCAGCAGATCACTGATAACAAGACGGTGTTGCGGCGTGCGCTCGAGCGTCTCAATCCTCGTCCTTACAATGTGACAGACAATGATCGGCCACCGATGTCGGAATACCTGGCGTTGAAGGTTGATGGCTTCGATCGCGATGTGACGGACTACTTCATCGATGCACTGTTGCGTGACAATCCTTTTCTTAAACGCGACATGGCTGAAAACATGGTGAAGTCACGAGCGACTGGAGTTCTTCATCAAGCCAGCTATGTCACTCAAAATTCCCTTGTTGGTCTGGAGAGTTTGGTGCGGTCGGCTGTCAACCTCCCCGGTCGCAAAGTTCTGTTTTTCATCTCCAACGGTTTCTTCATCGACGATCGGAACTCCGATGGACGCGAGAAATTGCGCCGGATCACCGGCGCCGCGGCCCGTAGCGGTGTGGTGATCTATGCGGTGGACTCGCGTGGCCTGGCTCCCAGCATGTTCGATGCTAGTACCGCCGGCAACTTTGATACTTCAGGCCGCCTGGCTCTCGCAAATAGTGGCGAGCTAACTGCTAGTCAGGAGGCAATGGGGTCTCTCGCGTTTGATACCGGGGGCCGGCCGATTTTCAATACCAATGATCCTAAGCCTGGTCTCAAAAACGCCCTGAAGGAAACATCGACCTATTATCTTCTCGCGTGGAAGCCTGAACAGCAGGAGTCTTCGAACTCTCATCGCTTTCGGCGAATCGACGTGAAACTGATCGGCAAATCTGATCTGAGTGTGCGAGTACGCCGCGGTTTCTACGATGTCGAACCGCCAATTGCCGGCGACACCAAAACCGCCAAGAAACCTGCAGAAGCAAAGGCCCAGGAAAAGAAACCCGAGTCGAAGTTGTGGCAGGCGATTACCGCTCCGCTGCCAGAGCGCGGCATTCCTTTCTCGCTGAGGTTGCTCTACACGAACACGCCTGAAAGAGGAGGCTTGCTCTCCGCCGCAGTGCAAGTGCCTACGGAGTTTCTGACTTACAGCCAGGTCGATGGAAAGCCGCAAAGGGTGATCGAGCTTGCCGGAGGAATCTACAACGATCACGGCCAGGCCGGAGCGAGATTTAATGAACGAGTTACCTTAGCTGCGCCTAAACCAGAAGCAGTCGGCCAAGATCGAGGTTTTGCATACACGTTTCCTGTCTTCCTGGGCCCGGGTCTTTACCAGGCGCGCGTAGGCGTCCGCGATGTCGCATCGGGAAAATCAGGTACGGTAGTCAAGTGGATCGAGGTTCCTAAACTGGTACCAGGCGAGCTGGCGATGAGCAGTCTTCATCTGGGCGAACGTGACCCTTCGATTCTGAGAACTGCGGCCGTAACCACCGCGAACTCAAAGGACGAAGTCAGTCTCAGTATCGATCACCGTTTTCGCAACTCGAATTACCTGCGCTTCCTTGTATTTATCTACAATGCGGCGCGCTCTCCTGCTGACACAAAACCCGACGTTGCGATTCAGGTCCAGCTGATCCGCGACAAACAGCCCGTCATAACGACGGCATTGAAGAAAGTGCAGGTAGAGGGTATTGACGATCTAACTCGACTTCCCTACGCCGCAGAGCTCTCGCTTGCGGATCTCTCGCCCGGCCTTTACGTGCTTAAAGTGACGGTCGTCGATCGTGTTTCGAAACGTAGCGCATCCCAGGAGGCGCAAATCGAGGTTGAGTAATCGACAGGGCCTGCGACCTGGATTGTCCACAAGATAAACCGTGCCCCCGGTTTCGTTCTTTATTTTCCCTTCTCGCCACCAAACAGCATGCCCTCGGCCTGGAAACCCACCAAACAACAAGTCCTTGCTGCGGCCACAAAAACCGTCTCCGATGTGATTGCTCCCAACCTGCGCGTGCTCTTCTGCGGGATCAATCCAGGGCTCTACACTGCGGCTGTGAGCCGCCATTTTGCGCGACCGGGTAACCGGTTCTGGCGAGCACTATACGATGGTGGCTTCACCGATCGTGTGCTCTCGCCCTTCGACCAGTTCGAGTTACTTAGCAATGGGTATGGGGTTACTAATGTGGTAGCGCGCGCCACCGCATCTGCAGATCAATTGACCAGGGATGAGATCGTCGCGGGTGGAAAACGCTTGACGGCAAAAGTGCGCCGCTATCAGCCGCAGATTCTGGCCATACTCGGAGTGGGTGCTTACCGCCTGGCTTTCGACCGGCCGCGCGCGACAGTCGGACGCCAGAACGAAAAGATAGGCACGACGGTACTCTGGGTGTTGCCCAATCCCAGCGGGCTTAACGCAAACTATCAGCAGCCAGAACTGGCTCGTCTCTTTCAGGAGTTGAAAGCAGCGGAGCGTGAGTGATGTGAATGCAAGAGCGCTTCAGAGTTAGTGAGGGGTCTTCTCACCGCCCTCGGGTTCACAGGTAGGATAGCCACCAGTCGCGCCTTCTTTGCTTCACTCCGGCGAACCACTTGCACAGTGGAAATAGTAATAGCACGCCCGCAACCCAACAAACGTAAACCACCCAAAGGCTAAAACCGACGCCTTGGGGTGGCGCCTCAACGCCCATCAGACTTCCAAACATCCAGCGCCACGGTTTACCCGCTGCGTAATGGACTAGCACTGCAATCAGGTGGGCAGTCGGCCATTGCAATAGATAGAAGAAGAGCGGCACTCGTCCAAACGTGATGAAGAAGTTCCGAATTCGGCTCGCGTTTGATTGCCGCCGAGGAATCTGGCCTTCTGCCGCTTTGCTCGATTCAAACAACGCCAGCGCCAGCATCGCCGGACCGAGTGTCATCAGCAGAAACAAAAGCGACGGCGGATATTTGGTTGTATTCAGAAATGAAAGAACCGTAAACATCGGCGTGCTCTGTGACGACCAGTGAGAAGAATCGCCGTAGAGGTTGATGCCGCGCATGACCAGGAATAAGACTGACGCTGCAGTTCCCATAGTGAGCAAGAGCCGTCGTCGTCGTTCCGCATCCCAGCGGTAGATCGCACCAAACCCATAGCCCGCAGCCATCACGCCAACCCACGGAATCAGCGGGTAAAGCACAAACACCACAGGGCTCGGAAATCCAAGAATCGGAAAAGGCTCGAAGGCCTGATGCAGGATGATAAAAAGCTTCGCGCCATAGCTCGGAACGGCGCTCCCCGGGCCGTGCCATCCCTCGACGCGAAAACCATCGAGGAAATTGTGTAACGCAATCATCGCCACTCCGAAAGTTGTGACAATCCGCAAAGGCGCATTAATCAATGCGGCCAGTACGATCATCGAAACCCCGATCACCCAGATAACCTGCATCATTCCCAGGAAGCGATAGTCGACACTGAAGGTCGCGCCTAGACGAACGAGGGTGAACTCAAGAACGACCAGCCATAAGCCGCGGCTGACCAGGAATCGCGAAAGGTCTTTCTTGCTCTTGCCCCGAGAGAACTGAAGATACCCGCCGGTCCCGGCGAGAAACACAAAGGTCGGTGCACAGTAATGAGTAATCCAGCGGGTGAGAAACAGCGCGGCGTTTGTCTTCGTCAGGTCAGTGGGATCAAACTGGAAGGCGCCGAAGTGAACGAAGTCCCGCGTATGATCCAGCATCATGACCACCATCACGATGCCGCGCAGGAGATCGATTGAATCAATTCGCCCGCGAACCAGATGCTTCGGCTCTGGAGGCTGGTCCGCTGATAGACTTGGGAAATAATCTGGCGTTGGGGTTGCGGGGGGAATGTCGGTTGACATGAACAACTCCTAAGGCTGGAATTCGAATTTCAACCAGGGGGAGACTGCATCAATACGCTGTGCTAACTACTTGTCGCGGGCAAGATCGATCGGCCGTGCGGAGATCACCTGCTCGAAAGCACGTAGCTCTTCGAGGTTCGCCTTAGCAAGCGGCGCATCAACCTCAATGACCGCCATCGCCTCACCACCAGGTTCGCGACGTCCCAGATGAAAGCGGCTGATATTTACCCCGCCTTCGCCGAGAATCGTCCCGACGCGACCGATTACTCCCGGCACATCACGATTCCGCATCACAAGCATGTGACCGTGTGGAATAGCTTCGATATGGAACCCATTGATCTCGGTAATCCGTCCCTGACGCGCCTGTTCGCCGTATCCAAAAAGCGTTCCCGCGAGACTGTGCTCGCCGCTGTTTGTGATCACCCGAGTGCGGATCGCGGGCACAGAGTCTGACGATGCGCGGAGGTAGGACGTCGTGACAGTGATGCCGCGCTCTTCCGCTATCAGGAAAGCGTTCACAGCGTTAACGCGTGCGCTGACGTCGCGCAATAGACCCGCAAGAAACGCCCGCGTAACAGGCGCCGCGTTCAAATCAGCAATCTCGCCGGCGTATTCAATCTTTACTTCCGCCACGCCACCATCAATCACCTGCGCCTGGAAGCGTCCGAGGCTCTCAGCCAATTCGAGATATGGTTGCAAGGCGTTGAGCTCTTTGGCCCCGAGCGCCGGAACATTCACCGCCCCGCGCAACGCGCCGGTTTGCAAATAGTCCCGCATCTGTTCCGCCACCGTGAAAGCCACTCCTTCCTGTGCTTCGGTCGTAGAAGCACCGAGGTGAGGCGTCGCAATCACTTGCTCCAGCGCCAGCAACGGATTGTCGGGCGACGGCGGTTCCTTCTCGAACACGTCGAGCGCGGCCCCTGAGACGATTCCACTCTTAATTGCTTCAAACAGCGCGGCTTCATCGATCAGTCCGCCACGCGCGCAATTGATCACGCGAACGCCCTTTTTCATTTTTGCGAATGCGTCAGCGCCGACGATGCCCCGCGTCTCGGCAGTCAGCGGTGTATGCACCGTCAGGAAATCCGCTCTGGCAAACACGTCGTCGAGCGGGGTCAGCTCAATTTCGAGATCGCGAGCCTGTTCTGGCGCGATGAATGGATCGAACGCAACGATCGTCATGCCGAACGCGCGTGCACGACTCGCGACAGTGCGTCCGATGCGTCCCAAACCGACCACTCCCAAAGTCTTTCCCTGCAGCTCGACACCGATAAACTTTTTACGTTCCCAAAGTCCTGCGCGCAGACTCGAATTCGCCTGCGGCACACGTCGCGCCAGGGCTATGAGCAAGGCCATCGTGTGCTCTGCAGTCGTGATCGTATTTCCATCGGGCGCATTCATTACGACAATGCCGCGAGCGGTCGCGGCAGGAACGTCGATGTTGTCTACGCCGACACCTGCCCGTCCGATCACACGTAACGACGGTGAAAAATCCATCACGTTTTCAGTGACTTTGGTCTCGCTACGGACCACCAATCCGTCGCAGTCGCGCAGTGCATTGATGAGATCTTCAGGCGATAACCCGGTCCTCTTCTCGACAACGAACCCCGCCGTGCGCAGCGGTTCCAGTCCACTATCACTTACTTCGTCGGCGACAAATATTTTGCTTTGCTTCATGAGTCCGCGGATTATAGCGGTTTTTCTTTGAGAGTGTCTCGTCAGACAGGCAGTGATAGACTCTGCGATACTTGACAGTTACTCTAAGCGCATCGCGGAAGATCATATGTCGCCGCTCGGAAGTCTTCTTGTGAGGAGCACAGTCTGAAGTGATAACCACAGTCTGCCTTAATGCCAACTCGAAGACGTTTGCTGAGAACTGTGCGGCTGCTGACATCAGCGAACTTCGTCAGTCAGACGAGAACGTCGTTTGGGCCGACGTCAGCGATCCGACGAGCCAGGACTTTGAAGAGCTGGCGGAGGAGTTCGGCTTCCATCACCTTTCGATTGAAGACTGCCAGAACGCACACCAACGGCCCAAGGTCGAAGAATACACCGGTTACTATTTTATCGTTCTTTACGAAGCGGTACTCGTCGGTCCAACCGATGCCCTTGAGCTGCGCGAACTAAATATCTTCCTGGGCAAGAACTATCTTGTCACTGTGCACAGCCGACCAATCCGGGCCATTGAAACGGCCAAACGGCTCTGGCACGAGTGGACGGATCGCGCCGACCAGGGTTCAGGCGTGCTCGCTTATCTGCTAATCGACGGCATCGTGGATGACTATCTCCCTCTGCTCGATATCATCAGCGAACGGATGGACGACCTGGAAGACTCGATCTTCGGTCAGTTCCGTTCTGAGGTCATCCAAGAGATCTTCGGCATCAAGAAAAAGCTGCTTTATTTGCGGCGCGCAATTACGCCACTACGCGATGTCTTTAACACGCTGCTCCGGCGCGAGCAGCCAATCTTCCCGCGAGAGACTCACGTCTACTTTCAGGACGTATTCGACCACCTGATCCGCGTCGCCGACACGATCGATACGCTGCGCGACATGCTCAGCTCTACGATGGACGCTTATCTCTCGGTTACAGGTAACCGTATGAACCAGGTCATGAAGCGACTCACGTCGATCTCCACGATCCTGATGTCTATGACTCTGATCGCCGGCATCTACGGGATGAACTTTAAGTTCATGCCTGAGTTGAAACTGCGTTATGGCTATGTTTACGCGCTAACTTCCATGGTACTGGTGGGTTTGGCTCTCTACGTTTACCTGAAAAAGGTGAAGTGGATATGAAGAAAGGATCTTGGCACATGCCCCGCAGAAGAACCCGAAAGAAGGGTGACACCGCCCAACTCGCCGCTCAGCTTGCTCCGCTCGAAGAACTGAACCAGCAAGGTGCGTCAAAGCAGTTGAGTACTAGTAATCCCCACCTGGGTGGCACTGCGGATCCGCACTATGGGGCGATTGTCGTCGACAATACCAGTTTGAATCTTCCGAAAGATTTTGCTGAAAGTCGTAACGAGAGGTTATGGAAGATTGAGCCGGTAGTGCTCGTGATCCTCATCGTAATGCTTGCCTGGATCGCGTTCGTAGCGTGGCAGATTTCGCACATGTCGGCGCAGTAGGGTCTGGGGGCTTGGGACTTGGGGCTCAGATCACTTGCGTCGATTGATATTGCGAAGGACCAAAACTCAAGACCAAGACTGAGGAAACTACTTTGGCCCTGCATCTTTTAGTTCATCAGGATCGTCGAGCGCGCCATCGGGTGATGGGCCTGCATCGATACCTGTAGCAGTCGCACTCGAGTCCTGTTCACGATCCTCGAGCTCACTAAGCGTTTCATCGCTGGTTGCATCCACCACACGATCTATTAAGCTCCTGCCCGCTGGTTGTTTGGATTTCGCTTCGCTTGAATTTCCCACTGGTCCCCCTCAATTGGTGCTAAAGAAAAAGATTGCGCCGATTACGGATGTGCCGACAGCTGCATACAGACCCGCCACGATATCATCGCTCATGATTCCTAACCCTGATTCCAGTTTCTCAAATCGGCGTGCGGGATAAGGCTTCACGATATCGAAAAAGCGAAAAAGCGCGAAGGCAAGTACAACACTCGACAACCCGGGCCTCGGCGCTAACGGCAAGAGTGCAATCAACTGCCCGGTTACCTCGTCGACCACGACCTTTCCGGGATCCTTACGACCGGAAAGCTTCTCGGTTCGGGTGGCGGCCCAGATTCCTATCAGCGTTACTACTGCGATCGTCGCAAGCTCCACCGCGATGAAAATTGCCCACGGGGAGATCACCAGTACGCTATTGGTTCGAACCGGCCAGCGAATCAACCGATCGGTGAGGGACTGCAGTAGGAAGTAGATTCCGACGCCGACGAGTGATCCCCAGGTTCCCGGCGCCAGCGGCAGATAACCTACACCGCAAGTCGCGATTGCCAGCGCAAGATAATCCTTTGCGGAACGCGTCGACCGCGTCCGCGGCGCGGCCGCAGTCCCGACCGGAGCATTCAATTCCTCGCTGGATTCTTTGACGATCATCAGTTTCAAGTTTCGAGTTCCATGTTTCGAGGTTTTGCAATTCCTTCGGAACTCGAAATGCGGGACTCAGAACTTAGATTATGCATCCCACCAGATCGTATTCCTGCGCTTCGGTGATCAAGACATCCACCATCTCGCCCGGTGTGGGAGCAAACCCTTCGGGCGCATCGTTAATCAGCACGCACCCGTCGATATCCGGCGCCTGGGTTTCCATTCGCCCCTGCCAGATTAGTTCGCTTTCCTGCGACTCGCCTTCGAAAAGCACGCGGACGGTCTTGCCCACCATCGCCTTATTTCTGCGGCGTGAGATTCGCGACTGCTCTTTCATCAACCGCGTGCGCCGCTGTTTGGCAATCTTTGGATCAACCTTATTCGGCAGATCGTAAGCTGCGGTTCCCTCTTCATCTGAATACGTAAACACACCGACTCGATCAAACTCCACTTTGCGAATGAAAGTCAGCAACTCTTCAAAATCCTCATCAGTCTCTCCAGGAAACCCCGTAATAAAGGTCGTTCGCACTCCTATGTCCGGCACGCGATGACGCACTCGCTGAATAAGTCGTTCGAGACTGGCGCGATTGCCTCCACGCTTCATCAACTTCAGAACGCTCTGTGACGCGTGTTGCAGGGGCATATCCAGGTATTTCACGGCCTTCGGCTCTTCGGCTAACACATCGAGAAAACCGTCGCTGATGTGGGTGGGGTAGGTGTACATCACACGCACCCATTCGATTCCTTCGGTGTGAGAAAGCTCGCGCAGCAGGTGAGCCAATGCATCGGGCTTGCCCAGGTCCTCGCCATAACGTGAGGAGTCCTGGGCGACGAGCACCAGTTCCTTCACACCCTCTTCGGCCAACTGCTGGGCCTCGGCCACGATGGAACCGAATCGGCGGCTGCGAAAGTGTCCGCGCATCTGGGGGATGAAACAGAAGGCGCACGGGCGGTCGCAGCCTTCCGCAATTTTGATAAAGGCGTAATGACTGGGCGTCGCCAGCACACGCGGCGTAGATTCGTCATAAAGGTATGTAGAACTCTGATTGCCGAGGGCTATGACGGGTAGCGAGCGGGTGTTGGTGGCAGGATCACAGACGCTGAGAATATCGTTGATCTGGCTGGTGCCGATGAAGGCATCGACTTCGGGCATCGACTCCT
>JBDTYQ010000033.1:0-35104 GCA_040005515.1 bacterium
TTTACTTCATGCACGTCCGCTATAGCTCGCGACTGATTTGGTTGATTGTTGCCGCCGCGCTTTTCTGGCTGGTGATTTTGTTTGCGCTAACGTTTAGTGACTACCTGACTCGCGGTTGGTTCGCTTAAACGGCCGTCACTTTCTCGACTGGATAAAGTTTCTCGTCCCGCACCGCTACCTCACGATTACAAGACATACATCGCAAGCGAATTGTCGCATCGGAAGTTTTGATCGGCGCTTCGCAGTATGGACATGCTCCGCTTACTTCGCTTTTGGTAAAGAGCCCGCGCACCATGATCAGCGGCAAGACCAAACCGGCGATGAGAAGTGGGACCCCGAAGATTAATCCGATGCTGGTGCCTTCGCCGAGTGTGAGGGTGATGACCAGTCCCGCGATAAACAGCAACAGGCCGATTCCAATGGCAAAAGAAAAACCATAGGCGCTGTCAAAACTCTTATGTGACGTTAGATCGGTTTTCCGGTTACCCGATTTATGCTCTTCAGCAAATCCCATGGCTAGTCCTCCTGCGACCGAGTGCTCTTTTTTGAAAAGGTGACGATGGCACTGACTTTTACTCCCCTGCTTCTGATCTTGTCAACGATTGCGTCTAAGGTAACGAGTTACCAGATGCATGTTGCAACCATCGCTATTTCCCAATTTGGACGGGTCCGTTTGTAGATCGCTTTGGCGTGATAAGCCCGCCGACCGGAAAGCCAAGCATCACAAGAATGATCACGATGATGATGATCCAAAAGGCCTCTCGCCTGGTTAACTTCTTTGGAGTCCGCGGACCCGGCGATCGTCTTTTTCGGTATACGTCTATCAAAGCTGCTATCGCTAATATCACGCAGAATCAGAAAGCCCTGCAACGCACCCACCAATTGGTCACTCATCAGCAACTCCTTCCAACGCGCATCGTACATAACAACACTGTGCATTGAACACACTTGGGTTTTCGTAGGCAAGTGGCAGTCTCAACTGAATTAGCAACCCGAGACTTCCCGGTCACTATGCTGAGAATGGGTCTGCACTTTGAGTCTCCTCACGTTGCTGCTAGAGTATCGGGTTTCAATCCCAGGCAACAAAACCGACTGAGGCTACTATGAGTACACCCATTATGAAGACGGCGACTGAAACACCCTTTGAGACTTTTCTGGCGCAACACAACGAGGAGGCATGGCTGGCTGCATTGACCACTCTGCTCCGATCGATTCATGAGGTCGATAAGACGGCGACGCAGATTTGGTTCGCATTTTATCCATTGGAACTGTTCCAGGTATTGCAGCAATCAGACGATCCGCAGAAGCTCGCGGCCCAACTGTTACTCCAGGGCGACTTTTACCTAAAGGACCAGATTGATTCTTCGCACAAGTTTCTCTACGGACATCGTTATTGGCCCGCTGTAAAGCAAGAAGTAACCGATCACGCTACCGGTTTTGACTTAGCTGCAGCTACCTCGCTTACGGATCAAATCCTGCAAGTCACACAGACGGTGGCTAGCAAATCCAGGATCGATCCGTCGCTACTCGTCGGCATCTCCGCAGTTGCGTTTATGACGCTGCGACAAGCGGGTCAGGACGCGTTCAGCGCAGCTCCGGGAAAGATCGCCATCGACGCCAAACATGCGAAAAGGTCGCCGGAACAGATCTTAAAAGAGCGTGCAAAAGACGACGGTCAGGGCATGTTTGGCTTTCTCAAGACTGTCGACAAGAAATGGACCGTCACGCACGACGAGAATGATGAGGCAGCACACTACAAGCTAAACAACGCACAGGACCTGGCTTGGGGAGCAGAAGCAGATCGGTCGCGCGATTGGCGCGCAATTGATTCCCGGCGAATCGAAGGTCCGATTCCCGTTGAATGTCGCTCGGCTTCGTGCGGCACGTGTTGGGTAGGAGTGCTTGGGGGCGCCGAGAAACTTTCCGACGTCGCGGTTCGTGAAGGGAAACAAATCAAGAGTTTCGGTTACATCGATACGGGCGAGACCAAACCCCTGATTCGTCTCGCATGCCAGGCCCAGGCCCATGGCGCTGTTTCCGTAGTCATTCCGCCCTGGAATGGCGTCTTTGGGAAGTATCTGAAGCAGCGCGCGCAGAACTCCCGCGAAGGCGATGAGAACTAGCGCCACAACTCCGCCTCGACAGAAATGATTTGGTCTGAAAATCGCGCGACGGCGAAGCGAAATTAACTTGACCAGGCATTCTCCTAAACTCGCTGGCTCACCACTTTTGCTTGTGCTTTGCGCGGCTGTGATCTGGAGCACAGGCGGGCTCTTCATTAAGTGGACTTCTCTCTCGGGACTTGAGCTTTCTTTCGGCCGCTCCCTTCTTGCCGCGATCACCGTCGCCATCTTCACACGGCGTGAGGGCTTCGGCCTGAATAAGGTGACAGCTGTCGCCGCAATTCTATATGCGGCGCTACTCCTGCTGTTCGTACTGGCGACAAAGGCTACTACAGCTGCGAACGCTATCTTCTTGCAATACACCGCGCCGCTGTACGTCTTAATCCTCGAACCACTCTTTTACAAAGAGCCGTTCAAACGACGTGATCTCATCACCGTGATCTTCTGCGTGATCGGTATGTCCTTGTTCTTTGTGGGGAAGTTACGACCGCAGGATGTAACTGGCAACGTCCTTGCGCTAGGATCCGGCATCTGTTTCGCGTTCTATTTTCTCTTGCTGCGTCACTCGAAGGCACGCGAAGTGAACCGCGCTTCGTCGGTTATCTATGGCAATCTTCTGGTGGTACTGATCGCAGCGCCGGCCGGGTTGGCCGCGCTCTCGCGCGTAACCGTCCCCGATGCCTTGAGCGTCAGCTATCTAGGTGTGGTCCAGATCGGAATCGCCTATACGCTTTTCACTCTGGGAATGTCGAAAGGAATCCGATCGTTAGACGCGGGCATCGTCGGGTATATCGAGCCGGTCCTAAATCCGATCTGGGTTTTTCTGCTCCTTGGCGAACGTCCCTCGAAATGGGCGCTGATGGGAGGGGTTGTTATCGTGGGCGCAGTGATCGCGCACACATCAATAAAGGCAAAAGAGAACCGCAGATTGTTGATTGAGGCGTAAGGAAATTAGTCTGCGAAGATCTGACTGACTGCGAACGCAAGACCCACCAGCACGACCGACTCCAGTCTTTCATCTTCGCTGTAGATCTTGCCCGGCGCGAATGTGCTACCGACTGAACTGCGTAACTCGATTGTCTTAGCGACTTCATCAACCAACCAGAGTTCCTTGATACCAAGCGCTGCATAGGTGTCAGCCTTCGTATTGCGGTCATAGATTGCCGAGCCGGGTGAGATCACCTCGATTACTAGATCGGCAGTAGTGCGATGTTTGGGATCGAGCCGCGCTTCTGTTTCAGCAGAAACATAAAACAGATCTGGTTCAAGATAGGTATTCGGACTGGTCCAGATTGCTGCTCGCGGAACGTAAAGGGTACCGGCATTTCCGGACTTGGTTAAGTAAGCTGAAAACAACCGAATGATTTTACTTACCAAGTTGTCGTGAGTGTAACCAGGAGGAGGGGTCATGTAGAGGACTCCTGCGATTAGCTCAAGCTTGGAATGATCGGGAGGTTCAGGCAGGTCCCAGAATTCTTCCAGCGTGTAGGTCTTTACGAGAGGAGATGTGTTCACCCAAACCATAGTGGATTCTCCATTGAGGATGAGCTGAGTATATCACCGGAGGCCGCGAGAGCTGCCTTGCGCTCTTGGAACGCCGCTGTCATCTTCTGCAAGCGCTCCGTTAACGCCCCCTAGCGCAGCCATTGATTCCGGTTCGGATAGTACTCCGGTCCTGTGTCTGGATGCTGCGCTTTGAATTCCTTGTAACGCTCGTGCCAGCGTTTGTATCTCACGTCCGAAGAACGAATCGAGCGGTGCGGGATCACGCGTAGGTGATCTTCTACTTTCCAAATATTCTTTTGCGAGAAGCGCCAGTCATAGTTTCCCAGGTCATAGAGGTTCGCCAATCCATAACCGGTAATCCTCCCGGAGTAGTCTACATAAGTATCGAAGTAACTGTAGGCTAGGTCTCGCAGCCGGCGAAAGAGAGGACGTCGGCCATGAAGACCGACATCACGCGACCTGGCGATCGAACCCCACAGCCCATGCTTTTGAAAGACGAAAATCACGTGGTCAAGTTTGTCCCAGGACTCCAAACTCAACAGCAGCGGCGGCAGTCCATGCTGTTCGAGGATCACGGCCGCCACGAGCGCTGCTTCGAGGCAGTGCGCCTGTTTCCTCTTCAACACTTGTCGGAACGAACGCAGCGTGCCGCCTTCACGTTCCCAGTTATAAGGCATCGAGCTGAGATATCGTTGGACTTGCGCAGGTGTGCGTATTGAATCGACAACTGCAAGTTCGGGTTTTGAGAAATCTGTTCGCGTAGGAATTACGGGCATGCTTTCAAAGTTATTAGCAGATGGTGAGCGTAAACCCAAACGAGACAGGGCCCGCAACTGCCTGGCGCACCGATTCTGCGAGGAAATGCGCTGCGGCCTTGCCTCAAGCGCCCTCGTTGATGTAAGAAATCACTATCATTAACAATCTCTACAACAGACAGCACCTGCTTAGCACGGAGCAGCTTCTCGGCTACTCGTAGAGCTGTTTTGCGACCATCGCATCTCCCAATATCGCAGGTGCAGTCTCTACTACCCTTAACCTGGAGCTGATATGACTTCTATTCGCGCCGAACGAGCAACTGAAAACTTGGGCCGCAAGAATACCGATTACGAACTCGACAACTACGGTATCAAAGGGGCGAGCCGAGTTTACTGGAACCTTACCGCACCTGAACTTTACGAGGAAATAGCTCGTCGGAATGAGGGCGTGTTATCCGATCATGGCGCATTGATTGTCGATACCGGCGAACACACCGGGCGTGCGGCAAAGGACAAAGCGATAGTTCGTGAGCCAGTAAGTGAAGACAAAGTCTTCTGGGGCGACGTCAACAAAGATTTCTCACAAGAGAAGTTCAATGCTTTAAAAGATCGAATGATGGCCCACGCAACAGGCCGCGAGTTATTCGTGCAGGATACGTTCGGCGGAGCGGACCCGAGTTATCGGCTTCCTGTTCGTATCATTAATGAGCTCGCCTGGCATTCTCTTTTTGCACGAACGATGCTGATCAGCGATCCAATTGTCAAAACACCCCATCATCCGGAATTTACGATCATCAACTTCCCCAGCTTCCAGGCTGATCCCGAACGCGACGGTACCCGCTCGCCCACATTTATCCTGATGGACTTCAGCCAACGGCTGGTGCTGATTGGTGGTACGTCTTACGCCGGAGAAACCAAAAAGAGTGTGTTTTCGATCCTGAACTACCTCTTGCCCCAGCGGGGAGTGATGAGCATGCACTGCTCGGCCAACGTCGGGCAGGGCGGCGATGTGGCCATCTTCTTCGGATTATCGGGTACGGGGAAGACCACATTGTCCGCGGATCCGGAACGTAAACTCGTCGGCGATGACGAACACGGATGGTCGGACGATGGCGTGTTTAATTTTGAAGGCGGATGCTACGCAAAGGTTATCAAGTTATCTGCCGAAGCGGAGCCGGACATCTATCGCACTACTGAAATGTTCGGAACAATCCTCGAGAACGTAGTCTTCGACCGGGAAACGCGCAAGATCGATTTGGACGACGCCTCAAAGACCGAAAACACTCGCGCCTCTTATCCCCTAACGAGTATTCCGAACATCGTCCCCGAGGGCCATGCCGGTCATCCGCAAAACATCATCATGCTGACCGCGGATGCGTTTGGCGTGTTGCCTCCAGTAGCGCGACTGTCGCCCGAACAGGCGATGTACCACTTCCTCTCAGGTTATACGGCGAAAGTCGCCGGCACTGAAAAAGGAATCAAAGAGCCTGAGGCCGCGTTCTCAACCTGCTTCGGCGCACCATTCATGATTTTGCATCCGGGTGTTTATGCGGATCTGCTCGGGCAGAAGATGTCTCAACATAATGCTTTATGCTGGCTCGTGAACACGGGTTGGAGCGGAGGGCCTTATGGTGTGGGCCAACGTATGAAAATTTCTCATACGCGCGCGATGATTCGCGCGATCCTGAATGGCGATCTCGCCAATGTGGAGACCCATGCCGATCCCATCTTTGGTGTGAGTGTGCCGGTGTCGTGCCCCGACGTGCCGAGCGAAGTTCTGCAACCGCGGAACACTTGGAGCGATAAAAACGCCTACGACGAGAAAGCGCGTGATCTCGCACGACGCTTCAATGAAAACTTCAAGAAGTATGAGAGTGGAGTCTCTGAGGCGGTGCGCGCCGTCGCGCCCAAAGTGAGCTAGCCGGGAGGCCAACTCAACGACCGGCCACCGAGCACGTGAACGTGAAGATGAAACACCGACTGCCCTGCGCCAGCTCCGGTATTGATAACCGTGCGGTACCCACCTTCCCCCAGGCCCTGGTCATGGGCCAACCGGGCCCCGGTGCGTAACAGGTGACCCAGCATCGCTTCATCCCTTCTTGAAGCTTCATCAAGTGATTCCATGTGCTCACGGGGAATTACGAGCATATGAGTAGGAGCCTGCGGATTGACATCCTTAATCACCACGCACAGTTCATCCTGATGTAGGATCTCTGCGGGGACTTCCTCACTTACGATGCGACAAAACAAACAGTCCTGCTCTGACATTTGCCTCGTTTCCTACTCTAAAAGTCCAAACTCTAAATTCTTCTCTCAGGATGCGATCGCGGTGGCATCAGATGTCGCCCCGGCGAGAGGCTCGGTCACCGATTCCCTGAGGCGCTGAATGTCTGCGCCCACAGCCCGCAGCTTCGCTTCAATGCGTTCGTAACCTCGATCGATATGGTAAACGCGATCGATGAGCGTCTCGCCTTGGGCAACCAATCCGGCCAGAACCAGAGAAGCAGACGCGCGCAGATCGGAGGCCAGCACCGGCGCTCCAGTGAGCTGTGTGGGACCATCTACGATTGCGATCCGCCCATTAACCTGGATGTGCGCCCCCATGCGCTGCATCTCAGAAACATGCATATAGCGATTCTCAAAAATCGTTTCGGTAATCGATGCCCGACCTTCAGCCTGCGTCATTAGAGCCATGTACTGGGCCTGCATATCAGTTGGGAAGTGCGGATAAGGTTCAGTGGTCACATCGCGCGACCGTAAGACTCTTCCCCGACTGGCGTGGAGTGTGCTCGGATTGAGCTCTTCGATTTCGACCCCTGCCTCACGCAGTTTCTCAATAACGCTAGTCAGATGTTTGGGCTGGCAGTCTTTGATTTCCAACTCGCCACCGGTGATCGCCGCAGCCACGATGAAGGTGCCTGTCTCTATGCGGTCGGGAATGATCGTATGCTCCGCACTTCCCAACGCGACGACGCCTTCGATTTCAACTGTCTGGGTGCCGCCCCCTTTGATCCGCGCCCCCATGCGGTTCAGTAACTCGCAAAGATCAGCAACCTCCGGCTCGCACGCTGCGTTGTGGAGAACCGTCTTTCCCTTTGCGAGGGTAGCAGCCATCAGAAGGTTCTCCGTTCCGGTGACGGTCACTTTCTCAAAGTGAATGTCGGCGCCAAGCAAGCGTCCCCCCTTAGGGGCGCGGGCAACGACATTGCCTCCCTCAAGTTTCACTTCAGCACCGAGCTGTTCGAAACCCTTGAGATGAAGATCGATCGGACGGGTGCCAATAGCGCAACCGCCGGGCAGTGACACTTTCGCTTTGCCGAAGCGCGCGAGCAAAGGACCGAGCGCGAGCACAGAAGCACGCATCGTCTTCACCAGTTCATACGGTGCCTCAAACAGCTCAATGTGAGACGCGTTGATCTTGTGGGTGCGTAGCTCCGGAGTCAGCACAGTGGCGCCGAGATCCTCGAGCAGACGTCGCTGCGTAATGATGTCGCGCGCGTACGGAAGGTTATGCAGGATTATAGTCTCAGCAGTCAGCAGTGCCGCCGCCATGCACGGCAGCGCCGAGTTCTTCGCACCGCTAATCGAAATTGAGCCCCTCAGAGCCTGCCCACCGGAAATACGAAATTTATCCACGATACCAACAGATTAGAATAAAACCGCGAAAGGTAAAAGGGGGTGTGTGGGTTGGGAACAAACAAGCGAACGCGGCAGGCGGTTCGTAGACTGAACCGATGCCGCGTTCGCTATTCTTGCTTGCTGAGGCTTTAGTTTACAGAACCACCAGCACGCTGGATTTTCACACCGCCGTTCGTAGTCATTGCACGCACAGTTGGACCACCTGCACCCAAATTCACCGCGAGTTCTCGCGTGATCCTTCCCTGCACCGTCACGGGAAAGTCGATGCTTAAATGTCCGTTGACCGTCCCGGTTTCAAGATGTGCGGAGTAATTTTCCGGCACCGTCATAACAATGCCGCCGTTGGTCGTCGTCACATCCAGTTCCTCACCATCCCAACGCGCGCCGTCCAGTTCCACTACAACGCCTCCGTTGGTTGTGCCGCCGCGGACACTGCCGCCGACGCGTCGGAGCACGACCCCACCGTTATGGCCTGTGAATTCGATTTTGCCGCTAATTTCGGCGATGTAGATGCCGCCGTTGTACGCCTGCAATGAAAGATCGGAATGCCGCGGCGCAAAAATTTCATAACTAACGTCCCACTGATAATCCTTGCGACTCTCCGGCCCAGTGGCAACGATCCTGCCCCCCGCAGTTTCGATCTTCACGAGCTTGGCGAGTTCGTCCGCTTCATTCTGCGAGGCTGCCGCAGCTTGAACGCGCGCCCTCACGAGAATCTCGTTGCGATCCCATCCTTTGATTGAAACTCCACCGTTCTTACGGGCATCAACGTTAATGGTGCCACCAGTCGGCACCGTTTGCTCTTTAATCTCGCAATGACCCAGCAAGCGATCGCTGTACCAGTTGTCGCGGCAAGACAGCGAGCCATCCTTGTCGCCTTTAGCTAGCCCAATAGATCCCGTCAAACAAAGTACGGCTGCCATGAACACAATACGTCCTAACCATCTACTCATGATCGTTGTCTCCTGGAGAAGTCTCCGTCAGCTTAGTTGCGATTAGTTTCTGCGGCTCTGAGAGGTAAACACCACCCCGGCCGTGATTGTGGCAACAAACTTCCGGGTTATGCGGAGATTCAGGACACCGGTTTATGAAGTACGACAAGACGCGGGATTCCCTGCAAGTCTTTTTTTATGTCCAACAGTTTCCACTTGGTCTTAGCCGCTAGATCCGTCACGGCAGCCGCTTGGTCAAACCCTATCTCAATCAACATGTGACCTCGTGGCTTGAGGAAAACAGCCGCCTCGGAGAGCAGTTTTTGGATTATCAGCAGCCCATCCGGTCCTGCCTCAAGAGCCATCCTCGGTTCGTGGTCACGGACCTCGGTCTGCAACGTCTCGAGTGCGCGGGCAGCGACGTAGGGCGGATTGGAAACAATTAGATCGAATTGATGCTCATTTTTGTCGAGCGCAGAGAAGCAGTCGGATTCAAAGAACGTCACCCGCTCCTGCACCGCATGACGAGCTACGTTGCGGCGCGCAACTCCGAGTGCTGCCGGAGAAATATCGAGTGCGATCGCTTCAGCACCGTGCCGCTCAGACAGCACTGCGATAGTAATGCAACCGGAACCAGTGCCGACATCGCAAATTATCGGCGGAGCTTGCGCGGGCTCGAGCAGCCCCAACGCGGTCTCGACAAGTAGTTCTGTCTCGGAGCGCGGAATCAGAACATCAGGTGTCACCTCAAACTCAAGTCCATAGAACGACTGCGTTCCGGTGATGTACTGCAGAGGTTCTCCCTTGGCCCGACGCGCGGTCGCCTGACGAAATGACTCGAGTTGCTCCGCAGTTATTGTTTGCTCCGGGTGGCCAATAACAAAAGTGCGGTCGCGGTCGATCACCGCCTCCAGCAACGAGCCCGCCTCGCGACGCGGATCGGAAATCCCGGCCAGTCTCAAGAGCCGCGCCGCTTCGGAAATTGTTGCGCCGATAGAGAAGTCCATGTGAGGAACACTCATTTTTGCGTACGTTCCGCGCGACAGAATTTGCCTTCCAAACTGCGGCTCATCTCTTGATTCAGCCGCTGCCCTGTCCGGCTTCCCGCACTGACTATCCGAGGTCTATAATACGCGCCAATCGGATTGATAAGTTCTTGAATACTTTGAAACATTGGCTTCTTGGTCGAGAGCTTTTTTTCACTTCCATTTCGGAAGCGGATCTGAATTGAGACTTTCTTCCTAACACAAAGGTACGAGTCTCGTTCCTCCCGTATGCCAGAACCTCCGGTGCCATTGGTTTCGGAGGTTCTGACGTTAAAGGGTATAGGTTTAACGACGTTGGGCGGGGAAACTACAATGGATACCCTTTCAAAAAGCCTTCTGCTCTTTGCGATGAATTGGTTGGACGCCCAACTAACCATTCTCTGGGTTCGCCTGGATGTCGCCACCGAGGGAAACGGAATCATGGCCCACGTTCTGGGACTGGGCGAGGCCCCGTTCATTGGAGTGAAGCTGGCGATCGGCGCGTTCGCTGCTTACATCCTCTATCGTTGTGCCCACCTTCCTTTGGCCCGCCGCGGCATGCGTCTGGTCCTGGGTCTTTATTTTGTCTTGATGATGGTGCATGTCGCCACCGGAGTCTCAGCTCTTGGCTGGCAAGCCCCCGCAACTGTGCTGGCTTATTTCAGTGATTTGCCTGCAGCCTTGCTGGCTTTCTTCTTCTGATCTCCGGCTTTTCCTTAGACAGCCGGCTATTCTCCGCCCAATTATTCCAGAACAAACGGAACTACATCCTTCCTCCGAGCGTTTTTCTAACGCACAACTCCATTTCCAGGCAGGTCCCGTTTTTGTTCTTGCAGGACTTTCAGGATTGCCATAGATTTGTGATTGGTCGGGAATGCCGGACCGGCTCCGGGGGGCGTGAACGCGGGCGGGCAAACAACCGCCTATCTGGCGTCCGCATCCTATGGTCGTTCGCTTTTTACGAGTTTGAAATCAATTACTACAGGAAAATGCCATGTATAGAATCACCGCTCGTCAGCTCCTGATCATCGCGTTAACCGCAGGCGCCTTTGCTGCCGGCTCAGTTGCGATCCTCGATCGCGTCTCGAACCGATTACAGCCAACCGGGGCAGCGTACACTGAAACTGCACCAGCCGGCGTCACAGATCCCGGCAGTTCGACAGACGAACAAAATAATATCGAGATCTACCGCAGTCTTTCTCCCGGTGTGGTTAACATTCACTCGACTTCGTACGCACGCGACTTCTTCGGATTCGTGGAACCACAGGAAGGCTCAGGATCAGGATCGATTCTCGATCAGGAAGGGCACATCCTAACGAATTATCACGTCATCGAAGGAGCGCAAACGCTCGCCGTTAGTTTCGGCGGTCAGAAAAACTACGCCGCGAAAGTAGTGGGTCGGGATCCGGATACGGATCTCGCAGTGATCAAGTTGTTGGAAATACCGAAGGAAGGTTTGACGGTAGTACCGCTAGGCGACTCAGATAAATTGGCCGTGGGCCAGAAGGTGCTCGCAATTGGTAATCCCTTTGGGCTGGACCGAACGTTAACAACCGGAGTCATCAGCGGTCTCCAGCGTCCCATTCGTGCACGCAATAACCGGCAAATCGAAGGTGCGATCCAAACTGACGCTTCGATCAATCCAGGAAACTCGGGAGGTCCTCTGCTCGACTCGCACGGTCGGATGATTGGAATCAACTCTCAAATACTTTCGCCCTCCGGTGGGTCCGCAGGAGTCGGATTCGCGGTGCCTGTGAACATTGCGAAACGCATCGTGCCGCAATTGATCCGTTCCGGTCAGGTAATGCGAGCGAAGCTTGGAATTACAAGCCGCAACGTCGAAGCTCTCAAGGGGCAGGTTGAGTTGCCAGTTGAGGATGGTGTGATGATTTGGCAGGTAGCTCCGGGCGACGCCGCCGCCGCCGCCGGACTGCATGGGATAACGCAGACTGAGGACGGTGAAGTCTCACTCGGCGACATCATTGTCGGTATCGACGGCACTAAGGTAGCCAATGCTGACGATCTATTTCGCGTGCTCGAGAAGTATCAGGTAGGAGACACGGTGCGCGTGGAGATCGTTCGCAATGGTAGAAAGATGGCGGTGCCGGTGCGACTAAGTCAGGGCGGCGATCCGGGCCGCGGCGTAATCCGCCGATAGTTCCGGGGCAATGGGATCGGGTGCCGCTGTTTGCTACAATTCAAGCGGCACCCGAAACTGATCCCGATTCCGTAGCCCGTGAATCAAACCAACCATTTCTTCAATCTAGGTTACGGCTGGCTCTGCAAGCACTGCAGCGCTGAAGCTGCCGAACGCAAACTTCACGAGCAAGCCAACTCACACTCTTCAGGACATAGGCACGAAGACCACAGTTCGAATTCGCTCGCACTGGCGCATATTCGCCCGAATGAATTCGGCGGGCATTCCCTTGTCTGTTCTCGTTGCGGGACAGAAGAGCCTGTTTGAACTCCTTACTTACTCTCGGATAGCAGCTGCCGCACCTGAGAAATTCTTTTCTCCGGATCGCCGAATTGGGCGCGGTAATCCTGAAGACTCCTTCCGATCACGTCCCAGGCCTCGGCGCGATCGTAGACGTCCGCAATCTCTACACGTCGTGGCGCGTCGCCAGGGAGCTCTTTGTAACTGAGGAAGTAATGCTGCAAACGCTCGACCAGCCCTTTCGGACACCCATCAATGTTTTCGATTTGACCGTAGGCGAGATCGGAGTCCAGTACGGCGATGATTTTGTCATCAGCTTGCTGCCCATCAATCATCCGCAACCCACCGATCGGCTTTGCTCGCAGCAGGAAATTGCCGTGTGCGAATGTCTTCTCTGACAACACGCAGATATCCATCGGATCGCCATCGCCCTGAATCCCGCTGACGCCCGTGCGTTGGGCACAGAGCGCGGCGACCCGCTCCCCACAAAACGTCTGCGGGATGAACCCGTAAAGCGTGGGACACATTGAAGAGAATCTTTGCGGCCGATCGACTCGCAAGTGACCCGAGCTCTTGTCGAGCTCATACTTCACCGGATCGGTTGGAACGATTTCGATGAAAGCATTTATTGTGCGGGCGACATCTTCCGCCGGCTCCACGCCGTGCCATGGGTGCGCCTGGAAAAGGAGTTTGCAGAGTCCCTGAATCTCAGCATCGCGGTTCGGCATCTAATTTTCCCTCCTCATGCGGCCATTCCTGATGATTCCGCCCGGTGATAGAATCGTCGCCAGAAGGGTCTCTGTAACAAATTCCATGGCTACTGCTACCAACGTCGTCGCACAAGCGCGTTCACAGGCAATATCGCTGCGCTGGATCATCAGTGCGCGCGAGGACCTCGTGTGGTTTATCGGATCGGTCGCATCAAGTTATGCGTTGCTTTTTCTGTATGTGCAGGGACTGATTCCGCTTGTTCCGATGGTTGCCCTCTGGGCCATTCTGATCGACGCCCCACATGTTTTTGGCACGTTCTCGCGCACTTACTTCGATCGCACGGAGCGCCGCAACCGCTCGCGTTTGCTCTGGGGTTCCTTACTCTTCTTTATTGTCGGCCCCGTAATGGTCACCTTGCGCCTCGGATTAATTTTCTTTTTCCTCGCCGCGCTCTGGGCCTATTACCATCTGGTCAAGCAACACTATGGCTTCATGGTTCTGTACAAGAAGAAGAACGGCGACCTGGCGCCACTCGACAATGCTCTTGATCGATTGCTGTTGCTCTTCGCTTTTAACTATCCGTTCGTGGCCTTCATCGGCCGCGATCCCGACGCGATGGCCCGCGTGCCTACCGGCTTGCGGAGTGGTGTCAGTACACTTGCAACGATTCTTCTGGCCGGAACGATTGTTCTTCTTATCGCCTGGCTGATCCGCCAGTCACAACGCGCGATAGTGGGGTTGCCGCTCGACGTTCCCAAATATCTCTTACTGGCGGCCGCTATTCCGATGCACTGGATCGTTCTTTTAACGCCGATGCCGCACAAGCCGATTGCCATCGTTGCGATCCTGACCATTTATCACAACCTGCAATATCACCGGCTGATCTGGTTTCATAATCAGAAGTATACGCGCACTGTTGACGACGCGGCGGCACTGGGACGATTTGTTGAAGGGAGGAGTGCGCTGCGCGCGAAATATGGCGGGGCAGAAGTGATTAGCCGACGACTACTATTTTACATCTGCTTCGGGATTGTCTTCGGGATCATCTATCAGGGACCGCGGCAACTGCTGGGCTATGTAAGTCTCAGGAATGGCGGCAACGCGATTGCCGAACCATCGTTTCCTACCCAACTCGGTATTTCATTTCTCTGGGGCTACGCCTTCATTCACTACTATCTGGATTCGAAAATCTGGCGCGTGCGGCGTGATGCTGCCGTAGGTCAGGCTTTGAAGATGGATCAGACGTAAGACACTCTAAACCTCAAATAACGGTTACGGCCTTTTCCGGCGCAACTCGATCAGCGCAGAAATCAGCAACCAAGTCTATGAATATCTGCGGAAATTCCTCGTGTGGGTGATGTCCACAATTGCGAAACACGATCAGACGCGAACCCGCAATCGATTGCTGTAACTCTTCCCCGTCTCGCAACGGAACGTCGCGATCATCTTCACCCCAGACGATCAAAGTGGGTTGCCTAATCAAATGCGCGTCGCGCTGGATCCGATCCGCATCCCAATGACGCACTGTGCGGATGATTGCTCGATGAGTCGCAGAAGCTCTCAGGGGCTGATGGCGCGCATCCACGCGACGTTCGTCCAGAACCCAAGAATGACGATCGTAGATTTCCTTCATGCGCCTGCGGATCAAACGTCGCGAACCAGCGAGGAACGGCGCCACTATGTCCCCCAGCACCGGAGCATTCACCAAACGCATGATCTTGTATTTGGTTGGCTGGTTATTTGTTACGGCTCCCACCAGCACCAGCTTTTCGACCAGCTCAGTGTTATTTAGCGCTACGGTCGCGGCAACTGCGCCACCGTATGAACTGCCAACCAGGATCGCGTTATCGACGCCGAGGTGATCCAACAAACCCGCAATCATCCGTGCCTGAGATGCGATCGTGTAATCGAGTGCCTGAGGTTTGTCCGAGTAGCCGTAGCCCAGCAGGTCGGGGGCTATGACCCGATACCCCTCAGCTGCCAGCTCGAGAAAGACTTTGCTCCACACGAAGGTGGACGAAAGAAACCCATGAATGAGGATAATCGCGGGGGCAGTCTTATCGCCTGCCTCCTGATAGTGCACGCGTAGCCCATTGACCTCGGCAAAACGTGAATACTCAAAGTGGAAAACGAAGTCACGGCTCTGTTCCCAACTAACATCCCGGGGACGGCTCAAGAGTCTCCCTACAACAGCTGCTGTTGCCAGACCGGAGATGCCGGCGAGTAGGTAACGTTTCTTCATCTTATTGCGATTGCGCTTTCTAAGAGTAGGCGAGTCTCATTCTACGGCGAGCACCACGCGTGGCCGTAACAATTGCGCGGCGCGATCGTAAGTGCCAATTGCGATGAGGTGTCCTGCTGCATCGCGCATGCGAATGTTCTCTCCGTCAGCGGAGACTCCGCTTGGCTCTTCGTGTAATGGCATCGCCATTCCCTTTCGGGTGCGCTCAGTGTCTTCATAATCGAGCGAGACAAAAGGCATTCTTGCCAGCGCCGCATCAGGTGTAAACAAAGCTGTCGCCAGAGATTCCTCAGCAGCTATAGTCTGCAACTGGTCCAGACTCAAAGCTGTACCAAGCTGAAAGTCACCAGCCCGGGTGCGCCTTAGTTCAGCCAGATGTGCACCGACACCCAGCTGATCGCCAACCGCTTCTGCGAGACTGCGTACATAGGTTCCTGCCGAACAAACAACTCGCACGCGGAGGTCCTGAGTGCCGTCGGGATTATCAACGATCAACTTGCCACCGGACCACACGGCTGAAAATTCGTGCACGTTCAGACGAACAGCCTTTCGCTCGACTGTCTCACCCCGTCGTGCCAGTTCGTAAAGTTTTTGCCCACCCTGTTTCTTTGCGGAGTACATCGGAGGAACTTGCTCAATCTCGCCACGCAGGCTTTCGAGCGCTGCTTCAATTGTGTCAACACTGAATTCAGGTAGCGGATCTCGCGATTGCTTATCCGGATCGATGATCGGGCTGCCCGTGATATCGCCCGTCTCAGTTGCAAAACCAAATCGGATTACCGCTTCATACTCTTTCTCTGCGCCGCTCAAGAATTGAGCGAGCCGCGTTGCGCGACCTACGAGGATGACCAGCAGTCCGGTCGCAAAAGGATCGAGGGTTCCAGTATGACCGACGCGTCGCTCACGGATGATGCGTCGCACACGCGCTACCACATCGTGCGAAGTCAGACCAGCGGGTTTGTCGATCAAAAACACTCCGTCCATGAACGGTATTGTAGGGTCTTTGCAGCAGCTTGGCGATTCGACGAAGGGCTGGGACTTTGGTCTTTGGTATCGGGTCTGGGGTTTTGGCCATGGTGATTGTGCACGAGCGTTTGCGCCGATCGCCTCGCTTTGTTTCTTCCTGCTCCTTTGCTTTTGTGCCTTTGAAAAACTAGGATCAATACAACGCAATGGCCAGATTGAGATACAGACGAAGAAAGTCGGAATCCGATGAGTCGGCTCCCGCAGCTCCTCTTGACTCGGAGGAAGCACGGCGTCGTACATTTCAACGCGCCATCAAAATGCTTTCGGCAAAGTCTCGTTCAGTAACAGAACTTCGGGAAATCCTCTTACAGGGACGAGGAGCTACGAGGGCAGCGGTAGAGGAAGTGGTTGCGCGTCTACGCGAGTATGGCTACCTCGATGACGAACGGTTTGCGGTGGGCTACGCTTCGTTGAAATTGCGTCAGCGACCCCTCGGTCGCCAGCGGTTGCGGCGAGATCTCGTAATGAAGAAGGTGGATAAGGCAGTTGTTGATGAAGCTCTTGATGTAGTTTTCGCTGAGGTCTCCGAAGCTGAACTGATTGACCGCGCTATTGAGAAACGCAATCGGATCCGTGGCCGTCCTTCAAACCGCGCTCAAGCCAAGAGCCTCTTCGATCATTTGATCCGTCAGGGATTTCCGTTTGAATTGGTGGCGGACAAGGTGCGGGCAACCTCGCGGGCCGACCTGGACTTCGAAGAAACTGGATAAAGAAACCGCAGGTTGGAATCGCTTCCAGCCTGCGGATTCTTTCTGCCCCCGCTTAGCCACGAGTTCAGTGAACCTTTTGTAAGAACACGTCCCAAGCCCAGCGTCCCACGTCTGCGCCTCGAGCGTCGCGAACTTTTGCCCGGTAGCGAAACCAATTATCGTTCTCATCTTTGCGTCTCGATTCCCGATAGTCTAGTTCTATGATCCTCACGTCTGAAGCCGACAAGGGCTGCAGCTCTTGAGGTTCGGAAATGCCGTTGTGATTGCGGTCCTGCCAAAGCTGCAGGAGCGAAAACACGCTATCTCGCCCGTCGATTTGCCCGTCATCATTTCCGCCGTAGCCTCTGGTATCGAAAAGCGCCAGTGCCCGGAAGCCATTCTTCGATTCGCCCTGGCCCAGATACGGTTGGGGAGTTGCGCTGCCAAACATTTCTTTACCGTCATCAATCGCGCCGTTCCCATTGCGATCCAGAACTAGCCACGCATCGTCGGAGTTCGCGGCGGTCCAGGAAAACTGCTCCGCAACTCCGTTTTGACCCAGGTCGAATCTGACCCCGTCCGCAGCGCTAGTCAGATCAAACCCGTTACCAGCCAAGTCGATCACGATTGGCGAAATACAACCGCAAGGCACCTCCTGCCATTCACCGCCGCCGGACGTGCAATTGCCCCTCTCCAGGCCCGTGCAACAGCTGCTATCGGCAATCGTCAAGATGGGACTCTTAGGTATGAATTGGGCCGTCAATAAATCAGCTCCTCCACAAAGAGGGGCCGGGCGACGGCTGCAACACTGACCCGCGTTCAGAAATGTGTTTAGCGGACATGAACCATCAGGGCGGGGAGCCGTACAATTTGAAAGGTCACAAGTATAGGATTCCAAGTGCGCACTGCCCCACAAGTTTCCGCCACTGATCGTCGCACTTGCAGTGACACCAGCACTTATCCCTATCGTCGGGGTCACACTGCAGCCAAGGAGGATAAGACACGATGAATAGGTTGCTCCCGCGGCCGACCTGCAACTGACGGAAGATCCGATCGGACCAGCGCTGCCCTCGGTTTTCTTATCTACAGCGCCCCTGTGGTAGTAGGTATAGCCTTCCAGAGTTCCACTATCGTGAGGGACCAAATTTGCGACAGCGACATCACATCGCTGATATGCGCCTGACAATCGGCTGCAGGTAGAGGTGAACTCTGCCGTCCCGATGTGACTCCCAGATGCGTGTTCCGTGCAATCATCGTCAAGCCAGAAATAAGTATGAATAGTCTCGGCCTCTGACAAATCAGCCAACGAATTTGAGCCTTCAGCGCGAAAATCGCTGGGAGCCCCGACGGAGAATAGAATGTTCTTTGTCTGAAGCTCACCCGTATCAAGCGGTGTGTCAGTAGCCACCTGATTTGTACTTGGTGCGGGCTTCCCTGAAGGTGGCAATTGCTTCTGCTTGTATGGCGGTCGCGTCTCAGCCCAAACACTATCCAAGTTTTGCACAATTGAGTCCCAAAATTCCGGCTTAGTGTTTTCGGGTGATTTGAACAAATCGTGGAAGAGAACCATGGCTCGGTAGGTGCGCGATTTGTTTTCGAGAGTGACCGTCACCGTATAGGATACGTAAGTGCCAATGTCATAGTATTTCGCGCCCAAAATCCCCATAACATCCTGGACTGACCAATGCGGGTCGAACACGGAAGCGTACTGCCCGGGTTGCCACTGCGCTTCGAAGGTCACTTCTTCCGGTCCGCCGTTCAGGGTATAGGTCGCGTGGCCGATTGCAATCACCTCATCAGTAGGTAGGGTCACCAAATCCGTAACCCTGGTTTCTTGGATCTCACTAATTGCTCCCGAACGAAAATCCCTTAGCTCAAATCGCAGCCGATGAGATTCGTCCACAGTCTTATTGGAAGCCTCTTGCTTCTGGATTCGAGCGGCTTCATTAAAAGTACCCAGTCTTTCATAGGTCGCTCTAACAACCGCCTCGGGATCATTGGTCGCGAGGCGGCCTTGCTGGGTTTCACTCCTCGACATTCGCGAGGCTATATCTTTTTGAGTTTCCTGCGCCGCAATCACCGTGACAAAACCAATGGTGAGTATGCCGGCGAGCCCGATTCGCAGAGTATTGATTTTCATGAGGTCCTCCAGAAAAGGCCGATCACTTCTGAACGGAGTTGCTTTTTAAGACTGCCAATTCGTCGTCAATGACTTTCTTGAACTCGTCGAACGTCAATGCCCCACTCATCAGCCTGCCATTGATCAAGAACGAAGGAGTCGCGGTAAGCCCGAGCCACTTTGCCGTATTCAGATCCCTGGTAACTGCCGCTCGAGATTCTGGTGCAGCCAAACAGGTCTTGAACTTATTTATGTCCAAGTGAAGATCTGTAGCAATCTGACGGATCACTTCATCGGATAGATTGGGCGCGGCAAAAAGGGCATCGTGATATTCCCAAAACCTGTCTTGCAAACCAGCACAGAAAGCAGCTTGCGCAGCTGGAAACGCTTGCCGATGAATATCAAGCGGTAGATGTTTGAAAATCAGCCTGACTCGATTCTTAAAGTCATGGGTAACGAGTTTGAGGGAGCTTTGAACTGAACGACAGTAAGGGCATTCAAAGTCAGAGAACTCGATGATGGTGATGGCTGCCTCTGGCGAGCCCAAGGATGGTGCAACTCCGTCATCAAGCGGCCGCGGATAACGCGGGGCCTCTAAGAGAACCTTTACATCCGACGTCTCCCTCAGCTTCGCAAGCGCCGCTTTGTAGTACTTCATTCTTGACTGGTTCTCGAGGTCGAGCCTGAGTCTTTGCCGCGCCTCATCGGGATTCATTGACGCAAAGAACGCCGAGTTCTCAGAGTAGACGGCCTCAACCTCGGACGGCGCTACTTTGATCACACCGCTCGTCAATTGCTGTCGCAATTCATCCACCGAGAGTCGTCTCCTTTTTGCTTCTTCTTCGAGGATTGTGTGGACGACTAAGTGCTCAAGAGCAGTCTTGCGAAGCGCATAAATCTGCTGTTCCAACGGCATGAGTTGCGCGACGAGAGAATCGTCAAGCTGTTGCTCCGTGATCGTCTTCCTATTTACTACAGCGACCACTCTGTCTGCGCTCTGCGCAGTGGCAATTCTTAAGGCGCCGCTGACAATTAATATAAGGAGAACTAAGTGCGGGCTGAGGATCCTGTTGGTGAGGTTACTGTGCTTCATTGTCACTCCGCTATTTCAAAACCGTATGATCATTTCTGTTCGTGAGATGAGCCCGATCAGCAACTCTCATTCTCGTCAAGTAAGCGATTCAGTCAATACAAGACTCTGGTCAGAGTCGGCTATTAGTTGGTGAAAGTGGTCAGCTGTTTCCGGATGGACTGGATCGACCAGGGATGTTATCGGTTGCCGCATCGCGGTACCGTGATGGAGCGAGACCATAGGTTCTTTTGAACTCATGTCCGAAATGGCTCTCATCAAGAAACCCGACGCGATTCATGACTTCCTTCACACTCAGAAACGTCGTCCGCAGGAGCTTCTCAGCTTCGCGCATTCTCACTGACCTAAGATATTGGGCAGGCGTCTTACCAGTGCCTGCCGCGAACAGGTGACGCAGACGCGAGGATGAGAGGTTCACAAGAGCGGCGAGTTGCTCAGTGTTCCAAGGACGACGAAAGTCCTTATCAATTGCGGCGACCACGAGCTGAACCCTTCGATCCATTTTTTGGTTTTTAGTGGAAGGCTGCCCCGGCGATCCGGCTATGAGGTCGACGAGAAGAGCCGTGAGTTGGCCGAGAAACTACGCGGACTCCAATGCGATGTCAACCAATTTGCCTACTAGTCCGTCAGACGCCTTATACACAGATCCAAGCTTGTCGCAGTCGTATTGGTTACCAGCGTTTCTCCACTCGATCGGATGCATGGTTCCGGTGGCGGTCATTCGCGGGTCGTTCAAGCGGTCAATTTCACCGACCTCACGACCGCGTGCTAGACTTTTCCTTCCTGATAGTCCATCCGTATTGCAACTACGGCTACTGAGAACTAAGAAACTATGACTGGAAACGATATTCGCGAAAAGTTTTTGCAGTACTTCGAACAACGTGGGCATACGCGCGTGCGTTCAAGTCCCTTACTGCCTGCCAATGATCCGACGCTCCTCTTCACGAACGCCGGCATGAATCAGTTCAAGGATGTCTTCCTCGGTCTGGAAAAGCGCGAGTACGTGCGGGCATGCTCATCGCAGAAATGCGTCCGCGCCGGAGGCAAGCACAACGATCTGGATGAGGTGGGCAAGACCGCGCGGCATCAAACGTTTTTTGAGATGCTCGGAAATTTTTCTTTCGGCGATTACTTCAAGCGACAAGCGATCCAGTATGCATGGGACTTTCTGACCGGCAGTCGCGACCAAGGCAAGCTGGGTCTTGATCCCAAGCGCCTCTGGTTCACAGTGTTTGGTGGCGACGAAGAGGTTCCCGCCGATGAAGAAGCAGCTGCCTTGTGGATAGAAGTCGGCGCGAGGCCCGAGCGTGTGCTTCGCTTCGGCCGCAAGGACAACTTCTGGCAGATGGCGGAGACCGGCCCCTGCGGACCCAACTCAGAAATTAATTATTACCTCGGCGAGCATCCGGAGGATCCTGAATTCAATCGAGCAGATCTGGTCAACGGTCCGGGCGACACGACAATGGAGATCTGGAACCTGGTCTTCATGCAGTACAACCGCGTCGAGGTCGAGTCGGGCAAATATAAACTCGAACCGCTGCCAAAGCCGTCGGTGGATACGGGTCTGGGTCTGGAGCGCACGGCGGCAATTCTGCAAGGGAAGTTTTCAAACTACGAAACAGATCTGATTCGCCCGATCATCAACTTTACGGCGAAGCTCGCTGGGCGAGATTACGAGCCTGAAACCCAGGAAGGTTTTGCGATGCGCGTCATCGCCGACCACGCTCGCGCCACTGCCTTTCTAATTGCTGACGGAATTCTTCCCGGCAATGAAGGACGGAATTACGTGCTGCGGAAGATCATGCGTCGCGCAATCTACCAGGGCCATCACACGCTCGGTTTTCAGGGGTCTTTTTTTTACAAAGTGACGAACTTCGTAGTCGATCAAATGCAAGAGGCTTTTCCGGAACTCGCGGCTTCTCGCGAGTTCATCGAGAAGATGGTGCGACTTGAGGAAGAGCGGTTTGGCACGACCATGTCCGTAGGCTTACAAAAGCTGGATGAGCTTTTTGCACATACCCCGAAGTCGAAACCGCCGGCCTATAGTGAACTGGCACGCCTGTACGATACCTTCGGTACGCCGCGTGATTTGATTCGTGTCGGGTTGGAAGAACGCGGCGTTACTACCGATGAAGAGCAATTCAACGAGTCATTCGATGCCGCTTTGCAGCAGCTGCAGCAAACAGGCGAGCGCGTGGTGGCAGCACGCTCAAAACAACCAAGACAGGTCTACACGCTCGCCTCACACAAATACGGTGCAACCGAGTTTGTAGGGTACGAAAGCACAACTGAGGATTCCGCAGTAATCTTAGAAATAATCAAAGGGGATGAAATTGTTTCGACTCTCGAAGCAGGCGAAGAGGCAGAAATAATTCTAGGGAAGACTCCTTTCTATGCCGAGGCTGGCGGGCAAGTCGGGGACGTCGGAACGTTAACGACGAGAAACGGCACGATCATGCTTGTCAACAATACAGTTTCGCCAGTGCCTGGGCTTATCGTTCATCACACGACCGTGAAGCTTGGACATATCAACTTAAAACCAAATAGGCTTGAGTTCGTCACCGCAGAAGTCGACGTTGATAAGCGCGACGCCACGCGACGCAATCATACAGCCACGCACCTGATGCATGCAGCGTTGCGCGAAGTGCTGGGCACGCACGTCAAACAGGCAGGCTCAGTGGTCGCGCCAACCTACCTGCGTTTCGACTTCACGCACTACCAGCCGATGACAAACGCGGAGATAGAAGAGGTCGAACGACTCGTCAACTACCACATCCTGCGGAACGAGTCTGTGCAGACGAATGAGATGGCAACGGAAGAGGCGATGCGTTCGGGCGCAATGGCCCTCTTCGGCGAGAAGTACGGCGAGAAGGTGCGCGTGCTTTCGATCAACGGTGGGGAGAGCGTTTTTTCCAAAGAGCTCTGCGGTGGCACTCATGTGCGTGCAACCGGAGACATCGGGTTGTTCAAGATCATCAGCGATGAATCGATCGCTTCAGGAGTGCGCCGGATCAGGGCGGTCACAGGTGTCGATGCCTTCGATCGTTTTCGTGAGTCTGAGGCAATCGTCGATCGACTTGCCGGCGGTCTTCGAACTTCGCGAACTGAATTGACTGCCCAGGTGGAACGCCTTCAGGACGAACTGAAAAAGGCGAAGCGCGAAGCTGACGAGTTGCGCATGAAGCTCGCAACGGGCGCCGGCAGCACTTCAGCAAACGGAAATGAAGGCCGCGAGGTAGCTGGCGTGCGCGTCGTCGCGCGTGACGTGAGCGGACTGGATGCCGCAGGCATGCGTCAACTTTCAGATACGCTGCTCGCCCGGATCAAGTCGGGCGTAGTCGTGCTCGGACGCAGCGGCGACGGCAAGGCATCACTGATCGTTCGGACCTCAGCGGATCTCGCGAAACGCGTTCCAGCCGGGCAGTTGATCAAGGAACTCGCGCCGATCGTTGGAGGCAAAGGCGGCGGCAAGCCCGACATGGCTGAAGGCGGCGGCAACCTCCCTGAAAAGCTTGCCGAAGCCCTTGAGACGAGCTATCAACTAGTTGATCGACTTCTCGCCTGATCCAATTTCAGCAGACCCGCAAACAGCAAAAGGCGCAAGCGCGATTATGTAAACGCTTGCGCCTTTGCTGTGCCACGATTTAGCTTCCCTCAAGAAGGACAGGCACGAATGTCTGCCTTACTTCCGTTGTCCTACATCGTCTTCTGTTTGTCAGTAAGTTCGATGCCCATCTTCTCCAACGTTAATTTATTCAGCGTGCCTGTGACCTTCAGTCCTTCCGCTTTCTGAAACTGCTTCAGGCCATCGCGAGTCGAGTTCTCCAGCTTGCCGGTCTGTTCACCACTATAGAACCCGCGAGCCTTGAGAATCATCTGGGCCTGGTTGATCTGGCCCTTGGTAGCTCTGAAGACAGGGCCGCGTTTTCGGCTGGCGGCAGCGTTCGCGCCGGACATGGCAGTACTGCTCTGGGCAAATACTGCGAGGGGAAACACAAATAGTAGAGACACTACGAGTGTGAGAAGTTTCTTCATTTTTGGCTCCTTGTGTGAGGCGCGCGAGAAGCGCGCGGTTAAAGTTGATGAGGTAACTTTCGAACTGCGGCCGCTATCATACCCCCGGCCCCATTGCTCATCTAGAGCCATCCGAGTTCAGCAGGTCTCGGCCGAATGCTCCAAATCTGGCTAGGCCTAATGGCCCCACCGGGCGGCCACCCACCCAAACCAAGCTCGAATACTAGGCTTTTGCAGGGAATCCATGCGATGTTGGCAACGGTTAAACCTTGTGTTACCCTTCAGAAGGTCAGTCGCGGCCCCGCTCCTGAAATACCTCACGGCGAATTCTTATGCCGTAAGCCGTAACAAAATCGCCGAAAATTTCCAAGCAGGACTATCAGAATGAAAAGATTCCCCCTAACTATCCTCGTCTTACTTGCAGGTATAACTCCGGTTGTCGCGCAAAGCAGCGCTGCTTACAAAGTCGACAATTTTGATTTCATCAACGGCGTGCGCGTGGAAACGCCTAAGCCACTCGTACGCGCCAAAGGTCTTTCACGCCGAGAGAGACTGAGCGCGGCGCGAGATGCTCAGAAGACACGTTTGATTGAAACCGACATAGCGGACCGCATGGCGACTATTAATACCCGCGGCTTACTAGCGGGTTTCACGACAGGGAACTCCGCAGTCGATGGACTAATAGTCGATTCGGGCAAGCGCAATTCAGTTGATCCTTTGTTGCTTTATTCGATCATGCATCAGGAATCCACTTTCAAGCAGCGCGCTTTCTCACCGAAAGGCGCCAGCGGGTTGATGCAATTGATGCCCGGCACGGCGCGGCGTTTTGGCGTGTCAAAGATTTGGGATCCACAACAGAACATCGAAGGTGGAGCGCGCTACGTGCGTTTCCTACTCGACCAGTTTGCTGGTGACGTGCAGTTAACGTTAGCCGGATACAATGCTGGCGAAGGTGCGGTGATGAAGTACGGTAATCGCATTCCGCCCTACCGTGAGACGCAGGAATACGTGCGACGGATCAGTAAGCGTTACAACCTGATTCGCGATCCGCTCACCGCTCAGTATGCGAACGGCGTAACCCAGTCTCAACTCGCATCTTCTCGCCAGAAGGAATCTGTGCCATTGACGGTCTACGAAAAGACGGTCTTCGCCGTGCGCTTGCCTGATGGCAGGTTGCAGTTAGTGAGCCAGTAGAAACAGCGGCCTGGTAAATCTCAACGCTTCGAACAAACGAGGTGGAACCTTTCACGGGTTCCGCCTCGTTTTGTATTTCAGGGAGCGAGCCTATTAGGTATGATGAGCGCACCGAAGAAAGCCAGCCTCTCGCTTGAGTTCGAGGTGAAGCTCACGCGCAAACAGACGGTTTGCTTTATCAGGATGAGGTGAAAGAAACGAATGCATTGTTCCAACTGCGGGTCTTACATCGCCCCGGGCGTACGTTTTTGTTCTGGCTGTGGCTTGCGGGCGGACGATCCGGAGATGACGCGCATTGCTCGCGTGCAAACAGGAATGCCTTTGGAGCAACTCAGGGATGACGATCTTGAGCGGGTGGTTTTCACTGTCAGGCCAACGTTGATCTTTATCAAGCTTGGGTATGCGCTGGCAGTAATTGGCGGTGTTGCATTGGTTTTTTTGTTGGCCATGATTCCTGTACCTGCCTACATTTCCACTGCGATAGCCCTCGCTCTGCTTCTGATCCCTGCTTATTTCCACCTGAAGCGAAACATGATTCGTTACACACTCACGGATTCAAAGATCGAGCTCGATACCGGCCTGATCGCCAAAACGACGCGCAACATACCCCTCAGCAAGATTCAAGACGTCACCGTTGTAGCCAGCATTCCTCAACGAATCCTCGGCTTTGGCGATCTGATCGTGGATAACGCCAGTGAACTTGGCGGGACAACCGTCCTGCATAACATCAACAAGCCGCGACACTACGCTGAACTGCTTTTGCGCGAGCTGCGTCGCTGGCATTAAACTAAAGCCCGACATCATCGGACACAACTGCGGCGATTAACGGAACATCCAACCACAGTTGGGTTCTAACGTAGTCTGCATTTGATCCAAGTGGGGTGTTGGTTTGCGAGAAGTACGGTTTCGCCTTTCATCTTTGTTCTCGATTTCGCTTATGGCGGCATTGATTTTTGGCTGCCTTCAAGTAGCTTTGGCGAAGCCGTCGGCAGAAGACCTTGCCAAGTTATTGCCGAATGAGCTCGGAACTTTTCGTCTGCGCGGTAAGGTGCGCCTGAATCCTCACCCAAATTCAGCTTTTTCGTTGGATCTGCGAGGGCCAAACGCTCCTGTAGCGCTTCCTGGTTTTGCTGGGGCGGAGGCCGATTATGTTTCGGCTCAGGGCGGCAAATTACTCATTGCGCTGGTTCGTGTCGAACGTGATTCGGATGCCTATTCATTTCTAACAACATTCGCTCAAGGTCTCCGCGACGCTGGACATGCGAACGACCCGAGGATTGGCAAAGAGGTCGGCACGGCGAGTGTCTCAGATGCAAATCGGGTGACCTTCTTTAAGGGCCCAATCTTTGTGACGATTACCGACCTTGGGACTTCGACGAACTCCGAAAAGCTCCTCATGCTCGCGCGCCTTCTTGCCGATCGTCTGGAAAGTGGTGAAGGCGATCTGCCAGTACTCGTCAAGCACGTACCTAACTGGGAACGAGTGCAGGACACTGCTGTGTACCTAGCGGGCTTTCGGTCATTGAAAGGCGCCGTTTCGAATCAAGCTATCCTCGAGGCAGTAACTTCCGAAGGCGATGGTGATGCTGTAGTCACTAACCAGGGAAACTCGCAGTTTGTCTTAGTCGAATTCAACACACCACAGCTCGCCGGCGACAATGATCGCGCCATCATCGCTAAGATTCAGGAGCTGCGCAGCCAGAACCAGCCGGTCCCGTCCGCCTACAGACGCGTGGGCAATTATTCGGTTTTCGTTTTCAATGCGCCCAGCGAGCAGGCGGCGAATGAACTGATCGACCAGGTTCGCTACGAGCAGATGGTTCAGTGGCTGGGTGATAACCCTTACCGCCTGGAAAAGATGCAGAGGGAGTATTACCGGACAACTGCAGGTGTCTTTCTTTCAGTTGTAAAGGCTTCTGGACTTTCTGCGATTTTTTGTCTAGCTGTAGGCGGTTTGTTTGGCGCAATCCTTTTTACCAGACGTCGTTCGCAGCAGCAGACAACCGATGCCTTTTCTGACGCCGGCGGCATGCTGCGACTCAATCTAGATGAATTAACCCCGCAAGGTGATCCATCCAAGTTAATCGGCCCAGGCCAATAGACTTCCTCAATCATAAAAGCAAAAGAGCGCAACGGACCTGAATCCATTGCACTCTTTTCATAGCAAACCGAAAATAAATGCGGGCTGCTGATCTTCCTGGGAGACTCCCCCAAGCCTCATCAGGACGATGATCAGCAGCCCCGCAACTTGCTCGTTGACTGTTTGCTCACTCTAATTCGTTCCCCCGAAAGAATTAGTGCTGGCTTTTAATCTCATGAGAGGACGCCTCCCCCAAAGCTTCCACTCACCACAGTCGCCGAGCTAAGACCCGATTTACCCTTATCAACCCTTCTGTTCTGGTATGTCTCTCGGCAATGAACGTGCCACTAGTCCTTTCGTGGCCACTCGCTCCATAGGTCACTGTGTTTTCCTGAGATTCCTCGCGCAGAAGGGCAAGTACAGTTATTGAATGTTCGTTATCGCGTACATCTTCCGTACAAATGGCCATTCACCTGCGAATCAAAATCGCTCGTGAGGGGTACTCTGGAGTGGGAAATCAATCGCCCGCAGCCATAGGTGGCTGAAGGTTTGGAGGGCGAGCGGCAAGAATCTAGGGGAGTGCCTCGAGAAGTTCGTCGATCTCTTCACGAGTGTTGTAGAGATGTGGCGCAATGCGCAGCCGATCTCCGCGCGGGGCAGTAATAATGTTTTGTTCCCTTAACTGGGCGTACAAGAACATCGCGCTCAAGTCCCCAGTGTGCCGGATGCATACGATTTGAGATTTCTCCCCCGGCTTTCGAGAGCTGACTACCTGATAGTTCGTGTCCCTCAGTCGTTCGCAGAGATAGTCGGTAAGCGATTCCAGATAAGCGGCGATCTTGGAGACCCCGGTTTCCGTCAAAAGCCGTAGACTCGCTTCCAAACCGTGAATTAATGCGGTCGGAAAAGTCCCCGACTCCCAAGCGAGCGCCCCCTTGTTCCAGCCTTGCTCGAAATTGTTGTAGTCATCCGGATTTGGAACACTGACCCAGCCCACGAGAGTCGGTTCAATCCGGTCTCGGGCGCGGTCTGAGATGTATAACAAACCGACGCCTTCCGGGGTCAGCAGCCATTTGTGACCAGCCCCCGCAGCCACATCGACCAGCTCCGCCTCCAGATCTAGCGGGAGCACGCCCATCCCCTGGATCACATCGACTACCAGCAGCGCGTCGTGTACCCGGGCAGCCCGACCGATGCGCTCGAGGTCGGCACGGAAACCGGAGGCAAACTGGACCTGACTGATTGCGACGAGGCGGGTCCTGACGTCAATCAAACCGATCAGCGCTTCGATATCGACCCTGCCTTGTCGCTCTTCAGCCATGCGGACTTCGACACCGAACGCGTCTCGGATTCGCAGCCAGGGATAGATGTTCGACGGAAACTCGTTCCGGAACGTCACGATGTTATCGCCCGCCCTCCAACTCATGCCGTTGGCGACTGTGGAGAGGCCGTCCGAGGTGTTGCGCATGAAGGCGATCTGCTCAGGCCGCGCGCCCAACATCTTCGCGGCGAGTCGTCGTGCTTCTTCTTTAACCGCGAGCCATTTCCGGAAGTTCAGCGATCCGTTTTCGGCAACGTCGCGAAGTTGCGCCTGAACGGCATCGATAGTCGGGACTGGCGGTGCGGATACAGCGGCGTGGTTCAAATAAATCGCGCGTTTAGTCACCGGAAAGAGCGCGCGTATATCTTCGTTCATCTTGGATAATGGCGAGACTGGATTCTCAGATTATTAGCGACAGAGTTCAGGGAGTGTAGGGATGGCCGTAGAACTCCTGATAGAGCCAGCCAAGGACGCGTGCTTCCGCGGTGCACAGTGTTTCCACCCAGCAGTTCAGCAGAAACTCTTTGCGGCCGCGCTGCGTGGGAATCTTTTCGGCTTCCTTCACAACTGAAACGGCGCCTGGCAAATCCAAGCGGTATGCTTCCGTAATAGATTCATTTGCTTTGGTGGCCGTGTCGAGTGCGGTAAGGAGTTGACTGATCCAGGAGTGGAGCGCGTGCTCGTTGGCATTCTCGGAAAGCGCTTGAATGATTCCGATAGCGAGCCGATCCTCGGCGCGGTTAAAGCTGAAAATTTCTTCGCCCGCAATGCGGCTCTGTTCCTGCTTCCACTGAAAGACTTCTTCAACGCGCGGATGCTTCACGATGCCGACGCGGGTGTCGTAATCAAGAAACCACTGGATTACATCCGGTACGGAATCGACATCGATCCTGCCGTGCGCATCGCGCTGCAGCGGTGGCTGCTCTGGCGGCGGCTGATTGCCATTGTGGTGACGTTGTTGCATGCGTTAGGTCTGGGGGCGATCGTTGAAGTTCAGTTTGAAAAACGCCCGCACCTCTCCTACAACCTCGCCACTCCGGCTACGGACAGGAAAAAAGGCATACTTGGAGACGGCCTCGAGGGCTTCGTCATTGAGCACGCCGAGTTGGTGCAACGACTCAATCACCACAGTCGGTCGCGCGCGATGGTCATCGCCGTCCTCAATCTTCAAAGCGAGACCGAGGCCTTTAGGCCACGCTTCGCAAGGCAGAACCCCGACGGTGTAAACGCCCTCCGCTCCGACCTTCGAGATCAGACTTCCTTGGGTGGCTCGCATCATTTCTGTATCCAGCCGATCCTTCGTGCCCCCGATCAATTCCGGATGGGAAGCCATTGCGGCGACGATCCTCTCGCAGGCTTTCCGTGTGGGCTCGTCATAGTCCGGAGGTGTTGCCACCAAGCGCGCGTACATCAACGCCATAGCCTTCACGGTGATGCCAAAAACCGGAACGCCACACCCATCAATACCGATGGAAATGTCTTCTCGTGGAATGGAGGAAAACTGAGCGATGGTGTCAGCAATAGCCAACTGCACGGGATTCTCTGGCCGGTCATATGTTTCTGTGGGTGCGCCGAGGAACTTCGCGAGAGCCAGCATCCCGGCATGCTTGCCGGAACAGTTGTTCTGCAGAACGTTGGGTTCTTCGCCTCGTTCGCGCAACTGGCGAGCAACATCCGGACTGAACGGCTCGTGGATGCCGCACTTCAAAGCACTCGCCGGAAATCCAATCTTCTTCAGCATCGACTGCGCCACTTCCGTATGGATAGGTTCGCCGCTGTGTGACGCACAAGCGAGCGCGATCTCTGCTTCTGTGAAACCGAAGCGATCCGCTGCCCCAGAGGCAATGAGCGGAATTGCCTGGTGCGGCTTCGCGGACGAGCGCAGGAACGTCATTGTCTCTGGTGCGCCGAGGGAGGCCACGATTTTGCCGTCTGGTTCTACAGCGACGACGTGACCCCGATGACGCGATTCGGTAATCGCCCCACGCGTCACTTGAACCAAGGGTTCTGGAACAGGGATCTCCTGCCGCTTGCTCTGGACAGATTCTGGCCGTTGAGAGACCGACATTTCACGCAACCTCGTCGCGATCTTGATTTAATTTTGGAGGCGGCAATCTTAACATAAACACTGGTGCCGTCACGGGATGCGATGGTGATTAGGGCGGAAGGGGAAGTGAGCGAGTCGGTGAGTCTAAAAAGCAAAACGGGCAAGGGATCGTCTCCCTGCCCGTGCGTTATGAATGGTTCTTAAGTTAGGCCCGTTTCTTCGCTGCGCGTCTGCCGCCGTAGCTCAAAACAGTCAACTTCACCGTTCGACGTCCAAATCTCATCGCCTCTCGGGAGGTTGGCGTCCAGATGTCGACCCTGCGTCCCCGGATTGCGCCTCCGGTATCCGCTACCAGGTACTCTCCGCTCCACGCGCCGGCTTCGAGTCGCACACGCGAACCGAGCGGGAGAACGCGCGGGTCGGCGGCGATTATTCCCTGGCTGACGTTTTGCCCGGTTGCCGTCCGGCCGCGAAGGCTATAGGCCGTGGCAACATAATGAGTGGCATCAGCCACCGGAAGGATTGAGGTCTCTTTCCGGGTTCTTTGATCTTTGCCGCTGGGAGCAGGCATGGCTTCGGACTTTTCGGAATCGAGGAGTTCCCCTGCTTGAAACTGACGTTTATCGCTCTGTGCGGTTGGTTTTTGAGGTTGAAGTGGGGAAAGAGGGGTTTCCGCCACGGACGATTTTGCCGCGAAAAGTAAGAAGCTTGAACCAAGCGTTGCGACTATAAGGGCACTTCCAAAGATTGATTTCATTTAGTCGGGTCTCCTGCCGAATTGAGTAGCCAAACCTTTCGACGCTGTGCGCGAGTCCGTTCTTTCCTATGACTCGACCTCCGGCCCCAGGAGTCTAAGAAGACGTCGGCCGAAGTTGGGGGCTTGCATCCTTGATGCAGGCGCTGAAAGATCCTGTGAGTAATAAACGACGAAAGCGAGCTTGGATCCCCGCTTTGTATCGGGTAGGAGGCTAGCACACGAGGGTAGGGGCGTCCAAGCGGGAGGGGACTCAGAAATCGCAAAAATGCTGAGCTTTTTAGGTAACTCTATGAATGGTTAAGGTTAGCTGAAGCGAAAAAATAGGGCCGGGGAGGGGGTGAAGCCGGATAGGGGGCTTGGCCAGGCTGGACTGGTTTACAAATCGAGGAAGTTCTCCATGACCCGCCGGCCGTCTGGAAACTCCTCGTTGAACAGTTCGGGATGGAATTGCACCCCAAAAAGCGGTCGTTCTATGTGCTCCATTGCCTGAATAGCGCAGGTTTTGTTAGTTGCTGTGGTGCGAAAACCTGGGGGAAGTCGCTGCACTTCGTCACAGTGGGAATGCCAAACAGTGATTGTTTTCGGCAGTCCCTCAAACAATCCATCCGGTTCAATAACGACAGTATCGAATCCGCGTTCCCGTTTGGCTCCCTCATACCCGGTTCCGGGCTCAAGCCGCTCCATCAAAGCCACAGGGGCGCCAAAAGCTAAGGCAATTTGTTGATGGCCTCCGCAAACTCCCAGGATTGGCTGGCTGGCCTTTCGGATCACTTCAGTAACCCCTGCGAGGGATTCGGCCGAGTAATCCTCCCAAGGATGGCTCTGGCCGCTGAGAATGATGTGGGAGGGGTCTAGCTTCCTGACGCGTTCCAGCGAGATACTCGTGAATGGTTCCATGAGGACCTCCATGTTGGGACGCAGCTTTCCCAGCACTGTCTGCAGTTCCCGCGGACTCGCCCCCTGGCCATCGATCGTGTTGTCTACGAGGTAGATCATCGAAGCGATTCAACTCCTTGGAGCGCGGGGACCTGTCGCCGCTTGTTCGTCTGCGACCTGTCGCCGGCTGGGCCTGGATGTTACTAGGTCGACCAGGTCGACACGACTCTAGCCCAGACAGTAGAGCTTGCCGTTGAAAGCACCGATATAAATGCGGCCACCCAGGATCGCGGGCGTGGCGTTTATGTTCTCTCCGATCTTCATCTCCCAAAGCCGCCGCCCATCTTCGGCCGACAGCATGTAGAGCCAGCCTGCTTTGTCGCCGAAAACCACGCGACCATCAACGACGGGCGACGTGCCCCAGATCGGCGCGCGAACTAGATGCATCCAGACTAGCGAGCCCTGGTCGGCGGTGAGACAGTACAACTGGCCATTGTTCGAGCCGATGTAGACGCGGCCGTTGGCAATGATCGGGCTCGCCCAGAATCCACTGCGCTCTTTATAGTTTTGACTGAGGCCACCTTCCGCGCGAAACTTCCACGCAAGCTCGCCCGTCGCTTCGTGCAAACAATAGATGACCCCATCTTCGGCAGCCGTGTAAACCAGCCCGTTCGCAACGGCGGGAGTCGAATCCGAATCAGCACCAATTCGCGCTTTCCATAACGTCGCTCCGTCGCTCAACTGCAAACAGTAGAAGTCGCCCTGCTCAGTGCCAACATAGACTCGTCCGGCAACAACGGAAAAACTTCCCTCCATCGAGCCGAGCCATTCGGTCTTATACACGAGCGAACCATCGTCAAGTTTGAGGCAGTAAAAGAACCCGTCTTCGCCACCGAAATAGATCCGGTCGTCAATTACCGCCGCGGAGCAGTCAACTTCAAACCCGGTCCTATACTTCCAGATCAATGACCCGTCATTCGCGTTAACACAGTAGACGTAGTGGTCGAGACCGCTCGCAATGATGCGGTCACCGGCAATCGTGGGCGTCGTCTTTAAACTATCTTCAGTCTTGAACTTCCAAATTAAACGGCCATCTCGGTTGTCGAGGCAATAGAGATAACTGTCAGCCGATCCGAAATAGACCCGGTCGCCAGCCACTGAAGGTTGTCCCGGCCAACTGGAACCGCCCCAGGGATCTTTATGAAGGGGTCCGGAGGTGAGTTTCGTTTCCATTTGCCAGACAACTGCCAACGGTCGATCGGGCCAGGGTCCGGAACCGTAAAAGTTGCGAGTGGAGTTTCCCAGCCACATGGGCAGCGTTGTCGGTGTCACGGCTTCCGGAGCCGGCCCGGTGCTGGGTTCGGCTTCAGTGCCTCGTGCCATCTGGCCGCCACAGCTTGCGAATAGTAATGGGGTAAATAAAGACAGACTTAGAAGCAGTGAGCGAGCCTCTGCTCGAAGAGATGTCGGGGCGAGAGAGAACATTGGGGGATGAAACTCTAAAATTCTATTTAGTTATGCAAAACAAGGCTCCGGTAAATCGCCGACTGGTTTGTCAGGCAGGCTCCAACCAATCACCTGCATAAATTACTTCAGCACTGCCCGTGATCACAACCTCGTCGTCGTCACGCCAGTTTATTTTCACTTCTCCTCCGGGCATTGAGACTTTGACCAGGCGTTCGGTCTTGTCATTAATCATGGCTGCGACTGCTGCCGCACACGAGCAGGTTCCGGAAGCGGTAGTTTCGCCGACGCCACGCTCCCAGATTCGCAATTCGATTGTTTTGCGATCTTGCACACGTACGAAAACCACGTTGGTGCGCTGCGGAAACTGTTTGTGGTTTTCGATCAGCGGCCCCAAACGACGCCAGTCAAGTTCAGCGAAACGGTTGACGAAGATGCAGCAGTTTGGATTTCCCATGTGCAACGCTGTGATGCGAACTGTTTCGCCCTCGACGACAAGGGGATGCTCAACGATGCGCTCGAGCAAAGGTTCGGTAAGCATGGGGATCGACTGACTGTCGAATCGTGGTTGTCCCAGTTCCGATTCAAAAACGTACTTTCCAGGAGCTGGCTGGTCACGGAGAAAATATCGTTTCACTCCAGATCGCGTATCAAGACGCAGCTCGGGTCCGTTCCAAAGATTTTGATAGTACAGATAAGCGGCAGCGCAGCGTGTGCCGTTCCCTGACAACCCGGCTTCGCTGGCGTCGGGGTTAAAGATGCGCACATGAAAATCCGCAAGATCATTCTGAGCCACGCTGACAACGGCGATTCCATCTGCGCCGGCTCCATAGTGCCGATTGCAAATGCGACGAGCGAAGTCATTCAGACTACCGGCTGGGGATAGTTTTTCGGATTCGATAACGATGTAATCGTTGCCAAAGCCATGGAACTTGATAAAACGAGGCGGCATTCTTGAATTCAACTCCTGTCGGTCGCTGCGAAGGAAGCGAACTTAACTCCTGTGAGTGCACCTGTCGCAGCCGCGTACGCTAAGGTCCGGGTTGCTTGAACGTGG
>JBDTYQ010000034.1:0-34702 GCA_040005515.1 bacterium
ATCGCCAGGGTGCCCAACAACAGATGCAAAGACGTTCGCACCATCTCGTGGAATTCGCCAGTGTTGGCGATCTCCTGACCGAGATCAGCGAGCGCCGCAAAGGTATGAATGAGCTTTTGCGCGGTTGGATCCATTTATGAAACTAGTGGCCTGCGGGAGTGGCTGGTGCGGCAAAGCCGATGAGCGTGGCGAGGGCTTCCTGTTCATCCTTGGCAAGCGCTACGTGGCGTGTCAGGCCAAGCATTTCAAACAATTCGACTGTCTGTTTGTTGACGTCGGAAAATACAATGCGGGCGTCATTCTTCTCAGCGATGTCGATGATGCCCAACAGGATTGAAATCCCGATGCTGTTGACGAGTTCAGTATCGCTGAAGTCAATTACAAGGGCTCGGCAGCCATCAGCCAGGCGGCTCTTACATTCCCGCTCGATCTTTTCGCCCGTCAGCTTGTTTAGGTAGTCGCTCGCATAGATGATTGCCGTAGTACCAATGCAATGCGAGCGGATTGAAAACCCGATTGCTTCTCCCATTTTATAGTCCCCTTCTTTTGCCATCACATCTAACGAAAAGAGCAATGTAAGCCCTGTCCCGGACAGTTGACGGCCTGATTCTTAAACACAATCAGTAGGTAATGCGTTTTCAATAAGGAGAGCTTATTCCCGTAAGTACTTGGTCATTCTCAGGCTGGTTCCCTCGTCGACGCGCTCAAACTCAACCTCGTCCATCAGAGTCTTGATGAGTTTGAGGCCCCAGCCTCTTCTTTCCTGTGTGGCCGCGCTCGATGCTTCGACTTGTGCCTCTTCGCCGGCTTTCGGGAAAGCCAGGGAGGCAGGCACCGCGCCTCGGCTGGAAATCGTTACGACCAATTTATCACTTTCGACACGAAAGCGCTGATAAATTTTGCGGTCGGGGCTCAAACTGTGCTCGGACGCATTTATGTAGGCCTCGACAATCGCCGTCTTGATCTGGCTGATCGCTTCGGGTCGGAACCTTGACCGGCGAGCGATCTGCTCAACAATACTGGCGGCGACCAGTTCATTGTTCTCGCCCATGGGCAGAGCCAACTCAAACTCATCAGCTGCGCTACCGAGCTTCGGAACCGCTTGGGTGCCGCTGATCCACGTGGTTAGCAATTCAACTTGTTGCCGGCTCGAGCCGTAACCCCCGCGACTCTTGAGGACGCTCATCGCATCTTCGCTAAAGCCTTCGTTTGAGATCAGCCAGATGCGCGTGCGCGTCAGGCGGGCGGCTTTCGCCAGCGTCTCCAGACGCACGCACCAACTCTCAGTTAGTTCCATTCCGGCTTCCAGCTTCGAATCAACTTCCGCTACGAGCCAGATTGTTTCGTTTGCATCTGTGTAAATTGCATCTTGAAATGCGCGGGCGACGAATGCGCGCTCCTCGGCAAAGGCCAGTCGGGAATCTGCGCCGTAGGCTTCGCTGTTCGCTACATGAACCACCTGCGGCACCCTCAGTTCGTCTGATGACTCTAACTGGGCGAGGATCTGTTCCGGCGGCGAGCCTCTTAGCGTTTCGTTGAACTCAGCGGAGTCAAAAAGAATCTTTGGCACGCGTTGACAATCAAAGCGCTCTAGAAGCTCCCGCAGTCCGACTCGCGCGGCGCTTCGATAATGACGCGCCATCGTGTGCGGTGCTCGCTTCAAAGCAGCAGCTATCGCATCTGCAACAACCTGCGCTCGAGGTTCACCACTGATGTCCATTTGGAAACGCACCTTCAAGTAATCTCGCCACGGCGCCGGTCCTCCGCCGACTTCCACGAACGCGCCATTCCAGTTAACAAACTCCTGGACGTGCAACGCCTGCAGGAGCTTTTCGAACGGCTCGGCTTCGAGATGTAAAACCTTCCGCAAGGTTTCCCCAGAGATCTTGCTGAGATCCCCGGCCGACGATTCCCACAGCACTCGAATTAACGAGCGTCGCAACTCCGGTTGCGTGGCAACCTCTTCAAGAAAGGTATTGAAGTAGTGATTGACTCGGCCACCCATCAGCTCGTCGACGTAAAGCTGTTCGCAATCGAGATAGGAATCAAGTGGGACCTTCTTCTGATGGGCCGCCTGAAGCATCGCCGTGATGAAGAAGGGACTTCCTTCGAATTGCTGGACCAGCAAATCTCTCGTCTGCTCATTGATCACGACTTGCTGGCGGATCGCCGCGTGATCTACGAGTTGCCGCGCATCCTCGTCAGCGAGTCTACGCAAACGGACAATGTCGAGCGATTCAAAATTGCAGTTCGCGCGATGGGCGGCATCGAGCACCTGACGCCGCAGGCCAGCGAGGACAAACGGTAGGTTTGACTGTGAAAACGCTCGCAGAATCTCCGCTCCAAAGTGGCCGCGACCGTCCAGGCTTTCCGGCAACTGCGCTGCATCCAGCAAAACACAAGGCCTGCCGTTACGAACCGGGACTCTCTGGGGAGCGCTGAAACAGAAGCGAACAAAGCTACGATCGTCGTTGTTAAAGCGTTCGCGGTTATAACCCTCCACAAGCGCCTCGAGCCAATCGAGGTCGGCCGGCGGCGTCAGTTGCACGAGGTCATTAAGTGTCAGCCCAGCTTCAACCAAGGCCGGTTCATCTCGACGATACGCGATGTACTGGCGCAGAAAGGTTTTCAGAAATTCGATAGCGGCGCTGACAGCTGTTCTCTCATTGCGAGTGAACGAGAAATAGATCGGAACTATACCTTCATCCTGGTTGAACAGTTGGTCATAAGCCTGACGGAGAAGTTCCGAGACACCCGCAGAAGGAGCGAGGAGTAGCAGCATTCCGCGCGCGGGCCCGGCAAGACGCGGATGATTAACGAGCTGCTTTAGCTCCACCGCTCTTCCGACGAACTCTTCTGGCGACACTCGGCCAAGAATCTGTCGTCGCTTATCTTTGGACTTGTTGTCCTTCATTGCTGGGTGGCGCTGTCAGCTTGCTGTCCGCGTAGAATTCAATCCGGTTCTTGCCGTTATGTTTGGCCGTATAGAGCGCGCGGTCAGCCGCTGCGATCACGCGCTCGCTCGTGTCGATGTGTCTGGCGAAAGTTGAAATACCGATGCTGATAGAAACGGCGCCCAGCGGCTGTCGTCCGCCGTGGGGATAATCCGTAGTTGCCACTCGTTGGCGAATGCGATCGGCGATCACGCCGGCCTCAACGGCAGGTGTCTGCGGGAGCAGGATGCAAAACTCCTCGCCCCCGTAACGACAGGCCACGTCCTCCGAACGAAGACCGGCCTTGAGACAATGCGCTGTCATTTGCAGCGCCAGATCTCCTGCCTGGTGACCGTTCAGGTCGTTGTAGTTTTTGAAGTCATCAATGTCGATCATCAGGAAGCTCATGGAATATTCGTAACGACGAGAGCGGTTGAGCTCTTCACTCAGTCTCTCTTCGAGATAACGCCGGTTGAGCAGTCCTGTTAGCGAATCGGTGATCGACATCAGTTGGAACTCGGTCGCCCGCTCCTGCCATTCCGCGCGTTCCAGCGCGAGAGCAACCTGAGGAGCAATGATTTCAATCAGGCTGAGATCGACCTCGTCGAAGATCCCGCCACCGAATTTGTCAGCCACGTTTAGTACGCCGACCTTCCGGCCCCCGAGCCCGATCGGGTAGCTGATGAAAGACTCTGTCTTGTATCGCCTTTCAAGCGGTGAAGGCTTGAGCCCTGAAGCTTCAAGATTGCGCACCACCATGGGCTTGCCAGTTTCCAGGACGCCGCCCGCAATGCCTTCGCCGAGTCGAATCCGGCCGATGGTGGCGATCTCCGTTGGCAGCCCCATGCCAGCCTTCATGATCAGTTCATGCGATCCCTCGTTATAGACAAGCAGCGAAGCCCGTTCGGAGAGCAGAAGTTCCTTCGAGTTCTTCAGTACTGCGTAATACGTCTGCTCCGGATCGGCGGCACTGATACGTTCCAGGAAGTGCTGGAGTGACTCGGCAAAACGCGTTCGGTAATCAAGCTCGCTACGCAGTTGATCGACTTCATCTTGAAGGTCTCTTGAAGACTTGCCAGAGGACGCAGTCTCCGGCGGAGCTACTCGATCGGGCTGAGACTCAAACTCGGACGGTTTGGAAGTATCGGGAGTAGCCTCACGGGACGGTTCATCCGGCATCCCGAGCAGCTTCGACGCTTCAGGATTAGAAGAATATTTACGCGCAGCTTTCTCTACGCGCTCGGCGAGAATTTCCAGGCGTGACTCATCTGAAAAAATGATGTTGGTTAACGTGTCGCTGGTTACCAAATCTTTCAAGTCACCGTCCCGCAGACGCTCTGCAGTCGCGCGGTAGTCTTCGGCAGAGACAAAGGCGCGCCCACCAATCACTGCGAGGTCCCGGCCCTTGGAGATTTGCACAGGCATCGCAAAGCACTTCAATCCAGCGTGGCACTTGTACTCGGTAACGCCTCCCGCACTGACAGCCCGCCGGTGGGCGTCACCGCAGTAGGGATCGCAGAGGCTCACGTGCTCGGGCGAAGACTGCAATGCCTGGCAAAGGGAGTTGTTGTTCGAGACTAGCAGCGCCGGCGGCTGATAACCCTCTACGAGTAGGAGCGAGAGCCCAGCGTCCTCTGCGAGCGGTTGTTGGAAATTCTCCCAGCCTGCGGGCGCAATGCCGCGCTGCTCCTGAGACGGAGACACCTTGGCTGGGGGGGATTTCTTAGTCATGCAGAATGCTTCTTATCCTGGGCTGCGCTGGGTGGCGCTACTGCTCTGGCTGGACGCTAACAGCACTGTTAGGTTCGGCATCATGCCAAAGTGCGGCTTTAGTTGCCAATGAATCACAGCGCCCATCTGAAAGCAGAGTACAACTCACTCTATTGCTATATGACTAATGGCATGAGTCTTTCACGGCGTAAGTCTCTGAGAGTGAGTGCCTTGCGTAGAAAATGGACTGACGGTATGGAGTATTTGGCTAAACGAGAGCGGCCTTTGGCAGTCCCGGCGCGTCACCGGGCGCCACGTCTTCAATATGAGGTTGGTCGGGGCTGATGCGAATACAAGCAGCGAAGTGGTTAGGTTTGATTTCCACTAGCGGCGGGACAACCTCCTTGCAAGCCTGAATCGCATAAGGACATCTGGTATGGAAGCGACACCCTGAGGGCGGATTTATCGGAGAGGGCACGTCGCCCTCCAGCACCATACGCCGACGTCCGGCTTCGATAATCGGATCCGGGACAGGAACGGCCGAAATCAGTGCTTTCGTATAAGGCATGAGCGGCTCAAAGTAAATGGCCTTGGCATCGGCAATTTCGACAAGCTTGCCGAGATACATCACCGCTACTCGATCCGACACATGCCGGATGGCGCGCAGGTCGTGCGAGATAAACAGGTAAGTCAGGTTCTTTTCACGGCGCAGCTTCTCCAGCAGATTCATGATCTGCGCTTGAATCGAAACATCAAGAGCGGAGATTGGTTCGTCCGCTACAATGAAAGAGGGATCAACTGCCAGAGCTCTGGCGATGCCGATGCGTTGCCGTTGACCTCCGGAGAATTCGTGAGGATACCGCTTTACGAAACGTCTACTGAGACCGACAAGCTCCAACAATTCCTGGACGCGAAGGTCTGCTTCCCTTCCCGAGGCGAGCCGGAATGTCTCAAGCGGTTCACGAACGATTTGACCAACAGTCATTCGCGGATTGAGGGACGCATAGGGATCTTGAAAGATGATCTGCAGGTAGCGACGATGTTCTCGCATCTTACGCTTTGAGAGTTCAGCTAGATCGCGATCACGATATAGCACTTGCCCGGACGTAGCTTCAGTGAGGCGTAACACGGCGTGGCCCAGAGTCGACTTACCGCAGCCTGACTCACCTACCAGACCGAGCGTCTCGCCCTCGTGGATGTCGAGCGTCACGCCGTCTACGGCTTTGACTACGCTCTTGTCAGCGGCGGAAAGAGCTTTTCGAACGCTTCCACCTCGCAGTGAAAAGTACACTTTCAGATCACGAATAGAGATCAGCGGACCGGGCTGGTTCTCCGCAGGCGATAGTTGATTCGTTAACTTTGTCTGGTCAATGCTCATTGGTGGCGATGCTACGTTTGCCTTGCCTCCTGCCCCTGCCGCCTGCTCCGATCCTCGAGCCTCGCCTCAGATTCTTCATAAACCTCACGGGCAAAGTGACAGAGCGATCGGTGTTCCGCAGTAAGCTGGACGAAGGGTGGAAACTTACGGTGACAGATCTCTTCAGCGCGTTCGCATCGCGGCGCGAATGGACAGCCCGGCGGAAGATGAGCAACGTCCGGTGGCAACCCGGGTATCTGATATAGCTCGTCTTGTTCGCGAGTAGGATCGGGTACGGAGCGCAGTAAGCCTTTTGTATAAGGGTTGCCCGGCGTTCCAAACAACTCTCGTGTAGGGGCCTGCTCAAATACCTTCCCCGCGTACATGACGATCACGTGATCGGTCATGCCTGCGACGACGCCGAGGTCGTGCGTAATCAAAATAACGCTCGTACCGGTCTCGCTCTTCAGCTTCTTGAGCAGCTCAAGAATCTGCGCCTGAATGGTGACGTCGAGCGCCGTTGATGGTTCGTCCGCGATCAGCAACTCCGGTCCGCAGGAAAGTGCCATCGCAATCATGACTCTCTGTCGCATTCCTCCTGAGAACTCGTGAGGATAGCTGTCTACTCGGGCGCGCGCGTCCGGGATGCCGACCACTTCAAGCATCTTGATCGCATGCTCATAGGCTTCTGTCCTTGAATGGCCCAGATGCAGCTGCGTCATCTCCATCAACTGTCGCGAGATCTTCATGAAGGGATTCAGGGACGTCATGGGATCCTGAAAGATCATCGCAATGCTTCGTCCGCGTATGCGACGCACCTCGCGCTCTGGAAGCTTGAGTATGTCTTGATTGTTAAAGCGCACCTCGCCGCCAACGATCTCCCCGGGTGGAGTCGGTACCAGTCGGATGATCGACAGGTTCGTTACTGATTTTCCCGAGCCTGACTCTCCGACGATTCCCAGCGTTTCGCCACGCTGCAAGTCAAATGTGATCCCGTCGACAGCCTTCACTGTTCCGTCTTCCGTGTGGAAGTACGTTCGGAGATCTTTGACTTCGAGAAGATTGTCGTTATGTGAAGACATTGAATCAGTCGGCCGAGTCTCAAGTCTCAAAACCCAGGGCTAAAGTGCTAAGTTCCAGGTACTAAATCAAAGTTCTATTTCCTCATCTGTGGATCTAACGCGTCCCGCAAACCGTCACCAAGAAAGTTCAGTGAAAAGAGAGTCAGCCCCATAGTCAGGCCGGGAAAGATCAACTGCCACGGAAAGATTGCGATATTCTGAATTCCATCCGTTGCCAGGCTGCCCCATGATGCGAGTGGAGGTTGCACACCGAATCCAAGGAACGAAAGGAACGCCTCGGTTAGCATGACCGTCGGAATCGTCAGCGTGGCATAAACAATCACAGGCCCCAGAGTGTTCGGCACAAGGTGTCGGAAGATGATTCGTGGAGTGGAGACCCCTGTCGCTCGCGCCGCGAGCACGAACTCCTGGTTCTTCAACGAAAGCACCTGTCCGCGAACTATTCGCGCCATCGTTAACCACGAGACAGACCCGAGCGCGACGAATAGAAGAACGAGTTGCCCTTGCGCGGTCTGACTCTTGAACATCGACAGCAGCACAATCACGATGATGATGTAAGGCAACGAATAGAGCACGTCTACGAGACGCATCATCAGGTTATCCAAGCGCCCACCGAGGTAGCCGGCAACCGCGCCGTAGCTGACTCCGATGATCAGCGACATGACCGTCGCAATGATTCCAACCATCAGAGATATCTGCCCGCCCTGGAGTACGCGTGCAAGTAGATCGCGTCCCTGTGTGTCCGTTCCCATCGGATGTCTCCAGGAAAACGAACCGTCAGGCGCGACAAATGGTGGAAACGATTTCAACAGCGCAGCGTCTGTCGGGATGTAGTCGGAAGTGATGCCAGTCAACTGCTTGATAAGGTAGGGACCGAGCAGCGAAGCGAGCGTGATGATTGCTACGACGATCAAGCCAAAGACTGCCAGCTTATTCCTCAGAAGTCTCCGCCAGGCATCGCGCCAGAGTGAGGTGCCGACAATGAACTCCCCTTGCTCTGCAGAGCGAACATCGCCCTCACCCACCGCCAATTCGGGTGAAGTATGAATGATATCTCCTTCGCGCGTGCGAATCGGCGGTGCCGGAATAGTTCCCAGCGGCGTGAATGCTGGTTCCGTCTTCTCCGGATCGGCCGGCGGTCCTGGGGGCAGTGGCTCCATGCTTGAGTTACGTTTCAGACTATTAATATCGTATGCGCGGGTCGAGGAATCCGTAGGCAATGTCGACCAGCAGATTCATCAACACGAGCATGATGGCAATGAACGCGACGATGCCAATGATCAAAGGCTCATCGCGGTTCAACGATGCTTGAATGAAATAGTTGCCGAGGCCCGGCAGGGCGAACAACTTTTCTATAACGACGGTTCCGGTTAAGAGAAATGCGAGTGCCGGACCCGTGTAGGAGACCACAGGCATTAGTCCCCCTCGTAACGCGTGACGGATTACAACCTGAGTCTCGCTCAACCCTTTCGAGCGCGCGGTGCGAATGTAGTCTGACCTGAGCACCTCGAGCATGCCCGCCCTCGTCAGACGTGCGATGTAGGCCATGTAAATTGCTGAGAGTGTGATGATCGGAAGAATGATATTGCGGCTCGCAAAGCCGTCCCAACGGGATGGAGGCAGCCAATAGAGCGTGAGAGAGAAGATCAAAACCAGGATCGGACCGAGCACAAAATTCGGAATCGAAATCCCGAGCATCGCCAGGCCCATTGAAGCGTAGTCCCAACGCGAATTTGGCTTCAGCGCAGCGATAGACCCTACAGTGATCCCGATCAGAAGAGCCAGAAGATAAGCGAGAAGTCCGATCGTCGCAGAGATAGGAAGCGATCGCGCGATGATCGCATTCACAGACTGCCCCTGATAAGTCAGCGAGGTCCCAAAGTCCAGATGACGCACGATTCCCCACATAGTGCGCCGGTACTGCTCGTACCACGGCTGATCCAGGCCATATTTTTCGCGGATGTTTTTTTCGATTGCCGCGGGAAGTTTCTTTTCGCCCGTATAGAAGTTTCCCGGGGCGAGTCTGACTAAACCCCAGGTGATGGTGATCACTACGAGGATCGTCGGGACCGTGATGATCAGGCGTCTAATGATGAAGCGCAGCATTCAATGAAGCAGACTTGTTTTGACTCGCGTATTGAAGAGAACCCGGCAACGAGATTCGCGCTAATCAGTCAGGCTCGGTGTTTGATGATCCCATTTGGATCGATCGCGCTCGATGTAAACAAATTTCCAGGCGAAGAGTGACGAGGGGTTCGGATATAGCCCTTTGACATAAGGCTTCTTCACCCAGTTGACCGAAGGAGTTTCAATCGGAATCATTGGCTGGGCATCCAACATGTACTTCTCCGCCTTAGCCAACAGCTCGTAGCGCTTTTGATGATCGACCGTGTGATTAGCCTGTTCGAGCAGATCTGCATATTTCTGATCCCACCAACCACTGCCATTGTCTCCGCCCTGCGTTAAAAAGATGTTCAGGAAGGTTACCGGATCCATATAGTCGGCGCCCCAGATGCCCAGCGCAAAACCCTTGTATTCCAATTTGGAGCGAGCTGCCATGTACGTCTTCGACTCCATATTGTTCAGCAGCACAGTGACACCGAGGTTCTGTTTCCACTGCGCCTGCATAAACTCAGCGAGCGCTTTATTCGACGAGTGCGTCGGGAAGATTAACTTCACTTCATTAGCCGGGAATTTGGGACAGTCGTAACTGCCGTCGGCTTTCTGTGTCACCGGGTAGCCGGCGTCACCGAGTAGCTTTCTGGCCTGCCCGGGATCGAATCCGTCGCCTTTCGGCTGCGGATAGCCTACGAAGATTCCGGACGGAGTAAACGCGGAGAGCGGCTTGGTAATTCGTTTGGACTGGGAATAGGTTTCCTTGTCGATCGCCATGTTGAATGCGCGGCGCACCCTCAGGTCATTCATCGGCGGCTGAGTCACGTTGATCAGGAGATAGGTAATCGCCGCTTCGGCAGCGTCCATGAAGTCCTTCTTGGGGCGGACAACATCCAGCCACGCATTGGGAACGGAGTGATTGACGACAGCGTCTGCCGCACCGACCTTGTAGAGGTTCATGCTTGTGGGATGGTCTGTTGAAACGTAGAAGTGAATTTCATCAAGGTGAACGTTCGCCGCATCCCAGTACATCGGATCACGCTCGACCACGACCTCGCTGTAGGGTTTCCACGATTTGAGTTTGAACGGACCGCAGGTGACGATATTCGCCGGATCGGTCCATTGCACCCCGTATTTTTCCACAACCTTCCGCGGAACAAGTCGAAACAGCTGGTGTGCGGCGATCCCGCTAAAGTAAGGCGTCGGCTGCGAAAGAGATATTCGCACTGTGTAAGCGTCCACAGCTTCGACACCCACGTCGTCAGCCGTTGCCTTCACATACTCTTTACCTGCAACCGCCGCCTGCAATTTGGGATTAGCCGCCAGCAGTTTGTTACGTGCTTTCTCAGCTCCGGGCAATATCAATCTCGACGGAGAATGAAGCAGCTGGTGAAAGGCAGTGTCAGCAACAGGGGACAAGGTTCCGCTTGCGGATTCGTACTCTTGCTGTCCGGCGACAACTGGTTTTTGACTAAGAGCTTTTTCAACGGCGGGCGAGTCATCGTAATCCTGCGCCAGAAGGAAATGATTGCTGTTGGGCTCGCGCACAAAGACTGAGCCCTCATTGAATGCCTGCGCATACTGAATGTAGTAAGCAAGATTCGCAGTTCGCGAGGCCACGTCCGGTGAAAGTGCTCGGCGAATGCTATAGATAAAGTCCTGGGCATTGATCGGATCGCCGTTCGACCAGCGCGCGTTCTTGCGCAAGTGAAAGACAAACTCTGATGAGTCGCCGTTCACTTCCCATCGCTCGGCGATAGCGGGTATGGCATTTAGTGACTTGGGATCGTATTCGACCAAACCCTCATAGAGCGCCATGTAGATGCGCGCTTCCTGTTGGCCCGAGCTGATCGCCGGATCAAGCGACTCAGGCTCACCGCCGTTGACGTAGCGGAGGATATTTTGTTCGGGAGGGTTGGTTGAACCGAAGAACTCTTCATTGCCGGCCGCAACGCGACACGACACCGCGCTTACGAGAACAAATAATAGAACCAGGCCTTGTCTAGCTTGTATCAAACTAATCGAGTGCCTCCGATTCCTTTGTTTAGACGCGGTGGAGCTTGCGTGCTACCTGGGTGAACTTAACATGAGCAACTGCATGCGGCAATCTTGTTAGTTAGTTGTTAGTTGTTAGTCGCTAGTCGAAATAGCCGTTCCGGTTTGAGTTGACCACCAACACTTGACGATGAACTAATGACAACCAGCAACTGACTACTGACTACCTCTCCAATTCGTGTCGATGCGAACCTGTTTTAAGGAGGGCGCATCGAGCAGGTTGGAGTCGAAGCCTGTCACGTACGGCTTCACGAGTGCATGTGAGGATGCGAAATAAAGTGGAATCGCCCTTAACTCCTTAAGCGCTTCCGCTTCCGACTCGACCCGCGTGGGCGCGGTGCTTTTCTTATCGATGATCGAATGGGCTGGTTCTTTTGTCGTCTCTTCCACAGCCGCAGTGCCCGTCTGCGAGATAGCGGTCGGTGCGGGACGCTGCGGCTCTTCCTGAAACAGCATCTTGATATTCGTTAGCTCATCAGTCGTCTGCATCACGATGCCACGCCTTACGACGTCATAACTTCCGGAGCGAATCATCGCTTCAAATTCGTCCCAGCCTTTCACATCGATTTGCGTTTCGACGTTAAGGACGTTGCGCCACATCTGAGCGATCGATTGGGCCACGAGACGCTGCTGCTCATTCCTGTTCACCAAAAGGCGGACCACTGGGAACCCTTTGCCGTCGGGATAGCCGGCTTCGGCGAGCAACGAACGCGCGCGCTTACCGTCCGTTTCCAACAGCTCTGCTTTCGCCACGACGGGTTTCGTCTCCTCTGTCGCTACCTCGGGCAAAAACTTTTTCGCGGGCTCCGTTGAACCGCCCATCTCGTCCTGAGACAAACGCTCCCGATCGATGGCAATCGCGAGCGCTTCTCGGACGCGCACGTCATCAAAAGGAGCATGCGCGATATTCAGACTGTAATAGGTCAAAGCGCCGTACGTTTCCCGGTGAAAGTCCCTGTAAGGTGCGAGGAGCTTCAACCCCAGCGGTTCGAAGCTGGCGTTGGTGACCGCATCCACGTCGCCGTCACGATACGCAGCGAGAGCCGCCTCAGCATTCGCCGCACCAATGAACTCGACCTGCTGCAGGCTGACCGCGTCTTTGCCCCAGTAGTTGGTCGCTCGCTCCAACAAGACGCGATCGCCTTCATTTTTTGCAAGCAGGAATGCGCCGTTTGAAACCAGGCCGGTCGGGCCCAGTCGCTTGGTTGAGTCCTGCTCCGCAACTTTCACAGGACGGAATACTGGATGGGCTACGAGTGCGGGAAAATTCAAGTCGGGGGACAGCAGATGAACGCGCAAGACGTGGGAGTTAACGGCCTCGGCGCCGAAGCGACTGTCGCGAGTGTTCGTCGGCGGGGTTACTGTACCTCCAATGCGTGCTGTCTTGCTGTCTGGTACTGGCATGACTGCCTCTGCGGCAGAGCCGACGATGTTGCTAAGCAGATCAGTATGCGGCGCCAGTTCACCAATCCTCATCGTTCGCCGCCATGAGTCAACGAAGTCCTTTGCGACAACGGCCTCGCCATTTGACCAGCGCGCATCTTCACGAAGATAAAACGTCCACGTGCGTGCGTCGCTCGATGATTCCCAGCGCGTAGCGACTGCCGGAACAGGAGCGAGCGTACGTGAATCGTAATCAGTCAATCCTTCAAAGAGTGCGCGAACGAGATCGGTATCGGGGGCGGCCGCGGCAAACGCGGGGTCGAAAGTTTGAGGCAGTCCTCCATCAATCCAGCGAAACGCCTGGGAACGTGGCACGATGACCTGCCCGTAATACGGAGGGTAGGTCTGGTCGGTGAAGCAACCACTCGGAAAAACTGATAGCGCGACAAGCAACAGCGCAACAGTTGCCGTGTGCATTCTTCGCCGTGTCGGGGAAAAGCGTTTCATCAGGACCGGATTAGTCTAGCACTGGTTAGAGTCCTTAACTCTGCATAAACAATTTCAGTGTTTTGTCGTGCTTGATCGAAACCATCCGAAGTGTCGATCAGGTAATCGCCGAATTTCTTTTTCTCTTCCTGCGGCATTTGGGCAGCAACTCTCTGTTGAGCCTCACCCGCCGACAGTCCGTTTCTTGTCATTAAGCGCTCCAACTGCACATCAGGTCGGCAGTGGACGACGATCAACTTGTCGACCCTCTTATAGCCACCTGACTCAATCATCAGTGCGGCGTCGATCACTCCGATCCCATCGGGCTCCTGGGCCTCCCACTGTCGAAGTTGGTCATCCTGTCGCGCAATGATGTAGGGATGGAGAATCTCATTCAATCGTTGCCGCTTTTTCTGATCAGCGAAAACAACCGCAGCTAACTTCTGACGATTCAAATTACCGTCATCGTTCAGCATCTCTTGTCCGAACTCTTGCACAACTGCGTTTAGACCAGGGGAGCCCGGCGCTACGACTTCGCGCGCTGTTTGATCGGCATCCAGCACGCGACAACCTAATTCCGCGAGCACACCTGCGACGAAAGTCTTACCTACGCCGATCGATCCTGTCAGACCTACACGCAGCATTGTTTGCATTACCGCGAGCTGGGACTTGCAGCCCGTCGCGTTCTCGCAGCCTTAACCGTGTTCTGCATCAGCATCGCTACTGTGAGTAGCCCGACGCCGCCTGGAACGGGGGTGCGCCAGGCAGCTACCTCGTCAGCTTCTGCGGGATGCACGTCGCCTACAAGTGTGTAGCCGCGCTTCGCCATGATCGCCAGGCGCCGCTCAGCAGCATCGCCAAAAAGACCCTTAGCCGAAGTAGCATCGCTGATCTTATTCATGCCGACGTCGACGACGACAGCGCCTGGCTTGATGTACTCGCGGCCGATTAAGCCCGGTCGCCCGATCGCGGCGATCAGGATGTCAGCGTTTCGTGCGACCGCTGCAAGATCGCGCGTGCGCGAATGGCAAACGGTCACGGTCGCATCATGCTGTAACAGGAGTTGGGCCATTGGTCGCCCGACGATTTGACTACGACCAATCACGCAAGCGTTGGCGCCGGCGATCGTAATCCCAGAGCGCTTTAGCAATTCAATGATTCCAGCCGGAGTGCAGGGGACAAAGGCCGGTCGACCCAGCGCGAGCTTCCCGACATTTAAAGGATGAAAGCCGTCCACATCTTTAGCCGGATCGACCGCTTCGAGAATCGAGGCCTCGTCGATGCCTCGTGGCAAAGGCATCTGAACCAAAATCCCATCCACATCGTCGCGCGCGTTTAGTGCATGGATCAGTTCAAGCAGTTCACTCTCGGTCGTTGCTGATGAGAGTGCGTGTTGTTCTGACCTGATGCCTACCTCTTCACATGCTTTGATTTTATTGCGGACATAAACCTCTGAAGCCGGATCGTCGCCGACTCGAACAGCAGCGAGGCAAGGGTTAATGCCATGCTCTTTCAACAGTTCGACCTCGGCCATAACTTCTTGCTTGATATCTCCGGCAATGCGAGCACCGTCAAGCATTCCAGCTCGATGAACAGTGCCTGTTATGTTCTTTTCTATGGGAACCATTTTAACCCGATCTTGTAAATGCAAAGTTGAGTTCGTCAGCAGCGTTTATAGCTTAAGTTGCCCCGCCAGAGTCAGGCTTAACAAAACCGTCAACTAGAATACTGGGCCACGGGCGTCTTCCCTGCAGTGAGCGCGTAGCGCGAACTGCCAACGAGCGAGACGGTCAACGCGGCAGCGGGCGCGACGCACGCGGTCCCACTAAAGCGTTGAATCATATTGCTCACTTGGGATTAGTCCTGCCATCGTTGATAATTCCACACGTGCACTATAAAGCAAAACTGCTCCAACTCTCTTTTTCATTATTCACACTTCTATTGATCTCGCTGTCGGCGCTCGCACAGACGCCCGAAACGCGTCATCAGCAGTTGCTATCAGCAGTAGCGTCGGGCGATCTCACAAGGGCGTTGACTCAGCTGAATGCTAGCCGCGCCACTGATCCTGCCCTGTTTGAAGCCAACAACTACGACTACCTGGTTGGCAGACTTGAAGAGAAAAGAGGCGACACCGCTGCCGCTTCAGCCAATTATCAATCGCTTGCCGCACGAAATTCGCTGCTCTCTCAGTATGCTTTGTGGCGTCTTGCACAGATTGCGCGCTCAACCGGTGACCTCATTGTCGAACGCGAGCGTCTGCGGCAGTTGCTTAACCTCGCACCCACCAGCCTTCTTCGTGAAGCCGCTTCGATGAGATTGGGCCAGAGCTTTTTTGACAGCCGGGACTATGCCGGCGCGATTGCGGCAGTCCGACTCTTGGCCGAGTCAAAAAACGGATCGTTGTCGCGACAGGCGCTCAACATTACCGGGCAAGCGCTCTTTAGATCAGGCAAGCAGGATGAGGCGCGCGGCGCTTTCACACGACTCGTGATGCAGATGCCTGATGCTTCGCGTCCAGATGATTTTGCTCTGGCCGCAGTACGAGGGCTCGACGACCTGGCTACAGGTGGAACTGAACCGGCGATTAGGGTTGGCGCGCTCTCAGAAACCGAACATCTGCTGCGCGCTTCCATCTATCAGTTCAATCGCGACTTTGATGCCGCTCGGATGCACTATCTCGCAGTGGTCGAACACTACCCGCAAAACCCGACTGTCGCGAATGCTCTCTACCAAATCGGCCGGGGATATTTCCAGCAGGCCAAATACGAGGACGCGATAAAATACTACCTGCGCGTGTCCCAACAATATGCCGACAGCACGAGCGCACGCGACGCCTTGAGCTTTACAGCAGGTGCCTACAATCGCCTGAAGCGCACGGACGATGCTATCGCCGCTTACAAATCTTTCATCGAGCGATTTCCGGATGCTCCCAATCCTGAACGCAGCTATCTCAACATCATCGATGCGTTGCATGAAGCCGGCCAGTACAAGGAAGCACTCGCTTGGGCCGCTCGAACAAGGGCTCGTTTTAGTAACCAACTAGGAGGGGTGCTGGCACTCTTCGCACAAACGAGAATCCATCTGGCGCAGGCTTCCTGGTTGGAGGTTGTGGCCGACACCGCTGAACTTCGCAAGGCTTCCGATCTTGGGGGCACCCGCGTGGCGGGCGGCACTGTGCCCTCGGAAGTGACATTGATGCGTGCTTACGCGCTGGAACAGCGTGGCCGTTTTGACGAAGCGATTAACGAATACCTTTCGCTCCCCTTCGGTCGCAGCGATTACTACGGCAACGTTGCGACACGGCGACTGGTGCTCCTCCGTACAGGTAAAGCGCGCTCACTTGTCCTGTCACGTCGAACTGCGTTGAAGGCTGAAGCTGAAAGGGCGTTAGCCGCGGGCCAGATCGATCAGGCTCGGCGCGCCTCACAAAACGCATATCGTCTTGCAGAAGAGCCCGGCGAAGATGAATCGCTGAGTCTTGTGCGCCGGGCTTACGAATCCTTACCTGCTTACAAATTGCCTGCCTTCAAAATAGTTTCCCTCGGCCGCCAAGCTGTGCGAGCCGCAGTCGCGTCTCAGGAGACCGCCGCGGCAGCGGGGGTGACAACGCATAAGGCCATCGCCGATGAACTTTTCTTCCTCGGGCTGTATGACGAAGCGATACCGGAGTTTGCAGCGAGCAGATCCGAAACTCCGACTGAAGGTAACGAGGCAGCAAAGACCGGCATATCAACTGGCGACAGAGACTATACCCTCGCCGTGCTTTCGCTTCGTGGAGGTCTCGCGAGTCAGGCTGTGCGATTCGGTGAACAGGTCTGGAAGACTGTGCCCAGCGATTATGTGATGGCAGTCGCGCCGCGTGATCTTGTTGACCTGCTGTATCCGCTGCCGTATCGCGAATCGCTTCTTAGGCACGCAGTCGCGCGTGGAGTTGATCCTCGCTTCGTCGCTGCCATCGCCCGGCAGGAATCGCGCTTTCAGCCTGACGCGAAGTCTGTGTCGGCAGCGCGAGGCCTAATGCAGTTCATCGCTGCGACTGCCGGCGACACCGCAAGTGAACTCGGCATTCGCGAGTTCCAACAGGACGACCTCTACAATCCCGAGACAGCGATCATGTTTGGCTCGCAATATCTGGCGACACTTTTCAAGCAATTTCCCGGACAGCCACAAGCGGTCGCCGCTGCTTACAACGGTGGCCCGGACAACGTAGCTCGCTGGATTGCTCGCTCGCGATCAACAGAACCTGAACGCTATGTGCCGGAGATCGCCTTTTCGCAGTCCAAGGATTATGTCTTCAAGGTGATGTGTAATTATTGGATGTACCAGCAACTCTACGACGAAAAATTAGACCGGAGATGATTACTGACGCATTACTTCAACCGCAAATCATCAGGATTGACTGGATTACATGACACAAACCAATACTCGTTCACTTGTTTTCATCATCACGCTCGTCTCTATTCTCATTGCTTGCTCCGCTTGCAGACCGCGCCATTCCTCCAATGAAAAACGTTACGATCTCAAAGGCAAAGTGCTCGCTGTCGAAAAGGACAAACATCTCGTGACGGTGGCTCATGATGACATCAAGGACTACATGCCGGGCATGACGATGCCTTTCACACTGACGGAAGACTGGGCCTACGAAGTGTTGAAGCCTGGAGACCAGATCAGCGCCGTCCTGGTCGTTGAAGGAGTTCACTCATGGCTGGAAAACGTAGTCATAACTCAGGAGAGCGCCGACCCGAGCGCGCCGGGCACTGGTCCGATTGAAGCAAAGGCAGGCGATGAGGTGCCGAACTTTCGACTCGTGAACCAGGACGGCAAAGTGATCCGAATCAATGACTACCGCGGCAAGGTTCTCCTTCTGACTTTTATCTACACGCGCTGTCCGATGCCGGATCAATGCACGCTCATGAGCAACAACTTTGCGACGATCGATCAGGAACTGCAGAAGGATCCAGATCTGAGCGGTAAGACCCACCTGCTGAGCATCAGTTTTGATCCCCAGTACGACACCCCAAAGGTTTTGCGGAGTTACGGCGCGGCGTTTACAGGGAAGTATTCAGATGAGACGTTCGCCCACTGGGAGTTTGCTTCCGGATCGAAGGATGAAGTGAAAGGCATTGCGCAGCTTTTCGGGCTACGTTACTACGAGGACAAAGACCAGGTGATTCATGGACTGAGGACAGTGATCATCACTCCCGAAGGGAAGGTCCACAAGATCTACCACGGGAACGATTGGAAGCCGGAGGAAGTGCTGGTTGAATTGAAATCCCAAATCAGCCGCGGATGACACGGATATGCTTACCCTGTTCCCCTGCTAGCTCCGGCGGCAGCTGCCATTGAAGAGTGCGCCTTCTTCAACCACCAACGCCGGGGCAGAAACCTTACCTGTTACGGTCGCGGTGCGGCCCAGCACGAGTTCCCTGGTTGCGAAGATATCCCCTTCAACTGTTCCGTTGATCCTGGCAACGGCTACATTGATCACAGCTTGAGTGATGCGCGCGCCGGCGCTAACAATCAAAGTGCCATCGGGAGAAGTTACGTGTCCGGCAAAATTTCCATCGATGCGCAACATGGATTTGAAGCGCACCTCCCCGGTAAACGCCAAAACATCGCCGACGAAACCGAGCCAGTTGTCTTTCACTGAGCCTGCGCGCGGGACGGGTTCATTCCGCCCTGCCACTGCCTGACTACCCACTGCTTTAACCTCTTCTGTTGTTCCAGGGATCTTTCGAAGACGTCAGCCGTTGCGATCAGGAAATTGCCAGCTGTGTAACTGAATCAGGGAGAAAGGAATAGTCCCGACCGAAGGGGACTATAGCACTCGTGACTTTTGGTGGATGTTACGATTCGGTTGCCGTTTGGAGGCAAGATGAATGGCGTTCAGGCGTGTCGATCGGGTGACCCACAAGCGCGTCGGAGGTTGCGCTCGCAGCAGCTGAGGAAGACTCAGCTCAGTCCTTTGATCTTCTTGATTTCTTCCGTCAACACCGGCACCGCCTCGAACAGATCGCCAACAACTCCATAGTCGGCGATGTCGAAGATTGGCGCCTCCGGATCTTTGTTGATGGCGACGATCGTTCCGGAGTTTTTCATTCCCACCAGATGTTGGATGGCTCCGGAAATCCCGAGGGCGATATAAAGCTTGGGCGCGACGGTCTGACCTGAAGAACCGATTTGGCGATCAATGGGCAGCCATTCGGCGTCGCAAATCGGGCGCGAAGCCGCAATGTCACCACCGAGCGCTGCGGCAAGTTTCTCAGCGAGCGCGATGTTCTCTTTACTTTTAATTCCGCGCCCGATGGCCACGATGATCTCAGCTTTAGAGAGATCGACCGCCTGCTTCACTTCCTGGAATGGAGCTTCCGGCGTCATGCGAATCTCCCCGACTTCAACTTCCATCGTTTCAACCGGGGCGCCGCTACCTTTTGCCGCTTGATCCGCGCGATACGCACCCGACTGAAAAGTTGCAAATACGGGTGAAGCTCCATCCGAAACAACATCAGCGTCCAGCTTGCCGAGAAAAATTCGTCGCGTGAAAGCGATCGAACCCTCGCGAACCTTAGCCCTGATGCAATCGCTAATGAGCGACTTTTCAAAACGTGCGGCGAGCTTCGGCGCGTAGTCCCGGACGAGGTAAGTGTGCGGCATGACGACAAGCTGCGGATCGATTTGGCGAATCGCGTGTTCCATCGCATCGGTATAACCGTCGGGAGTGTACTCGGCGAGTTTCGCGTTGTTCGCGTAGACAACTTTGACAAGGTCATACGCCGCGACTTCCTGCGCGTGCGAACTCATATCAGAACCGAGCACGACCGCAGTTACCGGCTGTTGTAACTGCGAACCCAGGTCCTGCGCGGCAGCAATCGCTTCAAACGAGTGCTTACTGAATACTCCCGCGCGATGTTCGACGAAAACCAGAATGCCGTTGCTCATCAAATTACCCGTGCCTCTGTATGCAGCTTCTCAGCAAGTGCGACGGCCCCGGCCTTCGCGTCTCCATTGCCCAGAAACTGAGTCTGCTTAGTCTTCTGTGGAAAATAAATCTTCTCGATTCGCTGATGCGAAGGCCGATTGAGGATCTCGGCCGGCACCGGCACTTCCTTAATTTCTTTTTTCTTCGCCGCCATGATCCCCTTTAACGTGGCGTAGCGGATCTGGCTGATGCCGGACTGAATCGTGAGTAAGGCTGGCGCCGGCATTGAGTACCATTGATACCAGCCGCTTTCGAGTTCCCGCTTGACCCGCAGTTTCTCGCCCGAGGCATCTACTTCGATCACGATCGTCGCGTGGGGCATTCCCAATAATTCAGCCACGATGACTCCGGTTTGGGCGTAGCCGAGGTCGTCAGACTGCAGCCCTGTCATGATTAGGTTGGGCTGCTCGGCGCGAATGGCTTCGGTGAGCGCGAGGGCGGCCGCGTATGGGGTAAGGTGCGCGAGATTGTCGCCCACGACGTGGATCGCTCGGTCCGCGCCGCGAGCGAGCGCGTCCTTGATCACACTCTTGGCGCGTTGCGGCCCCATCGAACAAACGATGACCTCGCCGCTGACCTTCTCCCGCACTCGCAAGGCCTCTTCAAGTGCATAGCCATCCGACTCGTTGACTTCAAACGAGAGGTCAGCTTCTTCGATCCAGCTGCCTTCCTTGGTAATCCGCAGAATCGCATCCTTGCTCGCGACCTGTTTCATTAGGACTATGATTTTCATGATTGCGTGGTTTATTCGTAGGTTGGATTACTTCTTGGGTCTTTGGGTTTGGGTCTTTGTAGTTGATTGCTTCATCGATTGAAACTCAACTCCGAATGCCCAGGACCAAACCAAGACCAAAGAACGAGGTTCAAAGTACAAAGCTCACAGACAATTGTTATTCGTCGTACCGCTTGAACAATATCGCTGCATTCGTTCCGCCGAAACCAAAACTGTTTGAAAGCGCATACTCAACGGTTGCTTCACGGGGTTTGTTCGGAACGTAATCAAGATCGCATTCCGGATCCGGGTGCTCGTAATTGATTGTTGGCGGCAACACGTTCCGGTGAATCGCGAGCACGGAAAAGACTCCTTCAATGCCGCCAGCTGCTCCCAGTAGGTGACCCGTCATTGACTTGGTGGAGCTCACGGCGAGCTTGTAGGCATGGTCACCGAATGTGTCTTTAATGGCCTTTGTCTCAAACTTATCGTTGTAAGGCGTCGAGGTACCGTGTGCGTTTATGTAACCCACCTGCTCCGGCTGAATCCTCGCGTCCTTGATTGCCCGCTGCATCACGCGTCTCGCACCTGAGCCAGTCTCGTCAGGCATTGTCAGGTGGAAAGCGTCGGCAGCCATTCCATAGCCCACGATTTCTGCGTAGATCTTTGCACCGCGGCGTTTAGCAAATTCGAGTTCTTCAAGAATCATGATGCCGGCGCCTTCGCCGATTACGAACCCGTCGCGATCGCGGTCGAACGGCCTGCAGGCGTGAGTAGGATCGTCATTACGAGTGGAGAGCGCGCGCATCGACGCAAAGCCGGCAACACTCATAGGGGTGATGGCCGACTCGGCACCGCCGCAGATCATCACATCTGCGTCTCCGCGTTGAATTATCTTGAAGCTGTCTCCGATTGCGTGAGCGCCGGCAGAGCAGGCCGTTGCAGTTGCGGAGTTAGGACCCTTGGCGCCGAACCGGATAGAAACTTGTCCCGCGGCGAGATTAACGATTGCTGAGACGATGAAGAACGGAGACACACGGTCCGGGCCTTCGTCCAGCAACTTCGAGTGTTCGCGTTCGATCGCCCAGAAGTCACCGATGCCGCTGCTGATATACGTTCCTGCGTTTTCCGCAAACTCCGCAGGAAACTTTCCATCCTCAGTCAGTTGAAAGCCGGCGCCTGCCATGGCCTCGACGGAAGCCGCAATAGCGTAATGAATAAAGGCGCCCATCTTGCGCGCCTCTTTCTTAGCGATGAATTTGAGCGGGTCGAAGTCTTTGACCTCGGCGGCAAACTTGACCGAAAACTTCTTAGTGTCAAACTTCTTAATGTAATCGACGCCGTTACGACCACTCATCAGCGCCGTCCACGTCGTTTCGACTGTATTGCCAATCGGCGTTACGAGGCCGAGACCTGTGACCACAACCCTACGTGTCAAATCAAAGCTCCTTGAAGGCTGTAATAGGTGACTGGTGATAAGTGATGAGACAGATCACGACACGTCGTCCTATCACATCACCTTTCACTCATCACTACTTCTTGTGCTGGTCGATGTAGTTGTACGCGTCGCGCACACTCTGAATCTTTTCAGCATCCTCGTCGGGGATCTCAATCCCGAATTCCTCTTCAAAGCGCATGACGAGTTCGACTGTGTCGAGCGAATCGGCGCCGAGGTCGTCGATAAAACGTGCGTTCGGCGTTACCTCGTTCTCATCAACTCCGAGTTCGTCGACGATGATCTGCTTAACCTTATTCTCGATCTCTTGATCGGGCATTTCGTTTTGCTCCTCTGTGAATTTAGTAAAAAACCAATGGTTGCGTTGTTTATGAAACTCCGAGACTGGCGGAAGTCGATCTTAGACTCTCTGAATCTTCAACATTAAGACCCCTGGCGTCGCGGTTAATTTGTCGCAGCAGTCCGCTCAAAACCTTGCCTGGCCCAACTTCAACAAAAGTGGTAATGCCTGCGCTGATTAACGATTCAACCGATTCCAGCCAACGAACCGGAGACGAAACCTGACGGACCAGAGAGTCCCGGGCTTCATCCGCTCGCTTTATCGCAATTGCGTCGACATTACTTATCAGCGGCACGCGCAAGTCGTCAAGACTCAAGGTTGCGAGATCAGCTGCCAATCGCTGCTGGGCCGGCATCATCAACGCGCAATGAAATGGGGCGCTCACATTCAACTTGATGACTCGCTTGGCTCCCGCTTCCTTCAGTCCTTCCATCGCGCGGTCGACCGCCGCGGTACTGCCTGCAATGACAATCTGATTCGACGAGTTAATATTTGCGGGAGCGCAAACTTCTCCCTCGCTAACTGCGGCGCAAACTTTTTCGATCGTTTCCAGCGTGGCGCCGAGCACAGCAGCCATCGCGCCAACTCCGGGAGGTACCGCTTCCTGCATGTAACGTCCGCGTGCGCGCACTATACGGGCGGCATCGGCGAGACTTACCGCGCCCGCCGCTACGAGCGCTGAATACTCCCCGAGGCTATGTCCGGCAACAGCCTGAGGCTGCGGAAAGCCTTCGGCCTCAATTGCTCGCAGAGCAGCGACTGACGTCGCGAGAATCGCCGGCTGGGTGTTTTCGGTCAACTGCAGCGATTCTGCCGGACCCTCAAAACACAAACGCGATATAGCGAAACCAAGCGCCTCATCTACTTCTTCAAAGACCGATCTAGCGGCCGGAAACTCATCAGCCAGATTCTTCCCCATTCCGGGATACTGCGAGCCCTGGCCGGGAAAGACGTACGCGATTCCGGATTTCGGATTGCGAATTGCGGATTGCTGATCTTCAGTCAAAATATTCAGGGTTCACGAAGAATCAGAGAGTGCGATAGGAACCAATCGTCACTCCGCAATCATCAATCGGCAATCCTCTTTACCACCGAACAAGCACACCGCCCCAGGTTACACCGCCGCCAAAGGACGTCATCAGAACGAGGTCGCCTTCTTTAACACGACCCGCCTCCACGCATTCATCGAGCGCAATCGGGATCGATGCGGAGGACGTATTTCCATGCATGGCAATATTCGAATAGACGAGGTCGGTGTTGACGTTCAGCTTGCTAGCCACTGCATCGGTAATTCGCTGATTCGCCTGATGCGGAATAAACAGATCAATATCTTCTGGCTTCTTACCGGCAGCCTCCAGGACTTCACGCGAAACCTCTGCCATCGAACGGACCGCAACTTTGAAGAGTTCGTTCCCCCTCATTTTGAAGAAGTGATCGCCGGCCGCCAGCGTTTCGGCGGTCGCCGGTCGTCGGGTGCCGCCACCCGGAGAGAACAACTGTTCTTCGTACCGGCCATCGGACTTTATTAGCGTGCTCAGAATCCCGCGGTCGCCTGCAACAGGACCGAGGACAGCTGCACCAGCACCGTCGCCGAACAATATGCAGGTTTGGCGATCGGTATAGTCGACGTATTGGGTCAGAACTTCAGCGCCAATCACAAGCGCATTTCTCGACTGTCCGTTTTGGATCATCGAGTTTGCGAGCGTCAGACCATACAAGAAGCCCGAACACGCAGCAACAACGTCCATCGCCGCAGCGTTGTTAGCGCCTAGTTCTGCTTGAATGATGCAACCGGTTGAGGGCAAGATTTGATCGGGACTGACGGTGGCGCAAAGGAGGAGGTCGATATCCTTAGGTTCCAGACCGGCGCGCTCAATTGCTTTGCGCGCAGCGCGCACTGCGAAGAGAGACGTGTATTCCCCAGGTGCAGCCTTGCGACGCTGCTTAATACCTGTGCGACTTGTGATCCACTCGTCTGAAGTTTCTACGGTCTTTTCCAGATCGGCATTCGTGAGAATGCCTTCCGGATATGAGTGACCGGTGCCGAGAATTCCGGCGCGTAAGCTTGTCATCAATTTTCTCTGCTCAAGGGAACCGTAATGGTAGCTACTACAAAAGCAAAAGCCAATTTAACGGCCCACCGCCGCTCCCGAAACAGCCTGCGATGCGTTAGTTTCTGCGATTCCCTTTTCGATGCGCTCTCCCGCGCGGTTTTCCGAAAACTCTTTTACGCTGCGAATCGCATTACGGATCGCCCTGGCGTTCGAACTGCCATGGCCGATCACAACAATCTGGCGGACTCCCAAAAGCGGTGCACCGCCATACTCTGAGTAATCAAGGCGCTTCTTGATGTTTCGGAACGCGGGCTTCGCGAGCATTGCTCCAGCTTTCGTCACTGCTGAGGCCGTAAGCTCTCGTTTAATCATGGAAAGCATTGCGTCCGTCAAACCTTCCGACAGCTTCAACATCACATTGCCGGTAAAGCCGTCCGTGACGATTACATCTACTGCTCCGGAAAACAGGTCGCGTCCTTCCACGTTTCCGACAAAGTTCAAACTACTCATCTCGCGAAGCAGGGGGAAAGCTTCCTTCGTTAGATCGTTTCCTTTGGCTTCCTCTTCGCCAATGCTCATTAAGCCCACAGCGGGTTTCACAGTTCCGAGCACAGCTCTCGAGTAGGCATCGCCCATGATGGCAAACTGAACCAGGTGATAAGCCTTGCACTCCGAGTTCGCACCTACATCCAGCAGCAGGGTGGGCTTCGCCGACTTCGTCGGAATTAGCGCCGCCAAAGCAGGGCGGTCGACTCCAGGCAACATTCCAATCACCATCTTGGCGGTGGCCATTGCAGCACCGGTATTGCCAGCGGAGACAAAGCCGTCTGCACGTCCCTCAGTTACCAACTTCGTTCCGATCCTCAAAGAGCTTTTCTTCTTCCGTCGAACCGAGGTCATAACCGGATCGTCCATGCCGATCACTTCCGGCGCATCTACAAGTTCGATCCCCTTATCACCGTCCCCACGCCAACCACAGCGACGAAGCTCCGGATGGATCTTCTCAGTTTGGCCGACGAGGATAACCCCCACACCAAGATCGCGTGCGGCGGCAAGCGCCCCATCAATCTCAGCATGCGGCGCATGGTCGCTGCCCATTGCGTCGAGAACGACTTTTCCGGTCAGTCGTTTTCCATTCGTCGACTGGTTTCGCACAGGGGATGACTTTGTCCGGTGGCTTAGGTCTGTTCCACCTGCACCACTTCGCGGTCCCTGTAGTAACCACACTTTGGACAGACGCGATGTTGCAGGCGAGGCTCCTGACAATTGGGACAGAGGGTAGTCTGCGGCGCGCGCAGCGCATCATGCGCCCGGCGTTTTCCGCGGCGAGCTTTCGAATGTCGTCGTTTGGGATTTGGCATAATTACTCCGTCGAAACGTTTTAGATTTTTGATTGACGATTTGTGGCCTGATGGAACGCAACCCGTCTTCAATCAAGAAGAAATCGCCTATCACAAAGCTAAAATCTCATGTTCTTTAGTCCAGACCAGCGCGGATCGACATCCCTTGTCTGGCAATTACAACTGCTTTTATTCCTGTCCACTCCGCAAACCGGACATAACCCCTTGCAATCCTCCTGACAGAGCGCGTGGGTGGGAACCTCCAACAACACCTGCTCGCGCACTAATTGGTCCACGTCAATCGCCTCTCCGTCGAAAATGGAAAGCGCCAGGTCCTCCTCTTCCAACTCGGCGTCTTGTTCTAACTGGTAAGCTTCCGGCGTTACATATTCAACCTTAAACCGAGTCTTTACGGGCAACTCTATTGGCCGGAGGCAACGGTCGCATTCGATTAGGGTTACAGCACCAACCTCGCCCTCGACAACTACCCTTGCGCCATTGCGCAGGATTCGGCCCTCAATCTTGGGGGGCTGTTCCAGCGTTACCCTTTCCTCATCAAGACTTAGCTCGGCGGGTTCGTAAGCGTGGGCAAGGTTGCCCGCTTTACCCTCCAAGCTTGCAAGGTCAAACCGCATGACACACTACCCTATAACAAATCGCTGTTTTTAACAGCTAGAGCGCAAAGGGTTCATTATAGCGGTGAGGGGCAGGCTGTCAACGCGCGGAAGACTAACTACTTTCAACATCTGATGAAATGTAAACATTCAAAGCGTCCTGCCGGAGCGCGCGAGCGAGTCGCTGGTCGCCGCCGGTCACCAACCGGCGAATTTGAGAGGTGGCGTCTGCCGCGAATGGAAGGAGTTTGCTCTCGCCATGTGGTTGCTTCTTACCGGCCGGCTTTGGTGTTCTAATCGGTTCTCCAATCCGGGCCTTCGCTAGAGACTCCTGAGCCAGTTCTTCGTGTCCCGTACGCTTGTAAATCAGTCCGAGGACATAGAATGCTTCGCCATATTCCGAGTCCATTTCGGTAGCTTTGCGAAGATGTCGGGTAGCCATTGAGTCTCGAGCAAGTTGATAGTAGAGACAGCCAAGCGCGTAGTGGGCTTCGGGTGAGGGCTTGCTGGCAAGTGCCCTCTTAAACTCTCGCAGGGCTTTTTGCCAGTTCTCTTCTGCGATAAAAAGGCGGCCGAGCCCGTAGTGTGCGGCAAATGAAGAACCACCGCGACGGGTAGCGCTGTTTAGCAGTTCTTTGGCGCGTTCAGGATCGCCTTCATCGGCGCAGCTAAGGCCGAGCAACAGCGAGACACGAATGTCTCCGGGCTTGAACTCAAGGGCCCGCGCTAGGTAGTCGAGCGCAAGTCGTGTCTTCCCAGCGCGAAAGTAGTGTTCTCCAACGAAGGAAAGCAGGGGTGCGTTCTCGCGCTCCATTTCGGCCGCACGCTGAAGCGATTTGATTCCCCGGCCCGGTTGCTGATCTTCAATCAACAAGAAGCCTTCGTTCACATACCGCTCAAAAGCACTTCGTTGACCGCCGTGGTAACAGGAGAGTATTTTGACACGAAGCTCTTCGCGGCGTGTGCTCTCTTCCTGTTCCTCCGCATCCTTCTGACAGCGATCGTTCCAGAGTTTTTCCAGCCGCGGGCCGGCAACTATGTCGTCTTCCGTAAGCAATGCGATCAGCGCTTTTACAAGGGACCGATCAAAATAAGAGTTCTGAGCTTGCCGCAGCAGAAGGTCGAGACCGCGCTCAAGTCTTTCAGTCAACCGAGCCTGACGGCTCTCTAATGCCGAGATGCGTTCAAGTAGATGCTCCTCGCTTGAGACGCTGGCCTCAAGGGACTCGTATCGAGATGACGGATGCTCAACGACAATCATGAGCCTCGTCCCACAGCGCGCGCAGAAGTCCTGACCCAGTGGATTCGCCGCAAGGCACTTCTGGCAATAATGGGAAACCTGGGTCATCTGAAACCAACTATTCAAAAAATGTAATGAGAGCTCTTTTCAAGTCCGAGTTTCTACTCCGATCAACGCTCTAGTCAACTAATACTCGTAAAACCCGCGACCTGTTTTTCTGCCCAGCCAACCGGCATCGACATAACGCTTAAGCAAAGGACATGGACGGTATTTCGGATCGCCCAGGCCGTCGTGCAGAACATTCATGATCGCAAGACAAACATCAAGACCGATAAAGTCTGCGAGCGTTAACGGACCCATCGGATGGTTCATCCCAAGTTTCATAATGCCGTCAATGCTTTCGCGTGTAGCAACACCTTCATAAAGCGTAAAGATTGCTTCATTGATCATCGGCATGAGAACGCGATTGGAGACGAACCCCGGCGAGTCCTGACAATCGAGAGCACTCTTTCCCAGCTTCTCGGTCAACTGCCTGACGTTCTCATAGGTCTCGTCCGAGGTCGCCATGCCCCGAATGACTTCAACAAGCTTCATCACTGGTACGGGATTCATGAAGTGCATCCCGATGACCTTTTCCGGCCTGGTTGTAGCCGCTCCGAGTTTTGTAATGGAGATCGAGGACGTATTCGAAGCGAGGATCGTTTCTGGCGGAGTGATTTTGTCGAGGGCCTGGAAAACTTCAGCCTTTACACTCAAACTCTCCGTTACGGCTTCGATCACGATGAATGCTTCATGAAAAGCGTCGAGTGCTGTAGCTGTTTGAATGCGACTCAGAATTCCTAACTTCTCTTCCGAACTCAGGCGCTCTTTATCTACATCGCGCTGCAAACTCTTATCAATCGCAGAAATTCCTTTCTTCAGGAACTCCTCGCTGACATCGCGCATTACCACGGTGTAACCGGCGCGCGCCGCAACCTGCGCAATGCCGTTGCCCATCGTTCCCGCCCCTACGACTCCAACGACTTCACTCACGTGGCCTGAACTCCTTAAATTGGGATTAGCGCCAGTCTGGTGGCGCGGAAGGTGGAACATATTCCGGTTTAATGGTCCGGCCGAGTCTCCGCGCTGGAGGCGGCTCTGGCAAAGCGTATGCGGCTTTGTGATAAAGAAATCGTCCCTTCTCGCCAAACAGAAACCAGAGCGTGTAAACGCTTAGTGCTGTTCCGATGGGGAAACTAACTCCGGCGAGAATACCCGCAACGAGTCCCATCTTGCGTGCCCAGGGTTTTCTCTTGATCAGTCCATAGCCAGCGATCCAGGCAGGCACGGTGAGGACGATACTTGCGAGCACCATCGCGAGGACGATAAGCGCGATTCCACCGGCTGAGACTGCACCCGCAGACGCACTTCCAATCATCGTGGCCACCGCTATCGTGACGAAGATCATCGTCACGAGGCCGAGAACCCCGTAGACAAGATGGAGGATCCCAATCATTCTGTTGTGGGCTGCAGGTGTCATTACTCTATCTTTCCACCGCCATCGCAACGGCGTTTCCGCCGCCCAGACATAGCGCCACCACGCCCCGATGGAGATCGCGGCGTTTCATTTCGTATAGCATCGTCGTTAATAGACGCGAGCCGGACTGACCAATTGCATGTCCCAGCGCGACCGCTCCGCCGTTAACGTTCACCTTTGCGGGATCAAGTTTAAGCTCCTTGATAATCGCGACGGCCTGTACGGCAAAGGCTTCATTCAACTCGATCAGATCAACCTGGTCTCCGGACCAGCCGGCCTTCTTCAACACTTTTCGGATAGCTTCCACTGGAGCCATCATCACGAGTTGCGGCTCGGTACCGGAAACAGCCTGCGCCACTATCCGCGCCATCGGTTGGACCTTCAAGGAGTTTGCACGATCGAGCGACGTTACGACCACGGCTGACGCTCCGTCATTAACTCCAGGTGCATTACCTGCCGTCACCGTTCCGCCTTCCTTGAAAGCGGGCTTCAACTTGCCGAGCGCTTCGAGAGAAGTGTCTTCACGCACCGTTTCATCCGTATCAAAGACTATCGACGCACCTTTCTTCTGCTTGATTTCAACTGGTACGATTTCATCTTTGAACTTGCCGGCCTTGATCGCCTCTGCTGCTTTACGGTGGGACTGCAGCGCGTACTCGTCCTGCTGATCGCGACTTACATCGAAACGTTCCGCGACGACTTCACCAGTGCAACCCATGTGATAGTCCTCGAACGCACACCACAAGCCGTCATTGATCATCGAATCGACAAGTGAACCATTCCCCAGGCGATAACCTTCGCGTGCTTTCGTGAGCAGATAAGGAGCATTGCTCATTGATTCCATCCCGCCTGCGACCACCATATCGACGTCACTAAGCTGGATGCCCTGCGCAGCCATCATCACTGCCTTGAGACCCGACCCGCACACCTTATTAATCGTCACGGCGGAGACCGTATTCGGCAGGCCACCGTTCAAGGCTGCCTGTCGCGCAGGGTTCTGTCCCAAGCCTGCTTGAATGACGCAACCCATGATTACTTCGTCAATGTCCTCGGGACTGACTCCGGCTCGCTTCACGCTTTCGCGCACGACAATCGCGCCCAACTCCGTCGCGGACAATCCTTTTAGCGACCCGAGAAATTTGCCCACCGGCGTTCGCACCGCACTTATGATTACTGCTTCTCGAATTTCTGCCATTCATACTCCTGCACGAAACAGACTACGATTTGTTAATGTCTAACCATTTACTAGTTTACCCAGAAAGGTGTCAAGCGACCTACTCGCCACCGCGATGTGGCGAACTGTTAGTCTGCCCGCGTAACGCGAACTGTTAGTTTGCGTTCGGCGGAACGGCAGGGGGCGATGGACAACTCGTCAAACTAAATAGTTGCCAACCACCCGCGCAAACTAACAGTTCGCGTTACCAAAACCTTCAATTGATAAGGCCTGAGTGCGATGTTAGACTCGGCGCGCTATTCAATCCCCGTTCATCTTTCGGTAATCAAGCATGCAAGCATTAATTCTTGCCGGCGGTAAAGGTACGCGCCTTCGTCCGCTGACAGTCTATACTCCCAAACCGATCGTCCCGATTTGCAACCGACCTTTTCTGCTTTACCAGATCGACACGCTTCGTCGAGCCGGCATAACTAACATCACGCTTTCCCTTTCCTACCAGCCGAACAAGATTGAACAACTCCTCGGCGATGGTTCGGATTACGGCGTAAAACTGAATTACACCGTTGAGCCGCAGCCGATGGGCACTGCTGGAGCGTACAAGTTTGCAGAAGATCGAATCCGCGAGCGCACGGTAGTCTTCAATGGCGACATCCTTACGGACCTCGATCTAAAAGCTGTAATTCGTAAGCACAACGAACGAAAGGCGGCCGCCACGGTTGTCCTGCAGCCGGTTGAAAATCCCAGGGCCTACGGTCTGGTCGAGACAGAAAAAGACGGACGTATCCGTCGCTTTCTGGAAAAACCAAAGGAAGATGAGATCACCTGCAACACGATCAACGCCGGCACGTACATTCTTGAACCGCGTGTGCTCGACTTCATTCCTGCCGGTGAGAACTACTCGTTCGAATACGGCCTCTTCCCCAATCTTCTCGAGCGGAAAGAACCCTTCTACGCACACGTCCCTCCGCGAACCTACTGGATTGATATCGGCACTCCTGAGCGCTACCTGCAAGCACATCATGATCTGCTTGCGAACCGCGTCGCCCGCATTCATATCAAGGAGCGTCGTGGATCTTTTGATTCTGCGACGGTCGCAGAGATCGATGAACTTTCGATAATCGGCGACGAGTGCCAAATTAAACCCGGAGCACAGATCGTCAACTCAATTCTTGGCACCGGCTGTTTTGTTGAGGAACTAGCGCGAGTAGAAAACTCGGTCATCTGGCCACACACGCGAATCGGCACCGCGGCTTCAGTTAACAATGCGATCGTCGGGCGCGGGTGTCATGTCGGGCGTTCTGCGGTAGTGGGCTCAGGTTCCGTCCTTGGTGACAAGACTTCTCTTACCGATTACACGATCACAGGACAAGGCGAGGCAGGCGGTTAAGCATCCTTCAGTTTTATGGCGACAAGTCGATTCTCTGTCTCTTAACTTGGCGCGCTTCGCGGATCTCTGTGCCTTGGCGGTGATACATCTGGCAGTTGATTAATCATGACTGATCTCACTCCAATTAAATTCGGCACTGATGGCTGGCGCGCCGTAATTGCGCGCGAGTACACCTTTGGAAATCTTGAGCGAGTCGCCCAGGCTTATTCGGATTACTTAACTTCAAACGCCGCTTCGAAAGTGCCAGGCACCGCCGACCTCGTAGTGGTCGGATACGACAGACGTTTCATGTCCGAACGCTTCGCTCAGCGCGCTGCTGAAGTGGTTGCGGGAAACGGCCTTCACGTTGCGCTTTTTCCGGAAGCGCAACCGACACCGATTATTTCCTGGGCAGTAAAACAACTCGGCGCGGTTGGCGGAATAGTAATCACTGCATCGCACAACCCCGCAGACTTCAATGGCTTCAAGATCAAAGCGCCCTGGGGAGGTAGCGCCGACCCGGAGACTACCAGCTCCGTCGAGAAACTCGTCGACCACAATCCGCCTAAACACGGCGTGGTCGCCGACGGAACCGCTTCGCTCAAACCAGCAATGGACACCTATCAGAAGCAGATCGCTAGCTACATCGATCTAGATCGACTGCGAAGCAGTGCCGCTTCTGTGATCGTTGATCCGATGCATGGGTCGGGTGGCAATTGGGTGGAAGGCTTCCTGGCTGGCAAAACTCTCAAGGTCGAGACAATTCGTGCGCACCGCGACCCGCTATTTGGTGGTGTCAATCCGGAACCGATCGACAGCAACTTGGGTGCGCTGAAACAGCGCGTTTCTGAAACGAATGCACTCGTAGGTTTAGCGACCGATGGCGACGCGGACCGTGTTGGCGCCGTCAACGAACGAGGTGAAACCATGACGATGCATGATGTTGTGCCCCTCGTCTTGTTGCACCTGGCACGCAAACGCAAGATGACGGGCGGTGTCGTGAGGACATTCTCTCAGTCGGTCCTGCTCAAGCGAATCGCAGCCGCTCATGATCTAAAACTCTACGAGACCGCAATCGGCTTCAAGTACATTGCGGATTTAATGCTGAAAGACGACATCCTCATTGGGGCCGAAGAGTCTGGCGGGATCGGCGTCAAGGGTCACATTCCCGAACGTGACGGGATTCTCAATTCCCTGCTGTTCCTCGAGGCGATTATTACCGCGGGCAAGTCGCCTTCCGAGATGCTTGCCGAGCTCCATCGTGAGTTTGGTGAGTTTCATTTCGGCCGGCGCGATCTAAAGTTGGAAGTTGCTAAGGGCATGAAGCTCGTGACGAAACTTGCGGCGAAGCCACCTACCGAAGCAGCATCCTTTGAGGTCATTGATATGCAGAACGTAGACGGAACGAAGCTCTTGTTCGCTGATGAATCATGGTTGCTCTTCCGCCAGTCGGGCACCGAGCCGATGCTTCGAATCTATTGCGAAGCGACGTCTGTTGAGAAGATGAATGCACTCCTGGCAGCCGGCGAGTCAATCGCCACAGGATGAATCTTCCAGGTCTTGTATTGACTAGTCATCCATAACTCATTACCTTGCTTGCCAATCGCTAGAGTTCCCCCGTCACTTTACCCTTCGACAATTTCGTTAGCCAGGAGGTTATGAATCATGGGATTGGTTTTGGTGATAATTCTGGTTCTCGTGTTACTTGGTGCAATTCCAAGCTGGCCGCACAGCAGGAACTGGGGATATGGACCAAGCGGAGGAGTCGGACTGCTTTTAGTAATCGTGCTGATTCTTCTTCTTATGAAGGTCATTTAGTTTGGATAGAACCCTTCGGATGCACCGGCTAGTCGCGTTTTCGCAAGTTAAGAAGCATCAATGCCCGAACTGCCGGAAGTTGAACACGTAGTCCGCGGGTTGAGGGCTGCGATCACAGGCCGCCGAATAGTCGCCGCTGAATTGCGACTCAAACGCACCGCGCCGGGGACCTCGGCTGTGACGTTCGCCCGCAAACTCGCCGGCGCGATTATTGAAGGCGTTAGTCGACGCGGCAAGTACATTCTGATCGAGCTCGATGGCGAGCGAATCCTGCTGGTTCATCTGCGCATGACGGGGAAGTTCCTGCGGCTTCCCCTGGATGAACCGTTGCCGCGGTACGCGCACGCAGTTTTCCATCTCGACGATGACTCTCGTCTCGTCTTTTCTGATATGCGGCAGTTTGGCCGCATGAGATTAATCGCCAAGGGGAAGTTAGACAGCAGCGCTGAGTTGCGCGAACTCGCAACCGAACCACTCTCCGACGATTTCACCATTGAATCTCTGCGCTCAACCCTGGCGCGATCCACCCGCAGCCTAAAACAACTCTTACTTGATCAGACAAAGGTCCTGGGCCTGGGAAACATCTACGCTTCCGAGGCGTTGTACCTGGCACGCATCAGTCCGTTCAAGTCGGCGAGTTCGCTTTCCAGGCAACGGACGGAACGGTTGCACGAAGCGATCCGCCAGACCTTGCAGGAAGCGATCGACAGCGGTTCAACCTTGAGAATTGATCTGGAGGCGACCAATGGTAGTTACCTTAGTAGCGTCGAGAGATTCTGGCGGGTTTACGAACGCGATGGTGAACCTTGCATGCGATGCGGGATGAAGATTAAGCGCGCTGTCCAGGGCGGAAGATCGACTTACTATTGTCCGAAGTGCCAGAAACATTAAGTTCCGAGTTCCGAGTTTCGAGTTCCGAGGGGCTCAGAAAGTTACGTACGCTCCGGGGCGTTTGGACTCCGAACTCGGAAC
>JBDTYQ010000035.1:0-34344 GCA_040005515.1 bacterium
AAGTTGGCGTTCCCTGGCGACTTGGCGGTTTAGTTCTCCACAGCGTTGCAACGGCAGCAACTCTCAACGAAACTGCTACAACCCTTGAGGAGGCGAACAGAGATTTCACAAGTCGAAGAATTCAAAGAAGCCCTCGAGTCCGCCGCGTCCGCTTCAGGCGTTGAACTTAGCAGTGAAGTCGTCGACCGTCTGGCGCGATACTACAAAATCCTGCACAAGTGGAATCCGCGATTGCACCTCGTGGCGCCGTGCTCACCCAAAGAGTTCGCGACCAGGCACGTGTTGGAGTCGCTTCTGTTACTGCCCCACCTGCCGACTGGCGCCAGACTCGCGGACATCGGTTCCGGCGCGGGACTGCCAATCATCCCCTGTCTCATCGTGCGCCCGGACATCAGTGCAATGCTCATAGAGTCTTCAACTAAAAAGGCCGTGTTCCTAAGGGAGGCGTTGAAACTGACAGAGACTGCCGAGGCTTCAACGATCGTCGCTGACCGCTTCATAAATGTTCCGCGTCCCGACGTCGACTTCATTACTTCTCGTGCTCTTGATCGCTTTGCTGAGACTTTACCGAGTTTGATCGAATGGTCTCCGCCGACCAGTACCCTGCTGCTCTTCGGCGGTGAAGCTCTTGGGCTCCAGCTCCGCCGAGCTGGCAAGTATTCCGAGTTTCCTGTTCCAGATTCTGAAAAGAGATTCTTGTTTGTGGTGGAGCGAATTGCGGTAGAGTCACCTTAACGATCGCACAATGAGTTCGGTGGGCGGAGCCTCGCTAGTCTCGCAAACGGCCACGGTGGTTTCATGATCCTTACTACCCCAGATGACTATCGACGCGGGTGGCAATCGCTTGGTGCCGGGCGCACCTTCCTTCATGCGAGTCACTGCAGCCCAAACGCGTTGCAGCAGGTTCGCTCTGATTGAACGTGCGGGAAAACTCACGCGCCCATCATCGTCGGTCTTCTGCGTTTCTTCCTGCGCGGCGTCTTCGAGCAGCGCGTACTGCCAGTGTTCCGTGATGTTGATACGGGAGACAGGAGCACGCTCTTGGTTTGTCACTCTGATAGGCCAGGCTGGTACGAAGGTGGTCTTGAAGGGATAAAGCAGAACCAGGATTAGCAGCAGAAGCAGGATCCCAATCGTGGCGCGGACTCGAGGGTCAAGTTGAGAAACCCATCGTGGCAGTCTCATTTGCGTTGATGCGAGTAGGAAGAGTAATTGATACCGCCAAGCAGCTAAGGGACGCCGTCGATTTGGCGGTCAGGGTTTACGACTAGCGCACCACATCAATTCCGATCAGTTGCTGACCAGAAATCACAAAGTCTGCGGGAGGCAGTTCCATCTCATAGACTGGCGATAAGACTGTCGGTGTGTAACCACCGGATGTCCGGTCGCTGTTGAGCGTAGCGACTACCGACGGAGGCAGGTTAGGCAGTTCATCAGTCCCGATGACGGCGCCGGGAGTAATGCGGAAGAGTTTTACGTAGAGTCGGTCGCTCTTCTTAACTTTATTCATCGCGCGGACAAGTTGGCCCAGATCCTGAGGCACGAAAGCCTTTGCGGCGGAACCCTCCTGCAGAGCGTTGCCATCACCAACGAAAACCAGTAACTGGCCGGGCGTTGCGTCTTCGGGAATCTGCACGGGAATGCGCTGTACGAACTGCTTCCCGGCTTCGGTCCTCACATAGGCCTGAATCTCAATCTGATCGCCACGTCGAACTTCAGTCCGATCGAGAGCAATCCGTTCGAGCGTGCCGGCGTACTTCGTGTCGGTCGAGGAGATGTCGAGCGTGACGCCACCGATTTGAACATCATCAAAACCGCTGCTCAGCAAAGAACCCATGGGAACGGCAACAGAACCCGCTGCCAGCGCCGCGGAATTTGCAGCAGAGAAGCGACGATCTACGTGAACATCTTCCTGGCCCTTGACCTTGATGTCGCCCTTAATGCTGATGGTGGAGTCGCCCAACGCGCGTTCGCTGGAAGTAATCGTATTGAAGACTGTCATATTCAACAGCAAAGGCGTCAGGAAAGGATCGCTGGCGATCTCATAAGAGAAAGTCTCGGTGCGATCGCGGCTCGTATGCAGGTTGATCTTCACAGGGATCATTTTCGGGGCGCTACCGAGTCGCCCGAATACACCTGCTGCACGGTCCTGCGAAATAGAGCCCATCATCTGCCCCGGCACCGCTAGTTTGAAAGAGTTGTTGACGTTGGCAACAACGGTGACGACTGAAGCCTCAGTCATCGGCATGTCGGAAGCGCCGAGACTTAAGAAGGGATGGCCAAAAGCATAGATGCGATCCTCATCACGGAATGTGACGGTGCCTGACGCCGCTACCGAATAATCGCCGCGGACGAGTTGCACGCTCACGGAGGTTCCGGGCGCCAGGGTCTTCTCAGTCGGCCGACCCATCGGGGTGATCGCGGCTGAGCCACCAACGCCTGACACGGGCAAGAGACCGTTCGCGGTCAGTTGCGATGCAAACAGCGAAAGTGAATCCTGGGAAATCCCTCCAAAGACTACAGGCGTCGCGATCGGAACCATTTGCTGACCCAGCAAAGAGACGAGTGGCGAGCCGCCTGAGACTGCGGCGAAAAGTGGTGCGCCGGTCACGGCAGGCTTAGGTAGTGCGGGTTTCCAGTCGGTCGAAGCGAGCTGAGCGAAAGAAACTGTTCGGGGTTCGCGAGGCCTCTGGCTTTCATTCACCGAACCCTTTTCGAAAATGTCGATCATCTGTTTGATCGGAGTGATTCCAGCGATTGGTTCTTTGGAAAATGGGAACGTGAAAGCAATCGCGCCTACCAAACGACCGTCGATGTAAACCGGCGAACCGGACATGCCGGCAAAGACGCCGGTTTTCTCAACGTTGGCGCCGGTCAACTTGGCGATGATGGCTGACTGTCGCGGGCCGGGGAATCCGGGCAACACACCCAGGATTTCGACGCCAAACTCTTCCGCCTCGGTTCCCGAAAATACCGTGCTCGCGATTCCCTTCATACCAGGGCGAAGATCTTCAAGGGGAAACAGCCGGGCATCTTTCGTGACTGTCGACTTTGGTTGTTGCGGTGTGGCTGGAACGGACGGCGAGCGCGCACTCGCGTAAGCACCAAAACCCGCAACCAGGAGAACCAGAGAGAAGGACTGGATAAACCGTTTCATTTAGAACTACCTCTTACCACCCTAGGGTACTGGAACAGCCCGCTAAATTGTCTCTGCTTTGATGCGCGATAAGCGGATTCGGCACCTTCGAGGACTATAACTTTCGCTCCAAGGGGGGTCAAGGTGCTTAGCTGAAGGGGCGACTGCGTCTGCCCGGAGAGCCATTGCGACTGTTTGTTCGCTCCGTAGGGGCGAATGTTTATCCAACCGCGTACTTAAAACGGAATAGCTCTGCAGGAGCGAAATGTTCAGAAATCGCTCCAGGGAGGTTCACATTCCGCCCCTTCGGAGCTTTGAGCATTAGGAACGACCGGACTATAAACATTGCGCCCCTATGGGGCCAGGCAAAGTATGACTGATTCAATCGAGGCTTTCATTCTCGCAGGAGGAGCTTCCAGTCGCATGGGCACCGACAAGTCCCGACTGCTGCTTGATGGGCAGAGCTTCATCCATCGAATCGCAACCAAACTGTCGGCGGTTATGCCTCTCGTCACTATCGTAGGGCACCTTCCGGATGACGCCGGCTTAATTTTCCCGAGCACGCCTGACGTCTATAAAGAATGGGGAGCTCTTGGTGGCGTTCATGCAGCACTTTCTGCTTGCCGGTCAGAATGGGCAGTCATAGTCGCTTGCGATCTACCGTTCGTAACTGCTGAATTGTTCAATCGGCTGGCCGGACTCCGTGATGACTTCGAGGCGGTCGCGCCTGTGCAAAACGATGGCAGACGACAACCACTCTGTGCTTTCTATCGCACCGCACCGAGTCTGGTGAGCGCCGAGGCGCTGATCAAAACGGGTGAGCGAAAGCCCGTTGCTCTGCTACAATCCTTACATACCCGTTGGGTGCCGTTTGCGGCACTCGCAGACCTGGCCGGCGCCGCGGATTTTTTTGACAATATCAACACGCCGCAGGACTTCGCGCGGGTGACCCAGAAAGGAGAGCTGGACAAGAATCGTGCGGAATGAGTTTCAAGTCGCTGGCCTTCGAGGCCGGTAGCTCAGTCTTAATCCTCATCGAGCACCTTCCCGCGTTCCCATGATCCGACGACGTCGCTTCGGAAAAAAGTTCTTCAAGTCGCTGCTGCCGATCGTGCTGTTGCTGGCAGTGGCGATTGTCCTCGCTCTTGGTTACGTCATCTACACGACGACGCGCCCACCTCGCGGAGGTTACCTTGTCACCCCCGAAGCGTTCGCCCAAATCAGTGGACCGGCGCTTAAAGTTTCCGATCAGAATTGGCGCAATCGTGACAAGACGATCGCGCGCGGCTGGTTGCTGAAAGGCGCCGAAGGCGCGCCTGCCGTTATTCTGTTGCACCGCTACGGTGGTGATCGCTCACTGCTCTTCAACCTCGGCGTGAAGATCAACGAGGCAACCAACTTCACGATTCTCTGGCCGGACCTGCGAGGCCACGGCCTCAATCCGTCAGTTAAGTGGACTTCATTCGGCACGAACGAAGGTGACGATGTTCTGTCGGAAATTGATTTTCTGCGGACGCTGAAAACCGGCAAGGGTACGCCGCAGGTCGGCGATCACTTAGGACTCTACGGTGTCGAGCTGGGCTCGTATGCAGCACTGCGCGCGGCGCAGCGAGATCCCAACGTTCGTGTGCTGGTGCTTGACTCTGTTCCTCGTGACGCCGACGAATTGCTTCAGGCTGCAGTGAGGAATGAACTCGACGTGGACAATGGCCCGGTGCGACTACTTACGCGAGCGGCAATACGAGCGTACTTTCTCGGTCGTTATGAGAATCCAGCAGCTTGCGACCTCGCCGGCAGTCTCGGAGGCCGGCACGCGTTGTTGTTATCAGGGCCGGATGCCGGTTACCTGAGTGAAGCAACTGCGGCTCTTGCCCACTGCTTCCCCGGTTCGACGACTGTTGAAGCCAAAACAGATCTTCCACTCAGTGGATTCAAACTACCTTCAGCGACCGGAGAAGCGGGTGAGGGCTACGACCGGCAAGTAATCGATTTCTTCAATATGAATCTTCGCTAAGCGCCGAGCGCTTCGGTCTTAGCTTTTTTTGGTCTTTGGTCTTTGGCTTTCCAAGTACTTAATGCGTGGTACTTCGTACTTGGTGATTGTACTTGGACGCACGTGGTCTTTTCGTCTTCTACCCTCTGCCTTCTGCCTACTGCTTCGGGCGTACCGCCACCAACGCAATCCTCCCATTATCGCCAACTACCTCTGCTCCGGCATTTCGGAACTTGATCAGTTGATCTTCATAGTGCAGCGGCACGAAGACGAGAATCGGCTCGCTGAGCTGGTCCGCCTTCCCGAGCGCCCCTGAAGCGTCATCAAACAACACCGGCTCGCCGTCAGCCCCATACGCCACTCGACCCGCCGCATAGAATTCAGCAGTGCGATCGATCTCGTTCAGCCCGTAGATTGGCTGGGAACCGTAACCGCGTGCGTTCGCTGTCTGAATTAAGTCGCGTGCGGACTCTCGGTTGGCGACGCTTAATAAACTGCTATTCAAAGCAATCACCGGCGCGAGGAGAGTCGCGCAGACTACTGCCAGAGCTGACCAGGTGCGACGCCGAGTGAAGAAAAGCGCAAAGCCGCCGGCAAGGATCAGGGGCGTCATGATCCAGACTACCGATTGCAGAGGAATCCAGTGGGACTGACCGGCAAGTGTGATCGTGGTGGCGCCCGCTATGACCATCACTGCACCTGTTAGTCCCATCGGCCACGAGCTCGTGTTTGATCGCAGAAACGTTCGGACGCGTTCACCGGCGAGTAGCGCTACGGCGGGAAGCGCCGGAAGGATGTAGCCAGGAAGCTTCGATCCCGAGAATGAAAAGAAGAATACAGGTACGATCATCCAGGCAAGAGCGAATACTCTGAACTTGTCTTCGGGCCGCTCGCCATTCCAGCTCCAGCGTTTCATCACGAGCAGAGCGTCAAAGAGAAAAGCCGTCCACGGTAACGACAGTAGGACGATGACTATCAGGTAGTAATAAATAGGTTGCGGGTGACGGTACTTATTGGATACGTAGCGGGCGAAGTGATGCTGGATGAAAAACTGATTAATGAACGGCCAACCGTTGCGAGCGATCACCGGTGCATACCATGTTGCCGCCACTGCCAGCGCGATCGGTGATCCCCACAGGAGACTTAACATGACGCCGCGTTCGGGCCATCTGCGCCTGAGCAGGTAATAAGCAAAGACCACTCCAAAGGGAATGACGATGCCGACCAGTCCCTTCGCCAGCAGTGAAGCACCTACGAACGCGTAGAAGCCTGCCAACAGTAAGGTCCTTTTGCGACCATCAGTTTCTAGCTCAGCGTGAAGGAAACAAGCGAAAGCGATCGCGGTGGTCATCGTCACAACGATGTCAAAACTCGCGGCGCGCGAAAACGCGATTAACCCGCCCATTGAAGCAGCAACCACGCAGCTCCAAAGTCCCAACCCGCCGAGAGGTGTCTCGCTTCTGCGGCAGACACTGCGACCGATCCAAAAGACCGCACCCACAGTCAACAGCCCGCTGCTGGCTGGGCCAATTCTCGCGGCCCACTCCGAGACACCGAACAGACCGAAGCCCGACATAATCATCCAATAGAGGAGGGCCGGTTTTTCAAACCACGCTCTGCCACCGAGAGTGGGCGTGATTAGATCGCCACGCAGGTACATCTCGCGAGCGACTTCGACGTAACGCGGTTCGTCTGGTCCGACAAAAGGAAGGTGACCGAGCCCGTAGAGATAGAAAGCGATGACGACGAGAAGTACTAAAAGCCAGGCACGCTTGGCAAGCGTTGAAGGTTGCAAGTATAGTCGCCCCCGCACAAACAGTAGGCAGTAAGCAGAACGCAGAAGGAGCGGTGTGAATACTGCTTGTGCTCGCCACGAACTGCATTCTGAAAACACTAACGTAAAGCAAAAAAGGGAAACAGTAAAACGTGACATTGCGCACCGCCGTGATCGGCGTAGGCCACCTGGGAAAACAACATGCACGCCTACATGCGGCGCTGGCCGCGGAAGGCAAGGCGGAGTTCGTCTATGTTTGCGATCTGAATGACGCAGCGGCGCGGGTAGTCGCAACCGAAAGAAACGTCGCGTGGACCACCGACTGGCGCGAACTAATTGGACGCGTCGAAGCCGTTAGCCTTGCCGTTCCGACACAATCTCATTGCGAAATCGGCTGTGAACTGCTCGCTGCCGGCGTTCATGTACTCGTCGAGAAACCGATCGCACGCACTCTTACCGAAGCGGATCGGATGATTGAGGCGGCCGCGCAAGGTAACGCATTGCTCCAGGTGGGCCATCTCGAACGCTTCAACCCGGCACTCGTTGCCCTCCGGCCCCACGTGCGCAATCCCGTCTACTTTGAAATCCATCGTGTCGGAGAATTCACAGCGCGTTCCCTCGACATTGATGTTGTGCTCGATCTGATGATTCACGACCTCGACGTTGTGCAATGGCTCGTGGGTGAAGACGTGGAAGTGACGGAGCTACACGCGGTGGGAATTCCGATTCTGACGAACAAAGTGGATGCCGCAAACGCGCGGCTGGAATTCGCGTCGGGTGCTGTTGCCAACATTACTGCCTCGCGGGTCGGCACCGAGAAGATTCGCAAGATGCGGTTTTTTCAACCGCACGACTACGTTGCTGTCGACTATGCGACAAAGCATGCTTCGATCAGCGGACTGGCGCCGCCCACAGCGGATGGTGCCTGGCCTGGCGTGAATGTGCGAACTCTTGACGTCATCGACATAGAACCGTTGCGTGCGGAAATCGCTGCGTTTCTGGAGGCGGCGCGCGATGGGTTGCCTTCGCCTGTGTCAGGAAAAGATGGCCGTAACGCGCTCGCGCTGGCCCTCCGCGCGATGGCGCGCATCGAGGAACATGCGACGAAGGTACGCATCGCGTGATGACTAGTGAACCGATCCCGCATCCCGCCATTTCCGACCTACTCGCCGAGCGCATCGCCGCCGGCGACTTCCCTTCCACCGTTTATGTCGTCGCCCAGCAAGGCAAAATAGTCTTTGCTGATGCCATCGGCCATTCCGTAGTTGAACCGTACCGGGTCGCTGCCTCGCTCAAAACGATCTACGATCTGGCTTCGCTTACCAAGCCACTCATTACTGGATTACTTTGCGCGCAGAAGATTGAGTCTGGAGAGTTGACTCTCGACGCTTCGATTGCGCACTACCTGCCCGAGTTTGACCGGCCGGACAAGAACCAAATCACTCTGCGTCACCTCCTGACACATGCTTCGGGACTTCCCGCATGGCGTCCTCTCTACATCATCGCCAAGGGCGAACCCGATCGAGCGACCTCCGCCATCGCGAGCGAGTCATTGGAATATAGGCCGGGCACAAAAGTCGTCTACAGCGATCTTGGGTTCATAACTCTCGGGCTGTTGCTCGAGAAGCTGACTGGAAGCCCAATCGCGGAGCTGGCGCAGCTGAAAATCATTAAACCTCTCCGCTTCGAAAACACGTTCTTCAACCCGGCATTTGCTTTGAAGACTGGTATCGCCGCTTCTGAAAAAGGGAATGCGTACGAACGTCAGACTTCAAAAACGATGGGTCAGCTCGGTTACGCAAAGTGGCGGGAGCAATTGATCTGGGGTGAGGTGCATGACGGCAATGCTCACTTCCTCGGCGGCGCGGCAGGGCATGCGGGGTTATTTTCTAATGCCGCAGAGACTTTAAGACTGGCTCAACAGTTCCTGGCAAACTCATCTCAGTTATTGTCTGCCGCAACCTGTGCCCAGTTCAGCATTAACATGACAGAGAGCTTGAACGAAGCCCGCTCGATCGCCTGGCAACTCGCGGCCACTCCAGAATCAGCGGCAGGGCCGGCGCTCCCCGGCAACAGCTTCGGGCATTCCGGCTTTACCGGCACGAGTTGCTGGATCGATCCACAGCACGAACGAATTTTTGTTTTGCTTACGAATCGCACGCATGTGCGCGCATTGCCTTTCGCAAACATCAATAGCGTCAGGCGACAGTTTCACACGCTTGCTGTGGCAGGGTTGGAACGCGTCAGCGCAAACGGCGAGGGATAAGAAAACAATCAGCAAAGGCGCGCTGATCCGAAATGCCAACTCTCGAGTGGATTGCCATTACCCAAACCTACTTACCAGTGTCACCCTGGCTCACGTCCGGGAGAATCGTAAAGGAAGACAATCCCACAGCCACTCGGTCTCCTACTTTGAGTTTAACCGCACTCGCTTCCGGCTTTGGCCGCGTCGCAATGATCGGTCTGCTGGTATTGCTCTCTGGAGTCTGTGTCGTGAGGTAGAAAGGAGTTTCGTTGGTCTCGCACGCTCCAGCTTCCGCCAGATCTATTCGCACACTCACTCGCTCGTACGCGCCTACAAAGTTCAGCTCTTCGACAATGCCGTTGGCGATGCACGTGTGTCCGTCCGGCAGTTCGGTTGTCTTACTCAGCGAGACATCCTCGGGTCGAAAGACAAGTTTCACCGCCTGGCCCTCACGCAATCCTTCGTTCTTGCCGCGCAATGGAATCAAAGCTGAACCGACTTCGATGTTGCCGCCCTGCGTGATGCCGGGCAGCAGGTTCGCGGCACCCAGGAAGGTGGCGACATATGCAGTCGCCGGATTGTTATAGACTTCGAAAGGCGTGCCGATCTGCTCGATGTGGCCCACGTTGATAACTGCGATCCTGTCACCCAACTCCAGCGCTTCTTCCTGATCGTGAGTGATAAAGATAGCCGGCACGTTCACCTTCCGCAGCAGCGCGCGGATCTCCCGACGCAGGTGGCCCCGAGTCTGAGCATCAAGCGCTCCGAACGGTTCATCGAACAGCAGCACCTCGGGTTTGTAAGCAAGAGTGCGCGCGATGGCCACGCGCTGCTGCTGGCCACCTGACAACTGCGACGGATACTTTTTCCGATGCTCTTCGAGTTGCACCAGCTTCAGCAGGTTCGCGACCGTCTCGCGAATTTCTTTCCGTCCGCGATGTCTGATCCGCAGACCGTAGCCGATGTTTTTCTCTACCGTCATCTTGGGAAAGAGCGCATAGGACTGGAAAATCACACCCACTCCTCGCTCGCGAGCCGGCAACTCCGTAACGTCTTTCCCGTGCAGGATCACTTTCCCGGTATAGGGCTGTTCCAGTCCTGCAATGATTCTCAGTATCGTAGTCTTTCCACTGCCCGAGGCGCCGAGGAGGACCAGGGTCTCACCTTCCGGAACCTCGAAGTTGATATTTTCCAGCACCGACGTTTTCCCAAAGCGCTTGCTGATGCCGAGCACACGCGTAGCCACAGGAGGCGCACTCCGGTTCGCTTCGGACCTTGCTGACGATTCCGTAACCATGACCTGCTTCGCTTTCACCGTCACCTCTTAGTCTACGTCCAACCAGTCGCGAGCGAAAAATAACACGCTGAAAATCAAGAAGGAGAACAAAGCCAGCACAATGGCAATGGCATTCGCCGCCTCGATCTGCCCTTCGTTGAACTTGGCAAAAATATAGAGCGGGGCTGTTTGAGTGCGTCCCGCCAGGTTTCCTGAAACCAAAATCGTCGAGCCAAACTCACCAACGGCGCGCGCGAAGGTCAGCAAGGCGCCTGAGACAATCGCCCCCCGCAATGACGGCAGGGTTACATGCCAGAAGGTTTGAATCCGAGTCGCGCCGATTGTGGCCGACGCTTCTTCGAGTGAACGACTCATCGTATCGAAGACCGGTTTAATTACTCCGAATGCAAGCGGGAATGTGACAAAGATATTCGCGAGGATAATCGCCCCGGCGGTGAACATCGTTTGAATACCGTGGGGCGCGAGAAAGCGACCGAGGATTCCGTAAGGCCCCCAAAGCAGGAGCAGCGCAAATCCAGCAACTGCTGTCGGAATCGCCGTCGGAAGCGAGATCGTTACGATCAGCGCGTTGCGACCCCAGAAGTTGTAACGAGAGAGGACGTATGCTGCGAACAGTCCGAACAGAACATTAAATGAGGTGGCCCAGAAGCTCGTTACCATTGAGAGCTTCAAAGCGAAAACCGCTTCAGGAGCGGTGAGCGCCATCCAGAAACTGCCCAACCCCTGCTTGGTCCCGAAAATAAAAATGGACGACAGCGGCAGGAATACGAGCGGCAACATCATCAGCATGAGCACGCCGATACTCAGCGGTCTCGCAACATCAAAGCCGCGCACGTGACGCATAGTGGGAATCATTGAGCTCATTAGGCCTGGCGGTTGATCACGGTATTTTGCCGGCTACTTTCTGTTCTGCACCTGGTCGCGAAAGATTCGTTCGATGACATCCGGATACGCTTTTGTCCAACCGCCAAAATATTCGACCGAGAAAGGCATCTCGATATGTGCCAACTGTTGATTATCTTCGTTCAGTTTATCGTCCGTCGTCGAACGAAGGTGATGCTTCACGAAAGCTCGTTGCGCTTCTTCATCCCAAAGGTAACGCAGGAACGCTTCAACTACTGGTCGCTTAGCTGCAGAGACATTGCGGTCGATGATCACTGCTGGGTGGTCGCTGAAAATTGTTGCTTGCGGCACGATGGTCTCGACCGCCTTGCCCGCTTCTTTCATTAACAGACCTTCCAGTTCGTAAGTGATCAGCGCGTCTCCATAACCAAGTTCAAATTGGGTCCGAGCCTCGCGCGCTGAACCGGGCGTCGATTTTACATTTCGCCAAATCGCCTGCAGCGTGTGCAGAGCGCGTCCGGTATCCTTCTCGCCCCTTTCCTTCTCAGACTTGACCAGTTCCGATCCGTAAATCGCGAGGATGGACCACTGCGCGCCGCCTGAACTTACAGGATCCGGATGTATGACCCGAACACCGGGCTTGGCGAGATCGGCGAAATCGTTGATGCCTTTTGGATTGCCTTTACCTACAAGAATGACGAACGGAGTCTTGTTCACGATGCCACCGGCCGGGAAGTTGTGCCAATCAGATGTAACGAAACCGCCCTGTCTCAGTCTCTCGGCATCGCGCTCAATCGACAGGATGGCGATGTCGGCACTGACACCCTGAAGTATCTGATTTGTGATTGTCTCCGAACCCGCAAACGATGACGTGAAGTTAACGTCGGCCCCGTGTTCCGTCTTCCACTTCGCCGCAAAGGCTGGATAAACGGACTGCTCCAGCGCTTCCTTCATGATCGAGAAGCCGTAGACGGTAATGTTGAGTCCGCCCGCGTCCGCAGGTGGCCTGGGCAAACAGCCGCTGACCAGAAGCGCCAATCCGATGAGCGCAGCTGTGAGGAATCCAGCCTTGCCGGATGCACCTTTCCGCATAAGGATCCGAAACCTCCTATCTCCAGCGACAGATCGCGCTTCTGTTAATGATGTAGGGGTAAGCTTGGTCTATACCATACCTGCGAGCCGGAGGGGAAGATGGAAAGGGTTCGGGTAATTGTTCAGTCTGAGTGAGAGTTAACTCGATGTGGTCAACTTTCTAATCTTATTCACACCGTGGCTTCAGCCGGGTGGAAAAGAGTTGCTGTAAGTTTACCGAAACCGTTTCAACGGTTTTGCACGCGCCTACAATTGCACACGAGCGCAAACGTTAAAACTATACTGGCACCTTGTGCCTATAAGTTCACCGGGCTGAAGCCGCGGTGTGATGAAAGATCAGAACCGATTGAATCCAGGTAGCGGGAGGATCCTTCATAAAACTTCCTCCGAGTGTTCGGTCTTAAGTCTTGCGTCCCTGGGCCTTGGTTTTCGAGATCGTTCGCACGTTTAGATCGTGTTCAGATGGACAATCGCTAACCCCTCGTCTATATTGCGGCTTCTTCGTCGCAACAAAATAATCGTGAGGTGGAAACTCGTAAAATGGGTTTACTAAATTTTTTGCCAAAAGAGGAACAATACTTTGCCCTCTTTATCCAGATGACTGTCTACATCTCAGAAGCCGCACGCGAGCTGAAGGAGATGCTGGCCGACAAGAACCATGATTACGAGGAGTACGCCAAAAGAATCAAAGGCCTCGAACATGCCTGCGACGAACTGACGCACAGTATCTCGACGCGGCTGAACAAATCCTTCATTACGCCCTTCGATCGCGAGGACATCTACACAATGTCGACCGCGCTCGATGACATCGTCGACCTGATAGACGACGCGGCTCGCGCCATCATTATTTTTGACGTCAAGACGATTAAGGATTACGCGCAAGACTTCGCTGATGTGATTGTGCGCATGGCGGAGCAGCTCAAGGAAATCGTCTCTACTCTACAAAAGCCCAAGAACATCACCCCGCGTCTGGTAGAAATTCACCGGCTGGAAAATGAAGGGGACGATATCTACCACGCGGCGATTGCCGAACTCTTTCATGAAGAGCACGACACGCTCACGGTCGTGAAGTGGAAAGAGGTCTACGAAAAACTTGAGGCTGCCGTGGACCGTTGTGAGAATGTCGCCAACATCATCGAAAGCGTACTGATCAAACACACTTGATTGGAAATCGTAATCCGTAAATCGTGAATGGCGGGATTGCCGATCGAATCCGAAGATTGCCGCGAGTAACTGACTACACTTTGTACCAGCACCAGTTCTCACTGTCCTGACTATCAAACCATGACTGCTACGTTTGCCTTCGTCCTGCTACTGGTTGGGTTAGCGCTCGTCTTTGATTACATCAACGGCTTTCACGATGCGGCCAACTCAATCGCGACGGTAGTTTCTACCCGAGTGCTTTCGCCAGGCATGGCTGTGGTCTGGGCGGCGTTCTTTAACTTTGTCGCCTTTGCCGTTTTTGGCACGCGCGTCGCCAAAGCCATCGGAGACGGCGTGAGAATGGATCTGATCGCTCCGGAGCAGCGTCTCTACGTGCTGATGTGCGCGTTGATTGGAGCAATCCTCTGGAACCTGATCACCTGGTACTTAGGATTACCGACTTCCAGTTCGCATGCGCTGCTCGGCGGTTATGCAGGAGCCGGCATTGCAGCATATGGCGGGGTTTCGGGTCTGCTGAACACCGAAGTCTGGGGACGCACTCTGAAGTTCATTGTCTTATCGCCTCTCGTAGGCATGGTGCTCGGCTTCGTGTTGATGGTTGCGGTTCACTGGATCTTTCGTGGGGCGACGCCGAAACGCGTAGACAAGTTCTTCCGTAAAGGACAACTATTTTCTGCCGCAGCGTTTTCTTTGGGCCACGGCGGCAATGACGCACAAAAGACGATGGGCATCATTACGGCAGTGCTTACTGCAGGCGGCGTCGCGGGATTGTCGTACGGACCTGGTGGGAAGTTACCAGCGATTCCTCTTTGGGTAGTCTTATCCGCCCACGCGGCGATCGCTTTCGGCACGCTTTCCGGCGGTTGGCGAATCGTGCACACGATGGGCTCGAAGATTACGAAACTAAAACCGATCGGCGGCTTCTGCGCGGAGACCGGGGCGGCGCTCACGCTCGCGTACGTGACTCTTACCGGAACACCTGTCTCCACGACGCACACCATCACCGGGGCGATCGTCGGCGTCGGCGCAACGCGACGTCTTTCCGCAGTCAAGTGGGGCGTGGCCGGACGAATCGTCTGGGCCTGGATTCTGACAATTCCCGCAGCAGCGACCATTGCCGCACTCTCATTCTGGCTGGTGCGATTCATTCACAACCTGGTGACCTAGATGATTCGGCGAGCTCGGAAAGCAGAGGTTTGGCTTTCGGTCATTCTGATCGCTGTCTCAGGTTGCCGCCAGACTCCCAAACCCGAACATGCTGACGCGGAGATCATCGTCGCCGCCGCCGCAAATCTTACCGACGCTTTCCCGGAACTCTCACGACAATTCACGACACGTACGGGAACCAAGGTTGTTCTCAGCTTTGGCGGTACCGCAGATCTGGCAAAACAGATCGAGAACGGAGCGCCTTTTGACGTCTTCGCTGCTGCCGATGTTGCGCACGTTGACGCTCTTGACCAAAAAGGCTTACTTACTCCTGGCAGCCGGGCAGTATATGCCCGCGGGAGTCTCGTGCTCTGGATCCCTTCTGGAAGCATGATTAAGATTGAAGGTCTGCAGGATCTCTCACGCAAAGAGATCGAACGCATCGCGATCGCCAAGCCGGACATCGCTCCTTACGGACAGGCGGCTGTGGAAACACTGCATTCGGCAAACCTTTGGGAGTCTGTCCAGCCGAAAGTTGTTTACGGCATGAACGTTTCGCAGGTGAAGCAGTTTGTTTCTTCCGGGAATGCCGAAGTTGGTTTCCTTCCGCGCTCACTCGTGAAGGTAGGCGAGGGCACTTCGATCGCGATCGATGAACGAACGCATCAACCGCTCGATCAAGCGTTGGCAGTCGTCAAGAGTTCAAGCAGGCAGGACGCAGCGCGACAATTCACCGAGTTTGTGCTGAGTGCAGAAGGACAAGCCTTGCTTGAGAAATATGGTTACAAGAAATCACCCTCGCGCTGATTCCCTCTCAACGGAAAGGTCGTGAGCATCAATCCACGCGCAAACGAGCCAATTAAGCCCGACAGAAGAGCTCGTCTGGTCGACTTCCTCAGCCTCGAAAGAAACGTCTCGATTGCTTCGGCCGGTGTGTTCCTGTTGGGACTGGGTGAAGAACTCTGGAAGAAGTTTCTGCCGAAGTATCTGGAGACCCTTGGTGCGAGCACTCCGGTGATCGGGCTTTTTGGGACGGCAGAAAATTTTTTCGACGCGATCTACCAGTACCCGGGCGGCTCGCTTGCCGATCGACTCGGTCGCCGACGAGCGTTCCTGATTTTTATCGCCCTCGCAGCCACGGGTTATTTGATCTACTTGTTAAGTTCCGCCTGGCCTTTTCTTTTCCTCGGTCTTGCTTTCTCAATGGCCTGGCAGAGCATGGCTTCGCCGGGGATCTTTGCCCTCATCGCCGACTCGCTACCGCCCGAGCGACGAGCGATGGGCTTTACGATTCAGTCCATTCTGAAGCGCGTTCCGATCGTCATCGCACCGATGATCGGCGGCGCTATGATTGGCCGCTTTGGTATCGTGAGAGGAATTCACACTGGCCTGATCATCACTCTGGTCCTGGCCGTCGTCACCATTTTATTGGTCCGTCAGATCAACGTCGAAATCAAAACGGCGCGAGCCGTCGACATCCGCGGCGTGTGGCGTACGTTTCATCACGCCCTGAAGCGCTTGCTGGTCTCTGATGTAATAATTCGAACTTGTGAAGGAATGACAGGCGTGTTGACGATTCTCTACGTCACCAACGTGCAGGGGCTGAGCGCAGTCCGCTACGGCTCGCTGATCGCAGTGCAAATGGTTACTTCGATTATTGTTTATATTCCCGCTGGAAAGATTGCGGATCATGTGGGACGGAAGCCCTTTGTGATTCTAACGTTCCTCTGCTTTGCCCTTTTTCCGCTCGCTGTCGTTCTTGCCTCTAGCTTTACGATGCTCGTAGGAGCGTTCGTCATCGGCGGGTTGCGCGAAATTGGCGAGCCTTCCCGCAAAGCGATGATTGTTGATTTTGCGCAAGCCGATGTGCGCGCACGTTCCGTCGGACTGTATTACCTCTTGCGCAGTCTTGCCATCACTCCAGCGGCGGCAGCAGGCGGCCTGCTTTGGAAGGTCGCGCCCGGCGTTCCTTTTGTCACGGCCGCCGCGATCGGGATAATCGGAACTATCGTTTTCACTCTAACTGTCGAAGAACGATTTGCAAGTTGAATGATCGATTAATGTGACTAGAACAGGATGGCTATGGAGCTAAATCGAAAGAAGCGACTTCTCTTAATCAGCAATTCAACGCTATATGGCGGTGGCTATCTTGATCACGCGGCTACGGAAATCGCGGATTTCCTCGGATCGGTCAAGCGTGTGCTGTTCGTGCCGTTCGCTCTGGCAGACCAGGATGCGTACGCGTCACGCGCTCGGGAACGCTTTGAGAAGATGGGCTATCGCCTCGATTCGCTGCACGAAGGCAACGACAAGCAGCGAGCTGTTAACGCAGCGGCAGCAATCTTCATCGGCGGCGGAAACACTTTCCGACTGCTGAAAGCACTTTATGATTTCGAGCTTTTAGAGACCATCAGGAACAGAGTTGCGCAGGGTATTCCTTACATCGGGTCGAGTGCGGGTTCGAATATTGCCGCGCCGACGATTCGAACGACGAATGACATGCCGATTGTTGAGCCGCCTACATTCAATGCACTCGGGCTGGTCCCATTTCAAATCAATCCTCATTACCTCGACACGGACCTTGCCTCAACTCACATGGGCGAGACGCGTGAGGAACGCCTGCTCCAATTCCTGGAGGAGAACGTCACGCCCGTCGTCGCGCTGCGCGAGGGAGCGATGCTACGAATAGAAGATGGTGTTGCTGTTCTAAAGGGATCGTCGGGCGCGCGAGTCTTTCGTCGTGATCGCGAGCCGCTCGAGCTAATCGCGGGAGCTGCTTTCGACAACGCCTGATTGGCTTTGAACTTCTGCTTCGCGCCTGCTGCAGGATTTGCAAAGCAGTGACCTCTTATTGGTTCTGAGATAGTCTCGGCCGCCGCTGCGTAAGGTGTAGTACTATGTTTCGCAGCGCTCAACCTGAGACGTTACACGGGATCGATAAGGACGTTTGGCAATGCACATCACCGGCAGCAGAAAAGTTATCGCTCTCGTGATGCTGCTGTCGCAATTCCTTTCCGTTTCACTCATCACTCTCGCCCAACAACCAACACAGGAAAGCACGCGGCCGCGTCGCACGCAGGATTCCAAAAACCAATCGACGAATCCCGCGCCAACAGATAATGCCTGGCCGGTTCCGCCGACTGACTCCCCTGCCACGGTGATGGATCGCGCCGTGCCGCTCTCAGGACCTGAACCAAAGATCCGGGTTGGCCTCGCGACGGACGTGCGCTCGGCAACTGTTTCAACTACCGGCCACCTGATGAGCGCCGATGATGTCGGCAATACACTCGTCGCTTTAGATGTCGCCCGCGTCCGTCTCGAACCTCGGTTATTGGCTCCCTTGCCTCCGACAAACAATGACAACTCGTTTCGTTTGCAGGTAGCGGGAGCCGAGTCGCGCGCGGAGGCAGAACAGAAATCGCGAGAGATTCAGGAGGCAATTGGTGAGGATTCACAGATCACTTTCGATGCCGAGACCAAGACCTGGGGGTTGCTGGTAGGCGGCAAACGCTCGCGCGCGGAGGCGGAAGAACTTGGCGCACGTCTGAACGATGCCGGCTTCGATGCAAACGTATTTCAATCCGCTGTGCCAACCTCGCCTCGCGCTGCGTCCTCCGCAAGTTCAACGCCGTCCGATCGGATGATGCCGATTCGTCCTGTCAACGACGGAGTCAGACTTGCAGCGTCGCGTTCCAACATCACTTCCCGCGAAGTGGTTGCGTTTTCGTCGGGCAGCGCGCGAAGTTTCAGTTCGAGTGCTCCAGTTGTGCTCGGCTCTGACGATGAAACAAAGTCGCCCGTGCGCTATAACGATCGACCCTACCGTGGCCGCATTGAAGTGTTCGCCAACCCACGCGGAAATTTGACGGTCGTGAATGTGCTCGGCCTCGAAGACTATGTGCGGGGAGTCGTCGCCAACGAACTCTCTCCGGGCGGCTATCCGGCCCTGGAAGCGCAGAAGGCCCAGGCAATCGCTGCCCGCACTTATGCGCTGCGCAATCGGGGACAGTTTTCCTCACAGGGATTCGACCTTCTGCCAACCACGCGTTCGCAGGTCTATCGCGGCTTTGCCTCCGAGCATCCGCTTTCCACTCGCGCCGTCGATGAGACTCGGGGACTGATCGCAACCTACAACGGCGAGCCGATCAACGCGCTCTACACTTCTACGTGCGGCGGCCGCACGGAAGATGCTGAGAACATCTTTAACGACGCGGTGCCTTACTTGCGCGGTCGGGAGTGCGCGGTCGAGGGGAGGCCCGCTCTAACACCTTTCATGATCAGAACCACGCGCGAACCGGCGGAGTTGCGCGAGGAAAAGAATGTCCCTCTGGTGCGTGACGAGGCGCTGCTTGCCATTCAAAACTTTAGCTCCCTTCCCGCTCGAGTCACAGATGCCTGGCTTGCAGGCGTGGTAACTCCGGCGGAGGTACGCATTTGGCTCGGCGCAGTTGCACGCGCAACGCGGCAGAGCCTTCCGCCCCTCGCGGATGACATCAACCGGCCGGCTGCTTTCGCGACGGCGCTGAATGCGGCAATCTTCGGCGAGAGCCGCGCCGATACTCTCTTTGACAACGCCGACGTCGATTACTTTCTCGCGGTGCGCGATGTCGCTGACGTGCCTGCGATCAATCGCGCAGATGTCGCTCTGCTGGTGCGCGATGGTTATCTCTCGGTCTTCGCGGATGCCACGGTCCGTCCTCGTGACCCGATGTCACGCGGCCGTGTGCTCCACGCGATCTCACGATTGCTTGAAGGACGCCAGCTGTTGCAGTTGCAAAGAGGAACCGCTCGACCAACAACTGGCGGCTCACTCGTCTTGCGCTCAACGAAGGGAAAGGACCAACCAATCAGGGTCAGCGCGGACGCTTATCTCTTCCGACAACTAGGCGAAGGCATTTACTCTGTTTCCTCAGTGGCTTTAGTAGGCGGTGAGCCGGTGTTGTTTCATCTCAACCCCGCGGGACAAATCGATTATCTGGAAGTGAGGCCATCAATCAATGGCGCCTCCGCCGAACGCTCTTCCCCCTTTACGAATTGGACCACACGGCTGTCGCTCGGCCAGGTGCAGGCGCGGTTGTCACGTTACGCCCGCGGCATCGGCGCGATGACAGACTTGCGGGTGGCCGCGCGCGGATCTTCGCGACGCGCTATCGACCTCGAAATGATCGGCACTGCCGGCTCCAGTCACCTGCGCGGAGGACGGATTAGATCTGCCCTGGGCTTGCGTGAACAACTCTTCGTTATCGATCGCGAGTTCGATCAGGACGGCCGCGTGAACGGATTTCTTTTCACTGGACGTGGCTGGGGACATGGCGTCGGCCTGTGTCAGGTGGGCGCATACGGACTGGCAAAGCAGGGACTGACTTACGAACAGATCCTCAAGGCCTATTACAGTGGTATCCAGCTAACGAAAATGTACTGAACTTCGAACTCTTAGCACCTCACGACTCATGCGCTTCTCACGCGCGCAAATCATCGGCGCCCTTTTCCTGCTCGCTCTCCTCTGGGCAGTAATACTTTTCCGCATGCTATTCTCACCCGTGTGAGTGCAGAGAACTCTCAACCAGTCATCGCAATCGTTGGCCCAACAGCGTCCGGCAAGAGCACTCTCGGAATCGAGTTTGCCCTGGACCGGAAAGGTGAGGTCATCAACTGCGATTCGGTTCAGGTTTACCAGGGCATTCATATCGCAACCGCCAAGGTGCCGCTTGCCGAACGTCGTGGCGTGCCCCATCACCTGATCGATTTTGTCTCGCCGCACATCAACTACACCGCGGGTGATTGGGCCCGCGAAGCTGCGACAACAATTGAACAGATCGAACAGCGTGGCGGCCTGCCTATTTTGGTTGGAGGCACTGGGCTTTACTTGCGTGCCTTACGTCAGCCGTTCTTCGTCAGCCCGCCAACCGATGAGAACCTGCGCCGGCGGCTAACGGCGATTCGCGATCGGCACGGCGCTGAGTATCTCCATCGTTTGCTCAAACGACTCGATCCGGAAATGGCAACCCTGCTGTACCCACGCGACTGGCCACGGGTTCATCGAGCGTTAGAAGTTCGCCTGCAGACTGGGCGCCGGATGTCGGCGCAGAAAGACGACCGACCCGCGCCTCACGAGAGCGCGCGGCGGCTGCGCGTGATCGCGCTTAATCCGCCGCGCGCTGAACTCTATGCCCGCATCAACCAAAGAACGGAGGAGCACTTTGCTGCGGGGTTGGTGGACGAAGTGCGTGACCTGCTGGCTCAGGGAGTTCCCTCGGATTCAAACGCGCTCGGAGCGCATGGCTACCGGCGCGCCGTGGAATACCTGAGTGGCAAGCGAGATTTGGCGAGCGCTATTGAACAGACAAAACTCGACGTGCGGCATTACGCGAAACGCCAGCTAACCTGGTTTCGCGCCGAACCCGGCGTCGAGTGGATAGAAGGCTTCGGGGATGATCCGGAGACAATTCAAGCCTGGATGAAAGGGACGGGGGGAACGGGTTAACAGGAGAAGGGTAAATGGGGAAGGCACCCGTAGCGCATCGGTCTCGTCCAATATAGGCGGTCTGCCTCTATAGGCAGTCTGCCTCCCTCGTCTTTTTTTTGAGGCATTGTGCCCACACAAGAACACGGTACAGGAGTCTGCCGAGGCACGGCTCCTTCCCTTTTCTGTTTACGCCCTTGCCCCTTTCCCCCTTGCCCCATCCCCGGGGCCATTTCTTGTCAGTCCATTCGCGAAGTTGTACTCTTAATCAGCTACCCCCCACACACACAGTTCCCCAGCAGCTGGACGTGATTTATGTCAGACGGCAGACCCAATCCCCAAAACATACAGGATGCATTCCTGAATACCGTCCGTCGGGACAAAGCGACAGTCACTGTCTATCTCGTGAATGGCGCGAAACTGGTGGGGAAGATAAGAAGCTTCGACAAGTTCTCTGTCCTGCTGGAGTCAGGTTCGCAGGAACAATTAATCTTCAAACACGCGATCTCCACAGTCTCTCTGGTCAAACGCCTCACGGGCGAGCTCCGTAATTCAAGCGACACACAAGATTCGTCGACGGAAATTCCCCCCTCGCGCCAATCGTGACATTCGTCTACACTTCTCCTCAGTACAACTAAATCCGCAGAGGACAGTGTGGCTGGAACTTTTATTACCTTCGAGGGCATAGACGGCAGCGGCAAATCAACGCAGCTGCGTTTGCTCGCAAATTTTCTGCGCGGCCAAGGCAATGCCCCTTTGGTTACTCGAGAACCAGGCGGTACGCCGGTTGGCTTGCGTCTACGCGCCGCATTGCTGGACGCACATGAGCAAGTCGATCCACTGACTGAGCTTCTCGTGTTTGCAGCCGATCGCGCCCAGCATGTGCGGCGTGTGTTGCGGCCGGCAATTGCAGCCGGCGAGATAGTTATCTCCGACCGGTACGCGGACGCGACAGTGGCCTATCAGGGTGCCGGTCGCGGCTTTGCGCCGGAGCTGATCGCTGAAATCGTCGCCCTGGCGACTGAAGGTTTGAAGCCTGATCTCACTCTCCTCTTTGATGTCTCGATAGCAGAATCGGCGGTGCGCACTCGACGCAGATCCGAAGGCAAACATAGCCACGAAGGTGATCGTCTCGACGCAGAGACCTCCGACTTTCACACGAGAGTTCGCGATGCTTACCTGCAACTGGCGGCCGCTGAGCCCGAACGATTTCGGATCATCGATACAAGCGGCTCCGTTGAAACAACCCAAGCGCGGGTGAATGAGATTGTGGTTCCGTTCCTCGCATGCCGGGGCCACTTAGTCACTAAAGAACCGGTGCCCGCCGGATCGCGTCCTGGCTCGTGATCCACCAACGCTAATTGCATGTTTGATCAACTAACTGGAAACGAGACAGCGAAGCAGTTACTGCGCCGTACGCTGGAAGCGCGACGGGTGCCCGGCGCTCTGCTGTTTTCCGGAGAAGAGGGCGTCGGCAAGAAGCTCTTCGCGCTCGAACTCGCCAAAGCAATCAACTGCCGTTCTGCTCGGGGAGCCGAGGCGTGTGGAAATTGCTCGTCGTGCAAGAGGATTTCCAGAATCAATTTTCCTACGTCGGATGAGCCTGAAGAGCGAAGGAAGATCTTCTGGACCGATCATGCAGACGTTGGCGTGGTCGAACCGGCAGGCCGAGTTTTTCACGTCGCGCAGATGCGGAACATCGAGCGCGAAGCTAACTTCCGGCCGTTCGAAGGCTCCGCACGCTTTTTCATCATCGATGATGCCGATCAGATGAACGACCCGTCGGCGAATGCGTTGCTCAAAGTGCTCGAAGAACCGCCGCCCACTTCCCACCTGGTGCTCATCACTTCACGACCGGCAATGCTGTTGCCGACCATCCTTTCGCGCTGCCAGGCGATCAGGTTCGCTCCCCTGACGTCTGGGGAGATTGAGCGTCACCTTCTTGAAAATAAGCTGGTACCGGCAGGCGAAGCCCGGTTGCGTGCTCGTTGCGCAGCAGGAAGCATGGGGCGGGCCCTGGCTGGTGATATTGGGAGTTACAAAGAGCGTCGCACCGTAATGTTCGATATTCTTCGAGCGTTGGTGTCGGGCGGAGATCGGCGCACTTTATTGCGCGCGTCGGAAACTCTGAACGAAGCTCGCAACAAGGACGACTACGAGGCCAATCTTGAATTGCTCGAAACACTGATCCGGGATGCGCTAATTATCGCGGTGGAGGGAAGTCCGGACCAGGTGGTCAATGAAGACCTAACGTCGGAGTTGACGGTACTCGCTCGCGGAGTCGATGGCCGGCGCGCGGATTCGTGGATCGACCAAATAGAGGAACTGCGCGAACAGCTTGTCGTAAACGTCAATCGCAAACCCGCTACCGACGCGCTTCTGCTTACGATGTCAGGGGCTGCCCCGGCGCTGGAGAGAAAACGTTTCGTATCCAGATCCTGAGTTCCACGGTTTCCTAATCAACCACTTAAAGAACAAAAGGACTGTGAGGTTACTTAACCAGCACAGCCCTTTTGATACAAGTTAAGTGTTATTTCTAAGTGATTGTTACCAGCTCCGGCTCACTCGTGATCTTCTTCGCCTCGATCTCGGCAAGCAACTTTTCAGTCTCCAGCACAAAAGCTTCGACGATATCCTCGCCTGCAACTTTGCGCATCGGCACGCCGTCCTTGAAGATCATGCCGACGCCGCGGCCGAACGTGACACCCAATTGCGAGTCGTGAGCTTCTCCCGGACCATTCACGGCGCAGCCCATGATCGAAAGGTGCAGCGGCTCCTCAACGTGCGCCAGCCGGCGTTCGATCTCTGTGACGATCCCCACAAAGTTATCCACGTCGAGCCGGCCACAGGTAGGACACGCCACAACAGTTACCCCGCGACTGCGCAGTTCCAGTGACTTGAGAATTTCCCAGGCCACTCGCACTTCTTCTTGCGGCTCGGCGGCGAGCGAGACGCGGAGCGTGTCGCCAATTCCCTCATGCAGCAAGATACCCATCCCGATAGCGGACTTTACCGTTCCGCTGAAAGCGGTGCCTGCTTCAGTGACGCCGAGATGCAAAGGGTAATCGACTTTGGTCGCGAGCAAACGGTAAGCGGCAACCGTGCGTTGCACGTCGGAGGCCTTGAGCGAAATGATTGTGTCAGTGAAGTCGAGATCTTCCAGAATGCGAATGTGACGCAGCGCCGATTCAACCATTGCCTCCGGCGTCGCTGTGCCGTACTTCGCGAGCAGATCTTTCTCCAACGAACCGCCGTTGACGCCGATGCGAATTGGCACCTTCTGCGCCTGCGCGGCGCGAACCACTTCCACGATTCGTTCGCGCTTGCCAATGTTGCCGGGATTCAATCGGAGCTTGTCGATTCCCGCCTCGAGCGCAAGCAGCGCAAGCTTGTAGTGGAAGTGAATGTCAGCAACGATCGGAACATCGGGAACCCGCTTGCGGATTTCTTTCAACGCGATCGCTGCATCGTTGTCTGGAACCGCGAGACGAACAAGCTCACAACCGGCACGAACCATCTCTTCAATCTGCGCAACCGTAGCGCCGACGTCGGCAGTGTCAGTCTTCGTCATCGACTGCACGACGACAGGGGCGCCGCCGCCAATCTGTAGATGCTTAACTTTTACTGGACGTGAAGTACGCATAGCGGATAGTCCAAAGTCCAACGGCCAACGGCCAACGGCCAACGTCTTTTGCACCCAACGAGCTTTGGACATGGGACGTTGGACTTTGGACAAGTTACCTGGCCGGCGCGCTTGCCGCCGGTTTCTCCGTAGCTGAACCACGCGAGAAGAGTTTCAAAACGTCATTGGTGATCACGAAGACCATCAGCAACAACACCATCACGAAGCCGACCTGCTGAATCCGTTCCCGCACAGTCATCGAGAGCGTCAGACCGACCGTCGCAAGAATTCCTTCAATCAAGAGAAGGAAGATCGCGCCGCCATCAAGCACAGGGATCGGCAGCAAATTGAAGATCCCCAGGTTCAGACTAAGGAAGCCGAGCATTCCGAAGAGCCCCGCCCAACCCAGTCGCTCCACCGAAGAAGCAGCCGCGTTATAAATGCCGATCGGCCCGGAGAGTGTGTTTCTCGCCGAACGCTGACCTGTAAAAACCTGACCGAGAGCCTTACCTGTCAAACGCAGAATTTCGAAATTGGTATTCACCGCGTAAGAAAGCGATCCAGCCGCGCCCACCTGCTGCAGCGGAATTTCCCAGTCCGGACGGAAACCTAATCGTTCTTTGCCGTCACTTAGCCGGCGCGGCGTTGCTGTCACGTCAACGGGCTGACCACCGCGATTAACACTCAGCGTGATCGGCTCACCCTTGTGACTTTGAATAAACTGCGTCACCTGTTCGGCGCTTCGCACTTGTTGACCGCTGATCGAAACGATTCGATCGCCCGGCTTGAGACCCGCTTCTGCCGCCGGAGTTTTTGGCTCGACATCGCCGACAATTACAGGGAGATCACCATAGTCAGGTACAAAGTCCAGGAACCCCGCAGTCTCGCCATCTTCCACGTGAGCAGTCGGTGTTAACGTCAACTGTTGCTGCTGTCCGTCGCGCTCGATCACGAGCGGCAAAGGCTGCCCAGGCGAAAGCAATCCATCGCCCTTAATCGTGTCCCACTTGGGATGATCGTGGCCGTTAAATGAAACGATCCGATCTCCGGGCTTCAATCCCGCCTGTTCGGCAGCGCCGCCTTTGGAGACTGCTTGCACAACAGGAGAAGGCGTGGCAGGGACGCCATACATCATCGCTCCGGCGAACGGAATCGCCAGCGCTGTCAGCACGTTCATTACTGGTCCGGCGAGCGCAACGAGGATTCGTTGCCAACGTGGGCGAAGGTTGAATCGCTCCGCCTCCGGAATGTCCGCGGCGCCGGCGCCCTCGATAGGCGCATTGGACTCATCGCCTCCAAGTTTGACGTAACCGCCGAGTGGAATCGCGGACACGCGATAATCAGTGTCACCCCACTTCTTACCGAACAGGCGCGGCCCGAAACCAACCGAGAAGGTTTCAACGCGAATCTTGAAGAGCTTCGCGACGATAAAGTGGCCGAACTCGTGCAAAACAACGGCGGCGCCCAAAATGAATATGAACGACAAAATACCAATAATAGTCATTAATTAGTTCTCTCTTCCGTTAAGCAAACCGCCAATTTCCACCGCGCTTAGAGTACACAACATCACCGAAGGTTGCCGAAAACGAGTGTACGTGTGCAGGGGAGTATGCGTCAAACGGTAGGTCCGGCAAGGCCCCCGCCTGTGTAAAGCAAAGCCCCGACAAGTCGGGTTTGCGTTACCGGCCGACTGGAAGCGCTGAGGCTTTGGCGAACTTCTCTATTTGAAGGTTGGCGGAAACACGGGCGGCACGGTCGGCTGCAAGGACCGCTTCAAGATCAAGAGCAGGCTGGGTAACGTGCAGATCCAGTACTGATTCGATGACCTGAGGAATGTCAGTCAGGCATATGCGCTCTTCTATAAAGGCCCGCACCGCCTCTTCATTGGCCGCATTGAGTGCGGTCGGGAGGGTACCGCCTTCCCGCAACGCGCGGTACGCGAGATCAATGCAGGGGAAACGCACGCGATCTGGTTCTTCAAAGTGCAGCGTTGCCAGGGCAGTCAAATCCAGCGGGGGAAGTTCGCACGAGTGTCGCTCCGGATAGGTTAGCGCGTATTGAATCGCGTGCCTCATGTCCGTCACACCAAGCTGGGCGATCACCGAACCATCGACTAGTTCGATCATGGAGTGCACGACGGATTCAGGGTGCACGAGAATCCCAATCTGATCCGGAGCGAACCCAAATAGCCAGTGCGCTTCGATCACCTCCAGACCTTTGTTCATGAGAGTGGCCGAATCGATCGTGATCTTTGCCCCCATATTCCAGGTGGGATGTTGCAACGCGTCGGAGACACTCGCGGACTGCATCTCTGCACTGGTCTTCGTACGGAACGGACCGCCGGAGGCTGTCAATACAATGCGTCGCACTTCGTCATGCTCTTCTCCTTTAAGGCACTGATGAAGCGCGTTGTGTTCCGAATCAACCGGCAGGAGTTCTGCGCCTGATTCCCTCGCCGCACGCGTCATTAACTCACCCGCCATCACAAGCGTTTCCTTATTGGCTAAAGCCACACGCTTGCCGCCTTCGAGCGCTCGCAGAGTTGGCACGAATCCGATTGCGCCGACTGTTGCGGAAACAACGCAATCCGCCTGCGGATGCGTAGCGACCTCGATCAGTCCCGCTTCACCGATCACTATCCGCGGCAGATCGACGCCTCTTTCAAACAGGAGGGCGCGCAACTCGCGTGCAGCCGTCTCGGTAGCAACAGACACGAGTTCCGGCAGATGTCGTGCTGTCTGGTCGACCAGAGTCTGAACGTTTTGGCCCGCTCCAAAGGCGACCACGCGAAATCTTTCGCTGCCCAGAGATTCAACGACGCGCAACGTATTGCAGCCAATCGAACCGGTCGAACCTAAAATTGAGATGCCTTTGGGCGCCATGGTTGAAAGCCAGGAGGGATCAGTCTCAGTGCGAAAAATTTCTAACCACTGAAGTAGATGCGACCGAAATAGTAGATGAGCGGTGCATTGAAGAGCAAGCTATCGAGACGATCGAGCACGCCGCCGTGCCCCGGAAGAATGTTTGCCGCGTCCTTCGCGCCGGCGCCGCGCTTGAGTGCGCTCTCAGTTAGATCTCCGAAGATCCCAACCACAGTCATCAGCGCAGCCAGCGGCAGTGCGACCTTCAAAGGCAACTCATTGAAGAACCAGAAGTGCGCCAGCGTAGCCATCAGCAAACTGGCGATCAGCCCGCCAGCCACGCCTTCCCAGGTCTTACCGGGACTGATGGACGGAGCGAGCTTGTGCTTCCCCAAAAGTCTCCCCACATAGTACGCGCCAGTATCCGAGCCCATGATCACGAGAAAGAAAAACGAGAGCAGGTCAGCGGAGAGTTCCTGTCTAAACCCGGTCCTTAATGCCACGAGGTGGCCGCCGAGGAGAACCACATAAAGCACGCCCAGGATCGTCGCGCCGCATGAAGAGATCATCTTGTCGAACGGTGCGCCGCGCATTGTTGCTGCCATCAGAGTTCCAATTGTGAGCACGATCAGAATTACCTGGAGCAGCATCAGATCAGGAAGCTGTCCGGGTTCATTAAAATAGAAAACTGTGAAGAGCGCCGCAGCGCCGAGGTAACCAGCGACCCCGTCGGGGTTGATCTGGCGCTTCTTCGCAAGCAGATAAAACTCATAGAGGCCGAGGACCAGCGCCGCCGCCGCTATAAAAACAAACAACGGTTGCAGTCTTGGAATCAGGATGGATGCGATCAGAAATGGAAGAAGAATGACAGCGGTGATGATTCGGGACATGCTAATCGTGGGACGAGTCTCAGGTCTCAGGTCTGGTCTCAGGGCTCAAGTCGCAGGGCCCACGTCTCGGTCTCAAGTCTCAGTCAGGTTTTCTAAGGGCTTGGAACTTTGCACTTGGGACTGGACTGCCTACTGCCTACTGATTCGCTACCAAGTGCAATCCCCCAAAACGACGATCACGTCTTTGATAGTCAACAACCGCTTCCAGCAAGTGTACGCGGCGGAAGTCAGGCCACAGGGTTTCGGTAACGTAGATCTCGCTATACGCAGCCTGCCACAACAAGAAGTTCGAAATGCGCATTTCGCCGCTAGTGCGCACGAGCAGATCCAGATCCGGCAGCTTGCGCGTGTACAACTCGTCGGCTATCCGCTCTTCAGTGATTTCGTCAGGAGGATTCCCTTCGGCAATCAAGCGACGAACAGCGGCGCGACAGGCATCCATGATCTCTGCGCGGCCGCCATAGTTCAGCGCCACCGTCAAAACCATTCCCGTGTTCTTCTCTGTCCGTTCGGTCGCCCGGGTGATCTCCTTGCGAACGTTGTCGGCAAGCATTCCCGTGCGTCCAATAGTTCGAAACTGGATTTTTTGCCGATCGATCTCATCGATTTCGAGACGAAGGTAACGACGCAGCATGCGCATCAAAGCATCGACTTCATATCGCGGCCTTTTCCAGTTCTCAGTGGAGAACGCGTAGAGCGTAAGAGCACCCAAACCCATCCGGGCGCCAGTATCAACCGCAGCGCGCACCGCTTCGACTCCGGCGCGGTGGCCGGCAATGCGTGGTTGACCTCGTTGCGCCGCCCAGCGACCGTTGCCATCCATAATGATCGCCACGTGGCGCGGCAGACGGTCCCACTTAATCGACGCGAGCAGCGTCTCATCGCGGGTTCCCGGTTGCACTACATCAGAAAAGTCAGCATGCATAAGCGTTCAATGTCCCAAGTCCCAGTCCAATGTTAACAGCTTATTCGCTTCCCAGCTTCCAGACAACAACATTCGCTCGGCTTAACAGCGGGGATACTTGGAGGTGAAAAAGAAACGTTGCAGATGGTCCTTGTGACAATGGACTAACATTGGTTAGGCGTACCGGACTGACAGAAGGGTCAGCCCGCAAGCAGGCGCTGTCGCAGCAACCAGTGACCGATCACCGCTCGCGATTGCGCGTTCAACCAAGTCGACATCCATCTCGCCTCGTCCAACTGCCAGCAGCGTTCCCGCGATCGAACGGACCATGTAACGCAGGAACCCGTCAGCACTGGCGCTGATTTCAATGAGTCGCCCCGCCCGTGGATCTTCGACTTCGGAAACATCTAGGGACGTGACCGTCCGCGTTTTCGCTTCCGCCTCAGATTGAGCTGATGAGAAAGCCGTCCAATCGTGAGTCCCGATAAACCGTTTCGCAGCTTTGCTAATTCTGTCGCAGTCCAGTGGGCGTGTCTCGTGGTGCGCGAACCGAAGCCAAAATGGCGACAGCACCGGGCCGTTTACTATCCGATACACATAGGTCTTGCCTGTAGCTGAGAAGCGAGCGTGGAAGTTGTCATCCACACCCGCCACTTCCGTCACGCGCAGATCCTTCTGCACGTTGCCGTTGATCGCCGCTCGTAATTTTTGCGGCGAAATTTCTCGCTGCAACTTTACGCTTGCTACCTGACCTGCGGCATGAACACCGGCATCGGTCCGACCCGATCCGTGGACCACAACCTCACTATTATTAATTAGAGAGAGCGCCTGCGTGAGTTCGCCCTGGACGGTGCGCAGGTTTTCCTGCATCTGCCAGCCATGGAAATCCGTACCGTCGTATTGAATGGTGAGTTTGAAATTCATCAAAGTAGGACAGACACTCCTGTCTGTCGGGGTGTTAGTTGTCAGGCGGTGACCTTGTTAGCGCCGGCCACCCCGGACAGGCAGGAATGCCTGTCCTACGCCTTACTGTCCTTCCGGCTGCCGAGTTTCGTTGTGGCTTCACCGCGCTGGCATTGTTCACAGACTGCGGCGTCGACGATTGGCACTGCGAGCGTCGCGAGTGCGATCCGTCGCACTCCCACCTCTGCCTTGCCCGCGGAACGATCAATAATCGAAGCGGCACCTATCACATTCGCTCCCGCATCCCGCAGTGCTTTCACGGTTTCAAGCGTCGACCCGCCCGTTGTTACCACGTCTTCGACGGCCAGAGTCCGCTCGCCCGCCGAAACGGAAAAACCCCGACGCAAAGTCATCTTGCCGTTTTCTCTTTCCGTCCAGATGAAGCGAGCTCCCAACGCGCGCGCTACCTCATGGCCAATGACAATGCCGCCGATCGCCGGAGCAGCGACCACTTCGATCCTCTCAGTGCGGAAGTGTTCGGCGATCTCGCGGCCAAACTTTTCCGCTTCCTTCGGATCCTGCAGCACAAGTGCGCACTGTAAATAGTTGGGACTATGCAGTCCGCTCGAAAGGACAAAGTGGCCCTCGAGCAACGCACCTGTCGCTTTGAATCGTTCGATGACTTCTTCAGTTTGCAAGTCTCACCTCAAGAAACACGGCGAATGCGTGCTACAATCGCGGCCCATGGCGCCGTATCCAAACCTAGTCTCAGACTCCACTTTCGTACAGGAAACAATTGACCTGCTCCGCGACTGCGGCGGCCGCGCCAATGCAGTCGAGATTGTCGACGCGGTTTTTAAAGTTTCTCACATCGATGAGGAATTGGCAGGCCTACTGGTTGCAGATCTCGTTAAGGGTGACCGCCGCTTCAAGATCGTTGACAGCAACACGGTCGCGCTGCAGGACGATGACATCGAATCACGCCGTCTTGAGGATCTCGATTTCGTAGTGGTGGACCTGGAGGCGACGGGCGCCAAGATGCCTCCCAATCGAGTCATCGAGCTGGGCGCGTATCGCATCCGGCAGGGGCGCATCGTCGATAACTTTCTCACGCTCGTGAACCCGGAGATTTCAATTCCTCGTTTCGTTGTGCAGCTCACTGGCATTACTAATGAGATGTGCAAGAGCGCTCCCCTTTTCGCCGAAGTCGCGCCCAAGTGGCTGGATTTCGTAAGCGACGCGGTGCTCATCGCGCACAACGCGCCTTTCGATACGAGCTTTCTCAACCACGAGATCTCGCGCGTGTATCCGGGTCATCGAATGATTAACTCTCACCTGTGCACCGTGAAGTTGTCACGACGAGTGTTTCCCGGTCTGACCAACTACCGGCTTGATACCGTTGCAGACTACTTTTCGATTCCGATCTCACAGCGTCACCGCGCCGGCAGCGATGCGCTCGCGACCGCCGAAGTCTTTCTGCACCTCTTGACGCGCATGAGCGAACATGGCGTTAAGGATTTGGCGGCGGCTCGCACCTTCCAGTTCTTCGAACCCAAGCGCGAGGAGACTGAAGACGCTACGCAACTCCTACCTCTAATTCCCGGCTTCTAAACTCGGCGCGACCGGCTGCTCTGGCCTGCGCTTCAACACTGTACGCGCAACGAACACCAAAATTATCAACAAGGCCAATCCCAAACCGATCCAGGGATAGTACTTCGCTAAGACAAGCTTCGCCTGGGCCCCATAGCGGACCGCAACATACCCTTCCAAGAGAAAGCGAAAGCCGCGACCAACCACGATCGCGATAAAGAAGCGCGTCACACTGAAGCGAAACACGCCTGCAGACACAACGAAGAGCTTGAACGGAAAAGGCGGAGGCAGTATTGAGGCGACCAACACCGAGATCACGTCGTAGCGATCAATAAGATCCTTGACCCGCTTTTGTTTCGCCTCGGAAAACCTGGCGAGCGCCCGCTTGCCCGCACGACGCGATGCATAATAAAGAATCAAGCAACCTGCGGCTGATCCTGCCGTGGCGATCAGCGCATAAAGGACCATCCAACGAGGATGCGCCGTTGTCAGGAGCAGCATCAGCGCGTCTGCGCTGCTTGGCAATGGGACGAAACTCGAATCAAGTAAGGCGACAGCAAAGAGTCCAAATGGTCCAAACGCGACGAGAAAATCCGTCAAACGAGTTAGGCCGTTGCTAATTTGATGGGGTAGTAGCTTCAAAAACTAATCCTCTCATTATTCATTTCGGGTCGGCTCAGTTGGACTCGCCGGATCGACTACTTTCGTACTCTCTGAGATCTGGTCCGACTCCGGACCGGACGGCAGCAAAGGAAATACTTTGCGACGATTGATTAGCAGGTAGACTAGCACTATCAGCACCGCAGCTGAGGCCGCGATACTGAGAACAACCAGGCCGTTGTCTCTCAGGAACAATAAAACTCGCCGGCCATAGAAGACTGCGAGAATGCCTTCCACGTAATACCTAAAGGATCGGGCAATCATCACAGTCAGAAGAAACTTCCAACGGGGATATTCAAGGGTGCCCGCGGTCGCGACAAAAATTTTGAACGGCAAAGGTGGCGGAAGAATCGCGGGCAGCGCGATCGCCAGGATACCGAAGCGTGCATACGCTCGCTCGACGCGTTCAATGCTCTCCGGCCTGAAGCGTTTGCGCAGCACTGCCTGTCCGCCGCGGCGCATGATTGTATAAAGCATCAAACAGCCGAGGACGGAACCGGCGGCGGCGAAGAGTGGAAAAAAGAAAACTGAGGTTGGGTATTTGAAGCAGCGGCCGACGACCAGGTAGTCATTTATCTCAGGCAGCGAGAGAAGCGATGAATCGAGCGCTCCGATGAGCACCATCGCTGGAGCTGCGATGTACACCGGCATGCTGATCACGTACTGCTCCAGCCAGCGTCCCACGAAACTTAGCCAATCAAACATGCCTCACAAGTTACAAGTTCACATATCAGGTGACAAGTTGAACCTGGATCTTTGGTCTTGGAGGCTCTTAATCGATGGAGGGAGAACTCGAAACTTCAAACTCGGACGGTTTTATTACTTCGCGGGGATGAAAACTGAGGGGGTGTCGTAGGTAACGCCGATAGTGACGCCGGAGTTGTGTGTGAAGCTGGTCAGCCCTTTAATGCCGGCAAAGTCGAACCGCAGACCCGAAGCGCGAATCTGCATACCAAGTCGGGCCTCGCCCTGGGACTCGGTGCCGAGTGGCCCATTGCCCGGGCGCGTATTCGCTCGGCCGTTCACCTCTCCTGCCAGACTGAACTGCTTGTTGATACGAAGAATTCCCGCCAAGCCATAAGTGAGAACGTCGTTCTGTGAAAACAGAGTGGTCGGAGCGGTGAGAATCGCAATACCGAGGTTGCCGAATGTGTTGAAGCGTCCGTCTCTGCCAAACTTCTTTCCGACAAGGATCGAGCCGAAGGCGTTCGTTTGATTGAGCCCGATGCCGCGGCTCTGATTAGAGTTCGGCAGTTGCACTCCGAAGCGAAATCCCAGCGATGGCCCGCGTTTGGTCTCAGCACGCAGCTTGATTTTCGTTGCGAGCGTAAAGTCGCCCGTGTCGTTGGCTGAGTTCGTTCCCGCAGCAAGAGAGAGCGGAATCGCCGAAGTTGTGCGCGTATTGATGCTAAGGAAATTCTGCGCGACACCTTCGATCTGAAACTCTACGTTCGGAGCCAAACCGATGTTGATGCCAATCACACCAACGCGCGTGAGATCGCCAGTGAGTCCGGAAACCGGATACTTTGCACCCTGGAGAAAATCGATGCCTGCCTCGATTCGCATCGTGCCGGGGGGAATGATGTCGACATCTTCTGTGAGCAGCGGTCTCTGTTGGCCCTGGACGGTGACTGCGATAGCCAGGAGAACTGACGGAATCAGAAGAGTGAATGCGGGTAGTCGCCGAAGCATGGGCGGATTCTACTGCCTCGTTCCGGCAAGCGTCAATGAGGTCGCATTCCAAACCTTGGTACATTTCAG
>JBDTYQ010000036.1:0-33540 GCA_040005515.1 bacterium
TAGTGTCGTCAGAGAGTTATACCGAGTACACAACAATGGACGAGGCGGCGTCTTTGAAGCCAAAGGCAAGAAGTACATCTACAAATTCTTCGATCAGACGCTTGCTGACCTGATCTGGAAAGACATTACCGAAACACCGGAAGGGGACGTCGGGAATCTCGACTTTGACCCGCTCTACAACGCGCAGGATATGAAGATCACAAACTTCCAGATAGGTAAGCCGGTTGTGCAAGGTGATCAGGCTACGGTTGTAGTGAGTTTTCGCAACTTCGGCCAGCCGAATAGAATCAAGTTTGAGATGCACAATGGTAAGGGCGGCTGGAAAATAAAGAATGTGCTCTATGGTGAGAAGTCGGATCTGATTACGATCTTGAGCCCGCTGACGGTGACTCCCGCTCAGGTGCCCGATCCTGAATCCAAGCAAGCAACAATGGATTCAGTCATACAATTCTTACTCACGGTAGCCGCTACTGATTTTCATAGCAACGTGCGATCAGATTCTCTCCGCGTTCGTGATGTGCGCATCGGGCACGTTATGACTCAGAGTGGAGCAGAGCAGTACTTGTTGTGCGGCCAGTTTCTCCCGGGCCAGAAAGCAGGCAAAGCTGAATGGACGCCTTTCGCGACAATCAAGACGTCGGGTTACGAACAATGGAATGGAGCCCAAGCGGCGAGCTTCTGCCAGAGCTCATCGGTCATCTGGGACAAGGCCGGCAACTTGACGTCCTCGTTGCAAAGCCGACTTGATTCTCTGCCATAGCCCTCAACATGCGTATTAGGTGGGAACTGACAGCGGGACCGACCTTCGCCTAGCTATTGCAAAATCTTTTGCAGCGCCCCGAGAAGTTGCGAATGTTGGAACTGAAATCCGGTTTCTTCTAAACGCGAGGGCAGCACTCGTTGACTGGATAGCAACAACGCATCCGCCATCTCACCAAACGCGAGTTTCACGCCGAACTCGGGAATCGGGAAAAACGTGGGACGCGACAGCACATGACCGAGCGCTTTTGTAAATTCCGCGTTCGTCACAGGGTTTGGCGCCACAAAATTTACCGGGCCGCTCAGCCCGTCATTCGTCAACGCGAACTTGATCGCATTCACGACATCGTCGAGCGCGATCCAACTCATCCATTGTTTGCCGCTGCCGACCCTGCCGCCAAGCCCCATGCGAAATGGTGGCAGCATCTTTTCCAACGCGCCTCCTTCTTTGTCGAGAATAATTCCGAATCGCGTATTGACGACACGGATCCCCTTCTCTTTTGCGAATTCAGTCGCCTTCTCCCACTCGACGCAGACCTCGGAAAGAAAATCATTACCGGGCGCGCTCTGTTCATTCAGTTGCTCATCGCCGCGATTACCGTAGTACCCGGTGGCTGACGCGCTGATCAATACCTTCGGCGGACGAACCAGATTCGCGAGAGCGTCACTTAGAAGCCTCGTACCTTTTACGCGGCTTTCGCGGATCTTCCGTTTCTTCTCCTCATCCCAGCGGCCAGAGGCGATGCTCTCGCCCGCCAGGTGGACCACTGCGTCGAAGTCATTAAGCCGCGCGAGCGCGATACTGTAGCGATCCGGACTCCATTCAACTTCCGTCTCCGAATTTGAAGCGTGACGCACCAAACGCACTATCTGGTGGGCCTCTGGCTCCAGCGACTTAATGAGAGCGCTTCCCACGAGACCGTGTGACCCGCTAAATAGAATCTTCATTCATCAACCTCACATACCTGCGTAAACAGATAGCTTGAGTACTGGCATAACCCACGCAGGCCTAAAGATCATCCGAACCTTGCTGTTCCTAATTGGCTTCCTATAATAGCGCGGCTTCAGTAAAGGAGCATGTGAAGATGAGAGGCGAAAAAGCCCAGCTCATCGATCACACCAGGGAGCAACCTCACCATGCTTCGTCCCACACACATCGCCTTCCTCTGTTTCGTAGTTGTTACCTTACCAGTCTTCCTGGTGGGGGCGGGTAGGACTGATTCAACTTCTCCGCTGCATAGACTGACAAATACCAGCGAGGAAATACTTAATCTTAATCCTTCAATTAGCGGAGATGGTCGCTTTGTAGTCTTTGAATCGACGTCGAATCCTGAGGGCGCAGGAGGCGGAACCGGCTTTCATGCTTTGCGTGCGGAGCTATCGGCAGAGACTGCGACTGTCGTTCAGCTCGCGTTAAGTCGCGCCGTTGCCGCCGCAATCTCGCAGGACGGATCGCGCATCGCGTTTGCTTCTAAAGACGATCCACTCGGCACTAATCGAGATGGTAACTCGGAAATCTTCTATTACGACGGCACCGCGTTGAGACAGATTACCGAGACACGCCCAGGAGAACCGAGCGAGCGGCTTACTCAAGGGAACTTTCAGCCTTCGATATCTGATGATGGCCGTCTGATCGCATTCTCGTCAAACCGCGATCTAACGAATCAAAACCCAGACGCCAATCTCGAGATCTTCATCATCGATATTGACACTCGCGCAATTACGCAGCTGACGAACTCGTCTGGGATTGCCGGTTGTCGCGATGCAAAGATCAGCGGCGGGGGTAACCGTGTGGCCTACATCCGAGACAGCGGGATGTCAGCAAATGCGGAAAGCGATCTCATCCTCCAGGATCTTTCGGGAGCGGCGTCAGTTCAGATAGTCGCAGCAAGTCTTCCAGCATTACAGTTGGCTTACGGCCGGGCGATCAGTGACCACGGAGAGAGGGTCGTGTATAGCGCTGAGACTGCAAACCACGCTTCCCAGGTCTTCCTGTTTGACGGTCGACGGAACACGACACGGCAGATCACTTCACTGGGTATTAAAGAAGACGACGTCGCATTGCAAGCAACGATTAGTGGCGACGGGTCACGCGTCGCTTTCGCCACCCGCCGTAACGTAATAGGCGGCAATGCCGACCAGAGTGTTGAGCTTTATACGTTCGACATTCCTTCTGCTCAATTCGAACGCGTTACTTCCGCGTCGGCGAGCGCCACAGCCCTAGTAGTTTCTTCACTCAATGACGACGGTTCCCTCGTCGCCTTTAACTTCCCGCGCGTAATCTCCGGTCCGGTTTCAAGCAGCAACTTCGCTAACAACTCAGAGATCTACGTCAGCGAAACCGCGAGACGGCCGCCGTTTGGCGAGTTGACCGTGTTGAATGCGGCTTCGCTCGGTAAGGAGCCTGCGCTCGTGAAGGCGATCACTCCGGGAAGCATTGCCGTGGCCCGCGGTAATGCCCTTTCGGATATGACCTCACAATCAGACCGCCAGCCATCCGGTGCGTTTCCTTTGAACCTCCACGGAACTGCTGTGACCGTGAACGGGAGGCCGGCACAAGTTCTGTTCGTTTCTCCCACCGAAGTGCATTTCGTTGTGCCTGCAGCCACCGAACTTGCCAGTGGGGAGGTGGTGGTCAGTAACGCAGATGGATATCGCAGTCGCGCCAGTGTCGTTGTGTTGCCCGCCGCCCCTGGTATTTTCACGACGTCTGGTGACGGAGCTGGCGACGGAGTAATTCTAAACGCCGACACGCTGCAGTCTGGGCCGTTCGATCCGAGCGATGGCAGGCTGCGCCTGTCGATTTTCTGCACAGGCGTTCGCAGGGGTTTGCCGATCTCTGCTCGAGCGGGCGGGCAAGCCCTGGCAGTCGAGTCAGTCAACGCCTCCCTGGCTCTTCCCGGCCTCGACGAAATTCATGTCGTCATTCCGGTAAGCTTGCGCGGCGCGGGCACTATCGAACTTGTCGTACGCTCGGATGCCTACGCGAGCAATCCTGTGCGGCTGACACTCACAGGAGGTTCAGCACGGAACGTCTTGCTAAATGAGGTGCTCGCGGACCCACCAGACGGCCTGCAGGGCGACGCGAATCATGACGGGGTGCGAAGCTCGAGTGACGACGAGTTTATTGAACTCGTGAACGCGGAAGGTGCCGCCGCGAATATCTCAGGTTGGACAGTCCGCACTCGTGCGTCGAACAGCACAAACGAAATCACAAGACACACGTTTGCGCAAAACACATTGCTGATCGGAGGTGAACCGATCGTAGTCTTTGGCGGTGGTGCTTTTGACACGCAGTCAGCTCTCTTCGGCTGCGCGCAGGTGGCCAATGCTTCTTCAGGAGGGTTGTCTCTAACCAATGGCGGTCTGAGTCTCATGTTACGCGATGCTTCTGGCCAGCTGATAACGGAGTTTAGCTACGGCGGCGCAACCGGTTTTGACGGCGGCAACAATCAGTCACTCACACGTGCTCCGGATGTGGTCGGCAATTTCGTCCAGCATACGAGCGCAGCGGGAGCGGATGGTCGAAAGTTCTCTGCTGGAACGAAGAGTAACGGGACACCCTTCGGCAACTGCCTGGGCCACCTAACGAGCGTGACGCTTTCGCCCCCGTCCGTGAGCGTTGTCTCAGGCCAGTCAACACAGTTCACGGCTCAGACGTTTGATGAATTCGGGAGATCACTCATCCCGCCGAGGATGGCAATTACCTCCAGCAACACTGACGTGGCGACAGTTGATTCAGTAGTTCAGGATCCCTTGACCGGCATCACAATCGCCACTGTGATGGGACACGATCGCGGTCAGGCAAGTATTTCTGCCCAAGCCGTGGATGGCATGACGATGGTGAGCAGTGGTCCTTCGAGGATTACAGTTACGCCGCGGGTAACCAGACTCGAGATTGCACCCGCGTCTGCTGCGATCAACCGCGGCGACGCCTTGCAATTCACGGCAACGGCTTTCGATCAGAATGACCAGGCTTTGATTGGAGTACTAATCAATTGGAGTTCAAGCGACAACGGCATTGCCACGATTGAAGCGAATGGTTTAGCGCACGGCGTGGGCATAGCCAACGTTACTATCACCGCGACAACTGACAGCGGCACGGGGACGATGCTTTCAGCCTCGGCGTCGTTAGGTGTGAAAGTTCCCCTCCTGATCAACGAGGCGCTTGCACAGGTGCCGCTCGACAATGCGGCAACAGCGGTGGTGGAGGGGGACGCTAATCGTGATGGGTTACGAAGCTCGGACGACGATGAGTTCGTTGAACTGGTCAACAACTCAAGCGCGCCGGTCAACATTGCGGGCGTGGTAATCGCCGATTCAACCAGCCATCGCTTCACCTTTCCTGAAAACACGGTTTTGGCTCCTGGCCGCGCCGTAATCATTTTCGGCGGCGGTTTTCCTCCGGCAAGTGATCCCGCGTTCGGCGGCGCGTTGATCTTCACGACTGGCTCACTGAGTCTCGGAGACAACAGCGACATCATTCGTGTGATATTGCCCGATGCCAATGGCGAGGTGACGATCGACTCCCTCGCTTATGGTGCGGGAAATCCAGTTGCTGCTCCGGGCGCTCAGTCACTTACCCGCTTTGCCGATGTTGCGATCGGATCGGCAGGAGGCCCCTTCGTACCCCACACTACCGCCGGTAACGCAGCTGGGCGACTCTTCTCGCCGGGGACACGTTCCGATGGCATTCCTTTCGGATCGCTCACACTCAACCGAATTGAAGTTACTCCGGCGATGCCTACCCTTGACATCGGCGCAAGCCAGACATTCACTGCCCAGGCCTTCGCGATCGTCGGCGGTTTGGAAATTCCAGTGCCGAACGTGGCCTTCGTTTGGGATTCGCCTGACGCTGCTCGCGTTTCGCTGGCGCCGGCCACCGGTCAAACGACAAACGCAACCGCTCTTGGAGCAGGCGCTGCATTGATCCGAGCGACAGCCGGTGGGATAGAGGGCCAGGCGTTACTCAACATCAGCTCACCTTTTCCGACGCTAAGCATCGACGATGTCTCACTCAACGAGGGCAATAGCGGCGCGACTGCGTTTACTTTCAACGTCAGTCTCTCAGCCCCTGCGCCACCTTCCGGGGTGTCATTTAATATTGAAACAGCAGACGGCACAGCCACTACGGCAGATCAGGATTATGTCCGGCGCAGTCTTAGCGGTGAGACCATTCCAGCCGGCAGTCTCTCTTACTCGTTTGCAATAATCGTCAACGGCGATCTGAAGATCGAACCTAATGAAACGTTCCTTGTGAACGTCTCGAATCTCTCAGGCGCTTTGCCCGGCAATAGCCAAGGCGTCGCTACGATCCAGAATGATGATTTTGGGCAGCTTGTGATCACGCAGATCTATGGTGGCGGCAACAATTCGGGCGCAACATTCCAGAATGATTTTGTGGAATTGTTTAATCGAGGTAGTTCTGTCGACTTCTCCGTCACGCCTTACTCGATTCAGTACGCTTCTGCAGCGGGAAACTTTAGCACTGGCAATAAGCTTGATCTGACAACGGGCACTCTCCTTCCCGGTCGATACTTTTTGATCCGACTGGCGGGCGGGACCACCAATGGTTCCCCTCTTCCTCCTCCTGACGTCGCGCAAAGCTCAATCAACATGTCTGCGACTGACGGCAAAGTGGCGCTCGTGCCGGGCACCTTGTCGCTGAGCGGAACCGGTTGTCCGTTAGGACTAAGCGTTACTGACTTTGTCGGCTATGGCGCGGCTAATTGTGCAGAGGGTCTGGCGACTCCCGCACTGGGCGCAACAAAATCCGCGCGCCGAATCAACAGCTGCTCTGATTCAAACTCCAACTCTGCTGACTTTGCTGTAGTGACAAATCCTGCGCCCCCGCGTAACTCGGCGACCGCAAGCGTTTCGTGTCCTGCCAATGTTCCGTCGCAGTGATTTCGCCAACTTGCTAGCTCGGATCTGAAACCTTAGACTCCGACGCATGCTGGATATGACAGAAGCCCTGACATCTTTGCGCCGGCACTTCGGATTTGACGACTTCCGCACAGGGCAACACGAAGTCATCCTCTCGATCCTGCAAGGGAAAGACGCGGTAGTCGTGATGCCTACGGGCAGCGGTAAATCACTCTGCTACCAGCTACCCGCGATGATGCTCGGCGGCGCGACCCTCGTGGTTTCTCCTTTGATTGCGCTCATGAAGGATCAAGTTGATGCACTCCGAGCGCGCGGGCTGCCGGCGACTTTCATCAACAGCTCGATAGATCCGGGCGAACAACGACAACGCATAGATGCTCTAGCTCGTGGTGACTTCAAGCTGGTTTATGTTGCTCCGGAAAGGTTTCGCAGCACCCGCTTTGTGGAAGCTCTCCGTTCTGTTCGGATCGCGCTTTTCGCTGTCGACGAAGCCCACTGCATCTCTACCTGGGGTCACGACTTTCGTCCGGACTACATGCGTTTGAAAGGCGTGATTCAATCACTCAATACCGCGCAGACAAAGCCGCAGACTCTCGCCCTAACCGCAACGGCCACTCCTTACGTTCGCAACGACATCATTCAACAACTCGGACTCGTTAAGCCTGCAACTTTCGTTAGCGGCTTCGACCGGCCTAACCTGACGCTTGATATCGTCCATACCGAGAAGGAACGCGAGAAGATCGCGCGCATCCGGCGGTTGGCGAAAGCGCACGCCGGAAGCGGAATCATCTACGCCTCTACGCGGAAGGCTGTGGAACAGGTTGCCGGCGGTTTGCAGAGTCTCGGACTAAGCATTGCCGCGTACCATGCCGGCATGGGTGATGCCGCTCGTGTAAGAGCGCAGGACGAGTTCATGAGCGGGCGAGCGCAGATGATTGTCGCGACCAACGCGTTTGGGATGGGCATCGACAAACCGGACATACGGTTCGTCGCGCATTACCAAATGCCCGGCTCGATCGAGGCGTACTATCAGGAAATCGGACGCGCGGGTCGCGATGGCCTACCTTCTTCCTGCGTTCTGTTTTTCAACTACGCGGACAAGAACACACACGACTTCTTCATTGAGGGTTCCTATCCAACTCCGGATGTGGTCAAGGACGTTTATGCCGCCCTCCTCGCGACCGGACAGAATCGTATTGAGCTTGCAACTTCTGAGATTGCCAAGCGCGCTGACCTAAGGAACGAGCTGGCAGTCCAGTCCGCCCTCTACCTGCTTGAGCGTGCAGGGCATATCGATCGCGTTGCGGGCAACCGAGGTCCTGCCGCCGCTTCGCAAACCAGCCGAGAACCGCCGTGGGCGAAAACTCAAACTGAATCGACAACTGCAGCAGCGGCAACTGGGAAAGCGAAGCAGCGCCACCGCAGCATCCTTATGCTTGACAGTGTCGCTCCCGATAAGCTGCGTATCAGCTCCGAAGATGTTTCACGCCGCGCGGCACTGGAGCGACGCAAGCTTCGAGAGATGATCGAGTTCTGTTACACAGAGCATTGCTTTCGCGCTCACATCCTCGACTACTTCGGCGATCCACATCATCCGGCGCAGTGTGGTAGCTGCGGCAACTGCGCCCCGCAAAGCGCCGTAAAGAGTTCGCTCAATAGCACCGAACTATTGGAGGAGTTACCGAGAACCAAGCAGCGCAAAGGACGAGCGACATTGGCTGAGACTGATAACCCACGGGCCCTTTCTGAAGCCGAGGCTCTGCGGGTAAGGAAGATTCTCGCCTGTGCGGCACGGATGAAAGGAAAATTTGGGAAGAAAGTGCTCGCCGGTACCTTGCGCGGATCGGCGGCGAAGAATGTGATGCAGGCGCATTTGAATGAGCTATCAACTTATGGACTACTCAAGGAGATGCGCGCCGAGGACATCGTTACCTATATCGATGCCCTGTTGGTCGCACGCTGTCTGCGTTTGAGTCGGGGCGAATATCCGACGGTCTCAATCACCGAACTTGGTGACCGCGTGATGCGCGAGCGCGAACAAGTCGAGCTGGCTTTGCCCCAAGGCGTTCAAGTCAACAAAGACGAGCAGGACTTGCCACTGCCGCCTACGGCATTGCAAACGTATACCCTCTTCAATGAAGGACACTCCGTGAGTGAGATTGCCGCACAACGTGGGCTCGTAACAAATACTATTGAAGGCCATCTGGTCGAATGTATTTCTGCCGGGCTGACCGTCAACCTCTCGAGACTTGTCCCAGATGTCCATCGCTCGGAGATTGAAAGGGCGATTGCCGCCCACGGAACCGAAAAGCTAAAACCCATTCGCGAGGCGCTATCCGAAAGCATTACCTTCAACATGATTCGATTTGTAGTCGCCGAGAAGCGACTTGCAGGATCCGACCTTAAAGCTTCTGGGAACAGTGCGTAAATTGGTCCGCTTGTTGGAGATGTTGATCGAATGAAAGGATCGGATACCAATCAACCGCTTGAAGATGCCCGGTGAGTGCGGTTATCTGATAACGCCAGTTAACGGGCTTGAAGCGCTGGCATAGAGCCGTTTCGGCATTCGGCCCGCGAGGTAGGCAAGGCGCCCTGCGGCGATCGCCAGTTTCATTGCCTCAGCCATCTTTGACGGGTCCTGCGCTTCCGCAATCGCTGTGTTCATGAGTACTGCATCAGCGCCGAGTTCCATCGCAATCGCTGCATCACTCGCTGTGCCGACACCGGCATCGACGATGATGATCGCATTCGGGAGTTGCTCGCGCATGATTCTGAGATTTGCCGGATTCTGCACGCCCAGCCCTGACCCGATTGGAGCGGCAAGGGGCATCACGGCAGGACAACCTGCATCCAGAAGTTTCCTCGCCATGATCAAATCGTCGGTGAAATAAGGCAAGACGACAAAGCCTTCCTTTACGAGGACGCGGGCAGCCTCGAGAGTCTGCTCGTTGTCGGGAAACAGTGTTGTCTGGTCGCCGATCACTTCCAACTTGATCAGTTCCGTATTCAAAGCTTCGCGCGCGAGGCGAGCAGTGCGGATCGCTTCCTCAGCCGAATAGCATCCGGCAGTGTTAGGCAGCAGTTCCAGACGTGGATCCAGGTGGTCGAGAAATGATTCGGCTGAGCGATCAAGCGGCACGCGACGGACGGCGACTGTCACCATCTCCGCGCCCGACGCCCGATGGGCGCCCTTCATTTCTTCATTACTGCGATATTTTCCGGTGCCGATGATCAGTCGTGAGGTGAAAGTGCGGCCGGCAATCTCGAAACTGTCAGCTTGAGCCAGTACTGCTGTCGACATGGATAAGAATCTCCGCTAGTAGAATTGCTTTCTGCCGGCTGACGTTACCGACCTTGTCGCTTGTCATTCGTTTTCGGAGCACCCTTCGGGCCCCAAAAGTGTTTATTGATTAGCAGCTGGTAGGCGCCGATCGCCAACAGTGCTGCGATAATTAAGATGTTGATGATGGAAGTCGCGACTCCAACCCGTTGTGATTGTACGCTGATGATGGAAGACTTTCTAACTCCCGCCAGGGTTAAGTATCAAACCCTGCTCCGCCACCGACGAAGTGCACAATCTCGATGCGGTCATCTTCCCTCAGCACGGTAGCGGACCATTCGGAGCGGCGCACTACTCTGTGATTCAGTTCGGTAGCGATTCTTTCGGGAGTGAGGTTTAGGGTTTTTATCAAACTGTCGAGCGGAAGACCTTCCGCCACTTCACGCTTTTCACCGTTGATTTGGACCCACAAGTGATTCCATCCTCGTTCATCCTGGAACGATGACACGTCGCAGCTCATTCTCACTGCCGTTAGCGGAAACGCGTATCAATATCGCCGCTCGTCCTGATGTGAATTCAGGAATCTGAGTTTGCACAACCGCGACGCCGTCCTCTTGTGTTCTGGCGGACATTAACTTTGGACGAAACACTGTTCCCAGCACCTTTACGGAGACCGACGCGTCAGCGATCGGCCTCTCGTGTGACGCGGAAACGTAACTCACCATAATCCGAAGAGTCGCAGCTTCGCCCGAGTGGAATTCCTTCTCGTCAAGCAAAGTCACGCGGAGCCCATCCGCACCTGTTATCACTTCACCCATGACTGAGTCGTGACGGGGATCGTTAATAGTGTAGGGAAGGGCGGTTGGCGGAATTGGCCCCGCTCCTTCCACAACTTCTTCAGCAGTCACGTCAGTAGCTTCTACAGCAGCTTGACGCGCCGCTTCGCGAGCAGCCTCGGTAGCAGACTCAGCCGCAAGTGCATCTTCGCGCTCTTGGACACGGTCCGTGATTTCGATCCTGGGTATCTCTGTAACCGGCACTTCAACTTCGATTACAAAGGGCGGCGATTTAAGCTCAACCCGAGCCGGCACCTTGGGCTTAACCTGAGCGGGCGCCCTGGCCTTAGTCTTAGGCGGCGTTTTGTATTCAACCTGAGCCGGCGCTTCGGCTTCTACTTCAGGGATCTGTTCGGCTTCCGCCAAAGTTTCGCCTGCATGCGCCATGCGCTTGAGATCCGCGAGCCGGCCTGCGTGGATCGCGGCACAGATCAGCTTGTGTTGTCGCGTGACTCGTTCAGAAAGGGCCTCGTCAGTGAAACCCGAAGCAATGAGGTCTTCGTATCGCGTTCGCTTGCTGGCGAGAATCGCTCCGCCTGCATAGACGAGTGAAAGGATCAGAGGCGTTTCAAGTCCCTTGTCTTCAGTTTGCACATGATAGACGACGCCACCATGTTCAATATCCGTATTGTAACCAGTTATCAATGTCGTAAAGTCGGAATGACGATCCTCGTTGCAGACGCTGAACGGTGTCACTATAGCTGCGGCTCACCCGACGGTAACACATGCTTTTTTGCACGGTCAAATATCATTTTCGTCACGGATTTCTCAGCGATCACGTTGCTTGACACCCTTGATCACTTCGACTACGATTCGGCTTGTACAATGATTCTCAATCTTCTGGTGCGCGTTAGTTGCCGGCAGCAACGGCTTCCGACGTGGCTTGGTCTGGCTGACGAGAGGTTGCTCCTGAGATCCTGATGCCGTTTCAGCTTTACGACTATCTGCCCATCCTTCTGATCTTCGTCGTCGCTGCCGGCTTCGCCGTCGGCAATATCTTCATTTCCCAATTCATCGGCCAGCGAAAACGCACAAGGACGAAGATGATGCCGTACGAGTGCGGGAAAGATCCTGTTGGATCAGCGCACCAGCGGTTCTCAGTAAAGTTCTACCTGATTGCAATGCTCTTCATCCTGTTCGACATTGAAGTCATCTTTCTAGTGCCCTGGGCAGTTGTCTTCAAAACTCTGTCGAGCCCCGCGTACGGCCTGCGAAATCTCGTCTTCTTCGAGATGATCATCTTTATCGGAATGCTGCTGGCTGGATATGTTTACGTTTTGAAGAAAGGCGCATTTGACTGGAGCGATCGCGCGCGCAGGGAAGCTGAGGCGGAGGGCCGGGTGCTCGCGGATCTGGAAGAGCGGCAGTTCGATGAACGTCGCAACGCAGCGTAAGGAGTTTATGGGTCTCGAAAACATCATCGCGCAGGCTCTACCTGAAGTCTTGACGACGCGCCTGGATTCGCTAATCAACTGGGCGCGAAAATCATCACTATGGCCGGCGACGTTTGGCCTTGCCTGTTGCGCAATCGAGATGATGAACGCGACATCTTCTCGTAACGATCTGGCGCGATTCGGCTCGGAAGTTTTTCGCGCCAGTCCGCGCCAGGCCGATGTGATGATTGTTTCGGGCCGCGTTTCCCGCAAGATGGCGCCGGTCCTGCGACGCATTTACGATCAGATGCCTGAACCAAAATGGGTGATTTCGATGGGAGCCTGCGCTACATCGGGAGGTGTCTTTGATAACTATGCCATCGTCCAGGGCGTCGATAAGATCGTGCCTGTGGATGTTTATATCCCCGGCTGCCCTCCACGACCGGAGATGTTGATTCACGCGGTGATGATGTTACAGGACAAGGTGATGAAAGAGACATCGCGGGATCGGAAGGACATTCGTGACGAGGAGGCGCAGGACGCTTTCACTCCTGGCACTTTGCCCATAACCGATGGATCAACCGTGGACCAAAATGTCGCTGCTGAAGCGCGCCCCTACACCATTGCCTCCAAACACGAACGCCGGCGATCTTCCTAGTCCAGCACGGATGTCATTGCTTGATGCCAACTGAGTCAAATAACGAAGTTGCTCCGGCGGAGCAAGCCCTGCCAAGTTCAAACCAAAAACTTACGCCGTCCCAAATTGTGGCCGCGTTCCAGCGTGATCACGCAGGATGGATCATCGAGGTGGTCGAGGCTCACGGAGAGGTGACCGCCGTGGTGCCGCACGATCATATTGTCGAAGTGTGCACCGCCCTGAAGTCAGGAGCAGACTGGCAGTTCGACTTCCTTGCGGATCTCTGCGGCGTCGATCGCGGACCCGAGGAAGAACCACGCTTCGAAGTCAACTACCACTTATTTTCGACCTCTCAGTACCATCGACTGCGCTTGAAGGTGCTCGTTGCTGATGACTCTCCGCGTGTACCGACGGTCACTGGAGTTTGGCGAACTGCAAACTGGCACGAGCGGGAAACCTTTGATCTTTTTGGGATTGTGTTTGACGGACATCCGGACCTACGGCGCATTCTGCTGCCAGAGGATTGGCAGGGACACGCTTTGCGTAAGGATTTTCCGTTGCGTGGTTATGAGCCTTACAGCCTTAAGTAGTGCGTCGCCGAACGTCCGCCGTCCAACTCAGTTCGCTGCCGTTGGACCTGGGGACTCTGAACGATGAACGTAGGACACTGAACAATGAGTTCCGCCGTTATTCCGCCGCAGTTCGAAGTTGTCGATCGCCCGCTCGACACACAGATGACGATCTCGATGGGGCCGCAGCATCCGTCGACGCATGGAGTGCTGCGTCTTGAGCTCGTGCTTGACGGCGAAATGGTTGTCAAAGCAACGCCGGACATCGGCTATCTCCATACCGGGATGGAGAAGCTCTTTGAATATAAGAAGTATCAGCAAGGGATCGTGATTACGGACCGGATGGATTACCTCAATCCACTCGGGAACAACCTCGCTTATGTGATGGCTGTAGAGAAACTTCTGGAGCTTGAGATTCCCGAACGCGCCCAGACCATTCGCGTGCTTATGTGCGAGCTGCAAAGAATCGCTTCACACCTCGTTTGGCTCGGCACTCACGCTTTGGACATCGGGGCGATGACGGTTTTCTTCTATTGCTTCCGCGAGCGAGAGAAGATTCTGAATCTCATTGAAGCCGCTTCCGGTGGCAGGCTCACGCCTTCTTACTTTCGCATTGGCGGCTTGATGATGGATCTTCCCGCGGGCTTCGAGCGGCGCGTCCAGCAATTCCAGGACGGCTTCCTGAAGTCGGTTGATGAGTTTCACACGTTGCTCACAGGCAACAGGATTTTTCAGAAGCGCACGCAGGGTGTGGGTGTGATCTCAGCGGCCGATGCGATTGACTGGGGTCTCTCAGGGCCCTGCCTACGCGGCAGCGGAGTGAATCTCGATATCCGACGTGCGAATCCTTATACCGGGTATGAACACTACGACTTCGAAGTTCCGGTTGAGACCGATGGCGACGTCTGGGCGCGATACATCGTGCGCATGCGCGAGATGAAGGAGTCGCACAAGATCGTTGCACAGGCGCTTGGCCGCTTGCGACCAGGCCCGGTGAAGGCAGACGCACCGAAGGTAGTTTTGCCCGATCGGGAAGCAGTGAAGCGCCACATGGACGCTCTGATTCATCACTTCCTGATCGTTGCCGAGGGGTTCGAAGTTCCGGAAGGAGAAGTCTACTTTCCAATCGAAGCTTCAAAGGGCGAACTGGGTGTCTATGTTAAGTCTGATGGGACTGCGAAGCCCACACGGGTCCATTTCCGCGGTCCGAGCTTTGTAAACTTGTCTGCGCTGCCGCAGATGGCTGAAGGCGCGATGATTGCGGATATCGTGGCGATCATCGGCTCGCTCGATATTGTGCTGGGAGAGATTGATCGATAGGTGCTGGTTTGGGTTTTGGTCTTTGTTGCCTTGCGAATGACCTAAATGAATTGATCGTCAGACCAAAGGCCTAAGTCCCTGGACCTAAGGCCGCTGCATTGAAAATGAGTTCACAGTTGACACAGATCCAACCCCTGTCGCAACCGGTCGATATCCCGGAGCCGCCGGCGACCTTCTCCTCCAAGGTAGAGGCCGAGATCGATTGGCACTTCGCTAAGTATCCGGTGGCGCGTTCTGCGATCTTGCCACTGATGTTCATCGTGCAGCGGGAACGGGGCTACCTGGATCCGCCGGGAGTTGCGTACCTGGCAAAGCGACTTGCCCTTCGCATTACTGACATCTGGGAGGTTGCAACCTTTTATTCGATGCTCCAGACGGAGCCGGTTGGCAAGTATCACATTCAGATTTGCAAGACTCTTTCCTGCAAGATCATGGGAGAGCCGCGAATCACGGAACATGTTTGCAGGAAGCTCGGGATCAAACCGGGCGAAACAACTGCCGATGGGCGTTTCACTGTATCGCTTGTCGAGTGCCTTGGCTCGTGCGGTACCGCGCCGATGTTCCAGATTGGATTTGATTATCACGAGAGCCTGACCCCCAAGAAAGTAGATCAGCTTCTCGATTCGTTGCCGTAAGGACGGAGCGGTGAAATTCGGAAATTGAGATTAGCAACGAGAGTATTCTAATGTTTATTGGCGCCATCGGATGTGAACCGCTGCAGCTGAGACGAGTTCACCTTGAGAACTCGAAAACTCTTGACGTGTACCGGCGCAACGGCGGATATGAAGCGCTGCAGAAAGTGCTCACCTCCATGTCGCCCGACGATGTCATCAATGAAGTGAAGAAGTCCGCGTTACGTGGACGCGGGGGCGCTGGTTTTCCCACCGGCATGAAATGGAGTTTTGTCCCCAAGGATTCTCCAAAGCCTAAGTACGTCGTCTGCAATGCAGATGAATCGGAGCCCGGCACCTTTAAGGATCGCTATCTGATGGAGCGCGATCCCCACCTGTTGATAGAGGGCATGCTGATCGCGGCATACGCACTTGGAGCCAAAACAAATTACATCTATACCCGCGGTGAGTATCACTACCTAATCGACATCATGGACGTGGCGCTTGACGAAGCACGCACAGCGGGACTGCTGGGCCAAAACATTCTGAAGTCGCAATTTTCGTCGGAGATCTATACACACACGGGTGCGGGAGCTTACATCTGCGGGGAAGAGACCGCACTGCTCAGCTCGCTTGAAGGAATGCGCGGTCATCCAAGAATGAAACCGCCCTTCCCTGCTGTCTCGGGTCTCTATGCGTGTCCCACGGTCGTCAATAATGTGGAAACGCTAACAGCGGTGCCTGACATTATCCGGATGGGCGGCGAGGCTTATCAAAAACTCGGCACGGAGAAGAGTGGTGGCACCAAGCTCTGGTCCGTCTCCGGCCATGTCAATCGCCCCGGCGTCTATGAGTTGCCGATGGGCTATGACGACATGGAAAAGTTCATTATGGAAGACTGCCAGGGAATTTCGAACGGCAAGAAACTCAAGGCGGTGATCCCTGGTGGCTCATCGGTCTACATCATGCGTGCGGACGATATCATCGGCAAAGATGTGCGAATGGATTACGAAGGATTAGTAGCGGGGGGATCGAGTGTCGGCTCCGGCGGTTTCATCGTTATGGATGAGACAGTCGACATATTCGAGTCGACCAGGAACCTGACTGAGTTTTACAAACATGAATCGTGCGGCTGGTGCACGCCCTGCCGCGAAGGCACGGATTGGCTCGTGAAAGTATTTCGCAGGATTGCAGCCGGAAAGGGACTACCTGGCGACGCCAAGTTAATGCTCGACCTCTGCGACAACATTGAAGGCAAGTCCTTTTGTCCCCTGGGCGATGCGGCGGCGTGGCCGATTCAGTCCGCGATCAAACGATTCCCGGAGGATTTCAGGAAGCACCTGGTTCAAACGGGTTCTGAAGTAACGTAGATACGAAGTCTTTAGCTCGCAGCTGACACGACTAAAAAACACGGTCACTAATGTCCACTGAGTCAATAAAAGTTACGATCAATAACAAAAACTTCCAAGTGCCCAAGGGTGCGCGGTTGATTGATGTGTGTCGTGAGAAGGGCTTCGATATCCCTTCGTTCTGCTATTACGCAGACCTCGCGTTGCAGGCGTCATGTCGCATGTGCCTGGTGCGCATCGAGAAGATGCCGAAGCTCCAAACCTCGTGCACGATCATCTGCACCGACGGCATGGTCGTCACCACTCAGAGTGAAGAAGTGGAAAAGGCCCAACGCGGAATGATGGAATTCCTGCTCGCTAACCATCCGCTCGATTGCCCAGTGTGCGATCGTGGCGGCGAGTGCGAGCTTCAGGAGATGGCGTACGATTGGGGCAACCTCGAAGAGCGGTTCATTGAGCAGAAGAACTATCGCCCGGAGAAGTTCCTTTCGCCAATGGTCGCAAACGATCCGCAGCGTTGCATTCTCTGTAAGCGTTGCACTCGAGTGTGCGATGAGTGGATGGGTGAAGACGCTATTGAAGCCGGCGGACGCGGCGCCAACACAGTGATCGGAACATACGGCGGCTGGCTTGACTGCTCGCAATGTGGGAACTGCATCGAAGTCTGTCCGACCGGAACACTCCTAGACGCTACCTACCGTCATCAAGCTCGACCCTGGGAACTGGCCCAGACGATTTCAACCTGCAGCTTCTGTTCTGACGGATGTCAGATGTCCCTCGGAACACGGTCCGGTGACCTCGTACGCATCGTTGCGCGCGACCGTTACGTCAACGGCCTCAACGGCGAGTTTCTCTGCATCAAGGGTCGCTTCGGTCACCCCTTCGTCAATCACCAGGACCGGATCCGCACGCCGCTGATTCGCTATAAGAAGGGTGGCAAACTGATTCCCGCGACATGGGACGAAGCGATTCGCCACGTCGCGCAGAAGCTTGATGCCGTGGCTGAAGCCAACGGTAACAATTCTCTCGCGATCGTCGGCAGCCCAAGGTTGACTAACGAAGCGCTGTACACGCTCTACAAATTTGCGACCGAATTAGTGGGAACAGAGAACTATACGACGACGGATGCATTCAGCTTAAAGCCGTTCTTTGACAATCTCGGTGGGCCCCTCGCGACGCACCACGATATTCGTCACGCGGGGACGCTCCTTCTACTCGGCGGTGAGCCCGAAGAGTTACAACCGCTCACAGGAAAACAGATCCGGCAGGCTGTGCGAAATGGTGGCGCTAAGCTCATCGTGATCAACGAGGTTCCCATCCGGCTTACCGAACAGGCTTCCCAGTTCATCCACATCAGTCCCGGTACGCTCGACGCAGCGGCACTGGCGTTGCGCTCGTCCGCAAACGATCAGAGCGTGTCACGCAAGATGGATGTGGAAGGGAAAGATCTTGAGACGCTGCGCCAGACGATTAGAGACACAAAGGGCGATCTGGTGATCATGTTCGGTGGCGAGCTAGGGGCAGAAGCCCAGGCGGCGATTGCGCAACTGCCTTACTCTCTTGGCGCTGAAGGCCGGCGCGTCTTGCTGCACCCGCTACCGATCTATAACAACAGCGTCGGAGCCCACGACATGGGCATGATGAACGGCCAGATGAATGCCGAGCAGATCCTCGATGCGGCGGGCGATGCGGTCCGCGCGCTGTACGTCGTTGGTAGTTTTCGTGGTGCAGAGTTGCGCGGCCGTGAAGAGTCTCTCAGCAGACTGGACTTTCTGGTCGTGCAGGAGCTTTTCGAAACTGCCACCACGGCGTTCGCCGATGTCGTGCTTCCTGCAGCTTCATTTGCAGAAGTTGATGGCACGTTCACGAACAACGATGGCCTGGTCCAGCGCGTACGGCAATCGATTCCTCCGGTGCACAGTGCGAAACCCGATTGGATTATCACCGCACAACTGGCGCATGAACTTGGCGTGGACTTTGGCTTTGAAATGTCATCAAGCGCCGTGTTCAGACAAATCGGAGAACGGATCCCTGCTTACAACGGTCTGCGATACCCCGCGTTGAAAGATGAGTCCAGTCCCGTGCAGGTAAACCACGCGCTTGCCGGCGAAACGGATTTGACGACAGTTGAGCGACGCCTTGCCGAGATCGTCGATGCGTTACCAGATGCGGGCCAGAAGCACACGGAAACTCCGAAGGTGGGGCACGAGCTTTTCAAGATCGGCACGCTGACCGGCAAAGTAGCGCAGTTCCACCTCCTGGCTGAGGGTAATCCGCGGCCGGCGGACGTCAATATTTCCCCCCTTTATCAGATAACGATCGACGACCGTTTGCGCGTTGACGCAGCCGCGTCCGGAGACTGAACCGATTGGCGATTGCCGATTGGCGATTGGTGACTCGACCAGGTTGGAATATTAGGCGAGGCGATGTGGTCCAACCTGGATTGTACGGATAAGCATGAGGGTGGATTAAGAACAACGATCTAACAGGTGACTAACTGAGCTCTGACGCGCTGACAACTGCAAATCAGCAATCGCCAATCGGCAATCCTTGATGGACTGGACTAACCCAATCATTCACTCGGTAGTTGTGATCGCGGCGATCACTGTCGCCTTCCTGGCGATCATGCTGCTCGTGGCGGCCACTGTGCTCGGGGAACGTCGCGTGCTCGCTTTCATCCAGGGGCGCGTCGGTCCCAATCGCGTCGGTTATTTCGGCCTGCTGCAGCCGTTTGCTGATTTCATCAAAACCATGATGAAGGAAGACCTGGTCCCCGATCAGTCGATTAAGTTCGTTTTCTTGCTGGCCCCGATGATTGCCGTCGTTACGGCCATCATGGCCATTGCCGTCTACCCATTTGGGCCAACCATCACGCTTCCCTTTCTGGGTTCGTTTCCGCTGGTCATCGCTCGCTTTGATGTTGCGCTGCTGTACGTGCTGGGCGTTACGTCGGTGGGCGTCTACGGCATTGCGCTGGCAGGATGGTCGTCGAACAACAAATATAGTCTGATGGGCGGTCTGCGGTCGTCCGCGCAGATGATCTCATATGAACTTTCGCTCGGGCTTTCACTGATCGGCGTGATCCTGATGTCGGGCACTCTGGATCTCTACAGCATAGTCGAGCAGCAGTCCGGCTGGTTCGGAATGAATTGGAACATCCTCTACCAACCGCTCGGCTTCATCATCTATTTGATCTCGGCTATTGCTGAGACCAACCGCGTCCCTTTTGACCTGCCTGAAGCCGAGACTGAACTCGTAGCCGGATTCCACACTGAATACAGCTCGATAAAGTTCCTGCTGTTTTTCAATGCCGAGTACATCAACATGATCACCGTGTCGATGCTCGCCACCACGCTCTTTCTCGGTGGCTGGAATGGCCCGGGCGTCGCGCAGTTTCCGATCCTCGGAGTTTTTTACTTCGCTGCGAAGATTGTGTTCTTCCTATTCCTGTACATCTGGCTGCGCGGCACGTTGCCAAGATTCCGTTTCGACCAGCTAATGGATTTCGGTTGGAAAGTTTTGGTGCCGCTTGCGATCTTCAACATTCTGATCACGGCAACATTGATGTACTTACTCGGCAAGTAGCATGATTACCAGTCTCCTCTTCATTCTTTTTGCCGGACTCGCGATCGGCTGCGCTATCGGAATGGTGGCCCAGCGCAATCCTCTCTACAGCGCCATCTCCCTAATCGGCGTATTGCTTTCGTTGGCCTGCCTCTACGTGATGCTCGCGGCGCCTTTCATCGCCGCAGTTCAGGTAATTGTCTATGCCGGCGCGATCATGGTTCTGGTGGTCTTCGTAATCATGCTGCTGAACGTTGAGGACGAAGAACCGCGTCGCAAACGTCTTAGCTTTCTTGTTCCCACCGCGCTCGTGCTTGCCACCGTGCTGATCGCCGAAGCGGCCTTCATCCTTTATTCAGTCGATGCCTCACCTTACACGCCGCGCGGCGGCGCTTCGAATGTCGGGTTGACCAGGTCGATAGGAGTCGGGCTCTTTACCGAGTATCTGCTGCCATTCGAGATCACCTCCGTCTTATTGTTGATGGCAATCGTTGGGGCGATGTCGTTGGCCCGGCGCACCAATACAATCTCGTCAACAACGCGGGTGGTTCCGGGCGCTCAAGTGCTGGCAATGAATATCGTCAACTCCCGCTCACTGGACGAAACAACTGCTGTGGAAACGAATTCGACTGCGGAAGCCGCGCGCCTCCTTGGCGTTAACCGGCGCAGCAGGCAGGACGGGCGAGACTAATTTTATGGGACCACATCTTTCATGGTATCTGGCGCTTTCCGCCATCCTTTTTACGATTGGGGTTGTCGGCGTAATCATTCGGAAGAACGTGATCGCTATGTTCATGTGCATTGAACTGATGCTGAATGCAGTGAACCTGACGTTCGTTGCCTTCTCCAGTTTCTTCCAGAATGTCACCGGTCAGCTCTTTGTTTTCATCGTGATGACGGTGGCTGCGGCGGAGGCTGCTGTTGGACTCGGAATTATTATCGCTATCTTTCGAAATCGTGAATCACTCGATGTGGATGATGCGAGCATCTTAAAGCTTTAGAGCTTAGTACCTGGTGCTTTGTACTTTGTGCTTAGTGGGTTCAGGTCTGAAAGCTCGGGACCAACGGCAATCAGGACGAAGAACAAAGTACTAAGATCCAAGTACACGACTTGGACCTGTTTTGTAGGAAGATTCAGTGCACGAGAATAATCTTCTAAGTTTAATTATCTTCGCTCCGCTTGCCGGCGCCGCCATCAACTGGTTTGTGGGCCGGCGACTGCGCAGCGAGAAAGCGATCGGATTAATCGCCTGCGCGTCAGTCGGCGTCTCCACCCTCGTTGCTTTTTATCTCGCCTTCAAACCCGGCGGGGCGCTCCGCTCCAGCGAGCCGGTCTTCGATCACCTTTGGACCTGGATTCAGGTAGGCCGCTTCCGCGCCGACTTCGGTCTCGCGATGGATCGACTGAGCGGCACTTACGCGCTCTTTGTAACTTTCATCGGCTTCCTGATTCACATGTTTGCTGTCGGCTACATGCACAAGGACGCCGGCTTCTACCGATTCTTCGCTTATCTAAATCTGTTCATGTTCGCGATGCTCACGCTTGTCCTCGCGGACAACTTCCTGCTCATGTTTGTCGGTTGGGAAGGAGTAGGACTCTGTTCCTACCTACTGATTGGGTACTACACCGACCGCAAGGAAGCGGGAGACGCCGCGAAGAAAGCGTTCATCACGAACCGAGTGGGCGACTGGGGTTTCGTGCTGGGATTGATGTTGGTCTTTTTCCTGACGGGTTCGGTCAGCTTCTTCACCCGGCCGGAACACGGTGTCACGAGCGCCTTACAGCTTATCGCCGGCATGAGCGTCGATCCGTTCACCTGGCAGGCGCTCTTCGCCGGCGGCTTAACGTCGGTGGCGATTCTTCTTTTTATCGGCGCCGCGGGCAAGAGTGCACAGATTCCACTCTACGTCTGGCTGCCGGACGCGATGGCCGGACCCACTCCCGTGTCCGCGTTGATTCATGCCGCGACAATGGTGACTGCCGGCGTCTACATGATCGTTCGCTGTTCGGCGATCTACACGCATGCGCCGACGGCAATGTTCATCGTCGCGATCATCGGCGCCGCAACCGCGATCTTTGCGGCGACGATCGGCATTGCCCAGAACGACATCAAGAAAGTACTTGCTTACTCGACTGTCTCACAGCTTGGTTACATGTTCCTGGCGTGCGGCCTGGGGGCCTTCACGGCCGCGATCTTCCACGTGATCACGCACGCGTTCTTCAAGGCGCTCCTGTTCCTTGGTTCCGGCTCTGTGATTCACGGCATGCATCACGAACAGGACATGCGACGGATGGGCGGTCTGAAGAAGTACATGCCGATTACTTTCGCGACGATGTTTACCGGGTGGCTGGCGATTTCCGGCATTCCGATCTTCGCCGGGTTCTTCTCTAAAGACGAGATTCTTTGGAAAGCATGGAGCGCCGGTGGCTTCAGTCTTCCAAGTCCCGCCTGGAGCAAGTTCCTCTGGTTTATCGGCGCAATCACCGCGCTTCTCACTGCGGTCTATATGACGCGGATGATGGTCATGACGTTTTGGGGATCGGAACGATTCCGAGAGAAACATGTCGGTCACGCCGCAGCAGAACATGACTCCAGCCACGAGTCCGAGCATCACGGCGTGCATGAACCGCACGAGTCACCGTGGGTTATGACTGTGCCGTTGATCGTCCTCGCAGTGCTATCCACGGTCGGCGGCTTCATCGGCGTGCCCTACGCGCTTGGCTCACTCTTCAGCAATCATCCGGTGAACTACATTGAGCAGACTCTTGAGCCGGTAGTCAGCGCAGTCCCCGGTGAAGGTCAACATGGACCTCCCAGCAATCCGACAGGCGAGATTGGCTGGTTGTCACCGGCGCCGCAGGCGGTGGACGGTGCGCCTCCGGTTCATGCTCTCGATGAGTCTGCAGAAGTGGGGGCTGGTAAACACGAGCACTCGCCGGAGGAAATCCGGATGGAGCGCTTGCTCGCATTGGTTTCGGTTCTGATCGCTGCATCGGGTATCGCTCTGGGTTGGATGATCTTTCGTAAGCGGCCACTCCTGCAGATGCCTCGGGTGCTCGAGAACAAATACTACGTTGACGAGATCTACGACGCCGCGATTATCACTCCAATAGTCGTCGGATCACGCGAGGGTCTCTGGAAGCTCTTTGACCAGGGCGTGATCGACGGATTCTTACATTCGCTGGGCGACTCAGTCATTGAGGGTGGCCGACTTATTCGTCACATGCAGGGCGGGTTTGTTCGCGCCTACGCCGCGATTATTCTCGTGGGTGCTCTCGTTATTATCGGAGTTTTCGCCTACTTCGGCGTCAGTTTCCCGGCTTTGGTCCGTTAGCTATGCAGCAATATCTGTTAACTGCTCTGATTCTTCTTCCCGTCATCGGAACCTTGGTGGCCGCTGGCTACAGTTTTGCGCCAGGCAAGAGCGAGTCGCACTACAAATGGATTGCGTTTGCTTTTACGGCAGCCACCTTCCTGATTTCCTTGTTGCTGCTTAGCGGTACTGGCGCTGGCGCGGCAGAGTTCCGGTTCGAACAGAACATCACCTGGGTGGGAGCGATTGGAGCGCGTTATCACATTGGTGTCGATGGCATCAGCCTTTGGCTCGTGCTCTTGACCACGCTGTTGCTGCCGATTGCCGTCCTTTCCAGCTGGACCGCCATCAAGAAGCGACAGCTCTCGTACTACATCTTTCTCCTGCTGCTTGAAGGCGCGATGATCGGCGTCTTTGTTTCACTCGATCTGCTCCTTTTCTATCTGTTCTTTGAAGCGTCGCTGGTGCCCATGTTCTTCCTGATCGGAATCTGGGGTGGAGATCGTCGCATCTATGCGGCGGTGAAGTTTTTCATTTACACATCTGTCGGCAGCTTATTGATGCTGGTCGGAATCATTGTTCTGTATTTCATGTTCGGGACGTTTGACTACGTCGCGATCCTCAAAGCGATGACTGCCGGCACTTCAGTGATGTCGGCGACGGCAGAGTTCTGGCTGTTCCTGGCCTTTGCTTTTGCTTTCTGTATCAAGATTCCGCTCTTCCCTTTGCACACCTGGCTGCCCGACGCGCACACCGAGGCGCCCACTGCGGGCTCGGTCATTCTTGCGGGAGTACTGCTGAAGATGGGCACCTACGGGCTGCTGCGCTTCAACATTGGGTTGTTCCCAAGCATGTCGCGGCAGTTTGCCTGGATCATGATCACGCTTGCCGTCGTCGGCATCATCTATGGCGCCCTCGTCGCGATGGTTCAGCCGGACGTGAAGCGATTGGTGGCCTACTCTTCAGTCAGCCACATGGGGTTTGTGGTGCTCGGCCTCTTCTCGTTCACTGAGTACGGGATGCAGGGCGCGCTCTACCAAATGCTCAACCACGGTGTCTCTACCGGGGCGCTCTTCCTTTTCGTTGGGTTCATCTACGAACGACGACACACGCGACAGATTAGCGAGTTCGGCGGCCTTGCTACCTCGATGCCCTGGTTCTCCACACTATTTGTGATCGCATCGCTTTCCTCTATAGGCCTGCCATTTCTTAATGGCTTCGTGGGTGAATTCCTGATCATGTTGGGAAGTTGGACCTCGAGCGCAGTCAGCCATTCGTGGATTGCGACGATGCTCGCCGCCACGGGCGTGATCTGGGCCGCCGTCTACATGCTCTGGATGCTGCAGCGTGTGGTGTTCGGCAAACTGACGAACCCTGAAAATTCCAGGTTGCGAGATCTCAGCGCGCGTGAAGTGGGACTGCTGATACCCCTGCTGCTCTTGATGTTGTTCATGGGGGTTTTCCCGCGACCGTTTTTGGATAGATCAAAAGCAAGCGTCGAAGCTGTGCGCGCACGTGTCGCGACACCTCGGACCGGAGGCTCGTTTGATACTACTCAGCTAAAGCCTCAAACCGGAGTCGACCAAGCGGGCAGCCATTGAGATTCTTGCCGGTGGTTAGAACAAGACGAACCGAATGAACCTTTTTCTGGCCTTACAATTCATACTACCTGACGTTAACCTGGCGCTGATCGCGCCGGAATTAATTGTCTGCGTGATGGGCGTCGTCGTGATGCTGGTTGACGCATTCACGCGTCCGGCCCAGCGTTGGGTCACAGGCGCCCTTTCTTTGGGTGGCTTGCTTGCTGCTGCCGCTAGCGTCATCTGGTTGTGGCAATTCTGGTCAGGACCGGTGCAGGCGTTCAACGGCATGATCGTACTGGATGAACTGCGCCTCGGGTTCACAATTGTCTTCCTGATTGTCTCCGCCCTGACGATCCTGATTTCCATGGTCTGGGTGCAGAACGAACGATTGCCGGCCGGAGAGTTTCATTCACTACTGATGTTTGCTACGGCGGGGATGATGTTGATGGCGTCTGGCGGCGACCTCGTAATCATTTTCCTGGGACTCGAAATACTGTCTATTGCCACCTACGTGATGGCCGGCTTCCGCAGAAGCGATGTGCGTTCGAATGAGGCATCACTCAAATACTTCATTCTTGGCTCCCTGGCTTCAGCCTTCCTGCTTTACGGCATTGCCCTCACCTACGGAGCGACTGCGACAACCGCAGGACTGCCGGGCACTACAAACATCTCTGAGATCGCTCGACGGCTCAACGGCGCACAGTATCCCGCACTCTTGTTCGCGGGCGCTGCGATGATGTTGGTAGGGTTTGGATTCAAGATTGCCACTGCCCCGTTTCATATCTGGACCCCTGACGTTTACGAAGGAGCGCCGACTCCCGTTACCGCTTTCATGGCTGCGGGGCCGAAAGCCTCGGGGTTCGCTGCGTTCGCGCGAGTCTTCGTCTTCGGATTCCCTTTCGTCGTCGCAACCACCAGCAAAACAATTGGTGGCGAGGTACATCACGCGTGGCTTGCGGCCCTGATGGTGCTCGCGATATTGACGATGACTGTCGGCAATGTTGTTGCGATCGTTCAGAACAACGTCAAGCGGATGCTTGCCTACTCTTCAATTGCGCACGCGGGCTACGCGCTCGTCGGTGTCATTGCTGCAGGGGCGGCGCCCGACCTCGAACAACGTAACGCGGCAATCGTCGCCGTGATCTTTTACCTGCTTACCTATGCACTAATGAATCTCGGGGCTTTCGCGGTAGTGCAACTGATCTCGCGAACTGACGATCGACGGACGGAAGTGGAAGACTACAACGGCATCGGGTTTAAGGCTCCCGCGCTTGCTTTCGTCCTTTCACTCTTTCTACTGAGCTTGCTGGGAATGCCACTAACCGCCGGGTTCATGGGCAAGATTCTTGTTTTTCGTGCCGCACTCGATCGCGGTTACGTGCCGCTTGTCGTCATCGGAGTGCTGAACACCGCGGTCTCTGCTTATTACTATCTGCGGCTGATCATCGTGATGTTCTTTCGTGAGCGGACAACAGCTTGGTCCAGCCCGCCGGTCCCCGCAAGCATTGCTGTTGCGCTCGCCATTACCCTGGCTGGGGTGCTCTATCTCGGTCTCTTCCCAGGCCGCGTAATCAACGCGCTGCAAACCAAACCAATCGTTTCCGTTTCGTTGCCGTGAGCGAAGCAGACCTCCGACCAAAGTTGCGCTCTCACTCGGCAACCAGCTCACTCCCATAACAGTGACGGTTCAGGAATACGCCAATCAGGTTAAGGCACAGCTGGGGACCTCGTGGTTGCCGGTGATCTATCGCGAACGCATCCTTAGCATGCGCACTCGTTCGTACCACTTTGGAGCGCTGAGGAGTACGCGGGTTGAGATCCAGCAGACGCTCTTGGGAGTGGAGTTGAAGGTAGGTCGCCGTCGACTCCTGTGTCCAGATCTGGCTACGGCGCGTTATCTTTCCATCTTTGCGCGCGCAGGATGTACTGACATCGCTGTGCCTTACGACATTACCAAGGTCTCGCTGATGGCTGACGAGCTTGAGTCGTCATGGCAGCGAATGCTGCTGATCGCTGATCGGAATGCCGCGGCAGAGTCGCAGCGGCTCCGCAGCCGAGTCTCTGGAATGCTCATTGCTAACGTTCGAGCGGAGATCTCCGCTGCAGGAGGCGGCACCCCGGTTCCCGCATTCAAGCAAAACACAAAGCAGCGCAGTTAATTTGATGTTATAGTCAGGCTGGATTTGCTGGGGATTAGAACTTTATTCAGATTAGATGGCACAAGAGATAAGCGAAATAAAAGTAGAAGAGCACCGGCCACCTGACGTTGGGGAAGCGTTACCTTTCCCCTTCAACCAGCACACATTCTGCCGCTACGAGCCGATTGAGAAACGGATCGATGAGGCCCGTGTGCTCGTAGTCGACAACTTACTGAGAAATGAAAGCGATCTCTCGGAGGTTGGGAAACAAGAGTGGGGAGCCGCGGCGGTTGCTCAACTAAAGCGTGAACGGATCATCGCCGAGATGGCGCTGGAAAACATCCTCAACAACATTGCGGGCCTCGTCAAACGACCTACGACCCTCGTCACGCACGTCGCCGATCTCGCAAAGACAGCAGCAGAATTCAACCCGGACGCGATCGTTCTTAGCGGGACACTCCGCGATTTCGACTTTTACGATCCCGAAATCATCAGATCCTTCGGTACCTTCATTCGCGCGACCAAGATACCGGTCCTTGCGATCTGCGGCGGCCATCAGCTTGTCGGCATGAGTTTCGGCGCGCACGTCATGACGCTCGATCGACTGGAGCAGCATCAGCAACGTGACAACCGGCCGTTGGAGTATCAGTACCGCTTTGTGCGGATTACGGATTCGCACGATCCAATCTTTGGCGGTCTGAGCAATCCGGAGTCAGGTGTTTGGCAGGACTACACAAAGCAGGCGCGCATTCTTCGGGTTTGGCAGAATCACGGACTTCAACTCGACCGGGTTCCGGAAGGCTTCAGGCTGCTCGCGACTTCCTACATCTGTCGGAACCAGATGATGGTGCGACGTGAGGGAGGCCAACTCATCTACGCTGTTCAGTTCCATCTCGAGAAGTCATTCGAAGACTGGAACAAAACCCGCACGCGCTGGGAGCATCAGAACGAATCTCGCGACGGACGCATTCTGTTCGAAAACTTTCTGCAGCTCGCCCTGGCTCACTTAACTTAAATACCGACCCGCTCACTGCAATCTCAAAATAGTTCCGTCGGCGGCATCGTTGGGCTGCGTACTCGCCACGCATCCTTTAGACGTCCTCCCTTCAAGAATCGTCAACGGTAAGTTGTTCCTCTATGGCACGAGCCCTTACTAACACAAGCCTACGCGCGGCGGCTGAGTTTCTGGCGAGCAGGGATCGCGATCTGGCCTTCGTCTTTGAGAGACACGGCCCGCCGCCGCTGTGGTCGCGCGAACCTGGCTTCTCCACCCTGATACACATCATCCTCGAGCAGCAGGTATCACTCGCGTCAGCCGCGTCAATGTTCGAGCGGCTCAAGCGCAGCATCATTCCCCTCAACCCGGAGCGGCTCATCGATCTGGGGGAACTTCATCTCAAGTCTTTGGGACTGACGAGGCAGAAGACTGCTTATTGCCTGCACCTTGCTGAAACTCTGCGCGACAATCAACTGGATCTCATGAGGTTCTCGAGGATCAGCGATGACGAGGTGAAGACCAGATTGATGCGGGTGAAAGGGATCGGCTCGTGGAGTGCGGACGTTTACCTTTTAATGGTCTTGCGCCGGCCCGACATCTGGCCAGCCAAGGATCTCGCTCTAGCGACGGCGGCTTTCAGACTGAAGCGGCTGAGGCAGCGACCAACGCCGGAGCGACTAATGGGCCTTGGGGAAAAGTGGCGACCGTTTCGTTCTGTTGCAGCAAGGATGTTGTGGCAGTTTTATCTCGCGGAGCAGAAGTCTAATAAAAGAGCGAGGGGCAAGCCCGCCATCCTGACATCGAGCTAATTAGAATTGAGCGATTGAGTTCTCGTCGAAGCCTTTCACTGGCAAAGTCATGGACAAGGCCGGTAGTCTCGCGGTCGGGAAGGCGGGCTTGCCCCGCTCTCCTGGGGGATCACTTGTCACTTCGAAATCGTCGAAGTCGAAGTCTTCATTCCAGAGAGATCGACCTGTGCAGTCTTCGGCACGTTCTCCATCGTCCGTTCAATGAGATGATCCACCACAGCGTTCAGATCGTTATTGCTGCTGTTGTAGACCGCCAACTGCTCATCGGCGGATGTGCCGCGCTGCATGATCGTATGGATGTGCTCGATCTCTTTTCGCGAGTCCAACGGATCCACGACTTCGTCGACGAACTCAAGCAACTCGTGGATCAGATCGCGGGTGGGAACTTCCTTCTGCTTGCCGAAGTCGATCATCGTGCCATCTAGTCCGTAACGCACTGCCCGCCATTTGTTTTCCTGAATCAACATGCGCCGGTAGAGCCGGAAGCCGAGGTTCTTCTCGATTAACAGGTTGAGTTTGGCCACAATCGCCTGGAAGAGCGCGGCGATCGCAATCGTATCGTCAACGCGCGTGGGAATGTCGCAGACGCGAAATTCGAGCGTTGGGAAAAACGGATGCGGCCGAATGTCCCACCAAATTTTCTTGGCGTTATCGATACAACCCGTCTTAACAAGAAGATCAATATATCGTTGGAAACTCGAATAAGAATCAAAGTGATCCGGGATGTCAGTACGCGGGAACTGCTTGAAGATTTCAGTCCGATAAGATTTCAAGCCCGTGTTATGGGCCATCCAGAATGGAGACGAAGTGGTCAGCGCAAGAACATGCGGCAGGAAGTAACGCGCAGCATTCATGATGTGGATCTGCCGATCCTTATCGGGCACTCCCACGTGCACATGCAATCCGAAAATGAGCAGAGAGCGCGCAACTGTTTGAAGTTCCTGCACGAGGAGCTCGTAACGCTCATCATCGAATATCTTTTGATCCTGCCAACGAGAGATCGGATGAGTTGAAGCAGCGATGATGGCCAACCCGTTCTTGTTAGCCAAGCTGGAGATCACACTGCGAAGATTTGTGATATCAGCGCGAGCTTCCTGAATATTGGCGCAGATGCCGGTGCCAACTTCCACCATTGACTGGATCATCTCCGGCTTGATTTGCTCCCCGAGCAGCATCGTTCCTTCAGCGAGGATCTCCATCACGTGCGAACGCAGTTCGCGAGTCCGCGGATCAACTATCTGAAACTCTTCTTCTATTCCCAGCGTGAATTGTTCAAACATGCTGTTCCTCTCTCTGATCGCCTCCCTGCCACATCAGTTGGGCGTCAGCACCTCGGCTTTCTGATTGCCTATCCTTTCAAACGCTGGCTGATCGTTTTCCAGTCAGGAGATACTTTTCCGAGAAATTCATGCCGCAGATGTTTCGCGGCACTGTTTACTGAGTGCACCGGACTGTGAAGATCGAAATGAACGTACCACTTGCGCGGGTTCCCTTCCTGGTAAAGAAAGTGAAGGACAGCGTCGGCGCGGCCTTTCTCGTAAAAACCGCCGGTCGTGTCCTTGTGATTCGCAAAGCGACGAGTGAAGTCTTTGCGGCGTGAAAGAGTCGACTCAATTAAAGGCCACGCACTGAAACCCATACCGACGCCGCCCTGCCCATATACGTTTTCTATTTTGCGCGTCACATGCCACAGCTGCTTCGCGCGCATGCGCTCAAGGATCAGCAGCAGGGCTTCCTGCTTGTCCTCACCTAGCGAGTCAAACGCCGATTCATCTCCGGGTGCTCCAAAGAGGCCTATCAGTCTGCCCTCTAAAGCGTCGCGGACATCGAACGGGAGGTCTCGCCATCGAAGCTGAGTAGACTCTGACGCGAACATCAGTCATGACCAAGTTCGACTTCCAGGAGAGTGCGGTCAGCTTTAGATAGTCCCTGGAAACTGACGCCGATTCCACTTCCCGGATTAATGTAAACAACCTCGGCATTTACCACCACTTGCTTGCCATCCGCACAGGGAATGCGCAGAAGCAGGACTGAGCCTTCGGGCAGCACGGCTTGAGTATTCATGTAGAGTCCGCCGACGCTGATGTCCTGCGTGCTCGCCACGCCCGTGGCGTCCTTGCCGTCGTAAAAGACGTCGACAATCAAGCGTTTGCGATCGTGTTGCCGGCGCTCTTCTGGAGAGGTTGCTGCTTCGTTGAATGGTTCAACCACGTGAGGTCTCCTCAATTACTGAATTCGACGCGCGCATTGTACACGCTTTGGCTATTTCCTCTTGCTGATGATGTACGTCGGTACCATGCCCCCTCCGGATGAGACATTTGCAAGCTCGGTAAATGAAAGTCTTGTAAACGCTGAGCCGACCTTGCCGTTAAAAAGAAGCGGGTCAAGGTCAACGAGCTGCTCAGTAAACTCGATGGTGCCGTCGTCTCCTAACGCCGGGAATGTCTCGCGGGCAGTGGGCACTCGCTCCTGAACAACGTAATCCCCGTTCGCCATTGCGCTGTTCATCGCTTCGCTCCACTCAACCTCAGCGCTGTTCCAGCCGATTGTAATTCCGTGTCCGCCATAATCGTCGTTGGGTTTCAAAACCAGTTTGTTGCGATTGGACCTGATGAAGTCCAACAGGTCGATCGTCTCACCCTGATAATCGGTTTTTTCCCTGCGCACCAGCCGCGTCCAGGGAACATGGGACCGAATCGCGGCTTGCTCCTCAGGGGTAAAGAGACCGGCGCGCCGGGCGCTTGTCAGAACCGCAAACAAAGCCTTCTTGTGGATCAGCTTCGAACGAAAACTATTGACCATGCAGATCGCGCCCGCGCGGTATGCGTCGAGTAGCGCAGGTTGTTCTGACATGATCGGAAGATACTCATTGACAAGAAGGCGCTTGTACACGATGTCGATCTCGAAAGCTCCGCTGTGGAGTCGACCGTTGCTGAATTCAAGTTCGTCTGGCGAGCAGATGATCGACGGGTAACCTTGTTCTTCAAAAAACTCTTTGAATAACTCAAACTCCTTGAGGGTGGGCATGCCCTTCAGGTCCACGATAGCAATCCGGGGAGGATGTTCCGGTTTATGCCCGAGATACTCTTCGTAAGACTCGAGCAATACCTGCAGCATGAACTGTCGGCCGTAGAGGGGACGGAGGTTGAAAACTTTGCCAAATTCCTGCATCACGGGAAGCGCTGAAAAGATGTCATAGGCTGCATCTGCATAAGCGATGCCGGCCGGGCTCTCGCCATTGAGTTCGACAAAGCTGTACGCCGTCTCCGTGAGAAAGGAGTCCAGACGGGACGTTGGAGAGACTGCGCGATAACCGGGATCGATCGCAATTAGCTCTCGTTCGATTTCAGTAACCCCCAGGTCATCGATGATCGTAGGATCTTCGATAGCGGCATCTTTGACCTTTTGAATGGCGGACCAGACCGTTTCGCAAATCGTGCAGATGCGTGCGAAATCTTCCTCGGTTACAAAGTGCGGTCGCAAATATGGTGAGAGACGACGTCCTCCAAAAATGAGGCGGGCGCGTTCCAAACCATCGTCCAACATTGCTCGCGACGATTCCGCGAGCTCCTCGTTCTGCAGCAGTTCGTGGTAATAGGAAAGCGCCTGTTTCAACATAGATCGATAGCCGGAAATGCTGGCGGAGTATGAAGAGCCTTGGGAGCCGATAGAGTAGCACATTAGCTAACAAGGTCGGCAGCTGATGGATCGCTTCAGATAGAACCAGGTGTTCATGAATCGGAAAAAATTTATTTCTCACTTTCCCTCGCTCTCAAACTGCGAAAGAAAAGTTGGCGACGCTGTTTGAGACGAAAAGAACGCAGCCTTCCACTCATCGCACGGCTTAGTTCAGCGCGGCGAAATCTGCGATGCCATAAGGCGAAGCGGATTCCCCTCCACTAATACCGTGATCGACGAAGGTAGCTCGCGTGAGCGATAGACGCGCTCGATCGCCTTTTGAAAGTCTGGGGCGAGAGCTCGCGGGATTTCCATAAACTTCTGCGGGTTGCGGTCCACGAGCGGAAACCAGGAACTCTGCACCTGGATCATGATTCGATGACCGCGACGAAACGCATGATAAGCATCGGGCAATTCGTAATTAATCGCGGCAGGCTTGCCGGGAGTGAACGGCTCGGGCTTCTCAAAGCTGTTGCGATATTTGCCACGGAATGGTTCGCCGCGAACCAGTTGCTGGTAGCCACCCATCTGCACCTCATTCGCCGGCGGACGCTGCCCTGCAGGCAGGTCCGGCTGCGGGTAATTGCCGGGATAGACATCGATAAGTTTGACCACGAAGTCTGAGTCTGTTCCTGAAGTGGAGACGTTGAGGTTGATCTTGATCGGTCCGGCGATAATCAGATCGTCGTCGAGCGGCGCTGTCTCGTAGAACAGCACGTCCGTTCGTTGTGAGGCGAAGCGTTGATCCTCTGTTGCGTAATCTGAAGTCATCCCACCTACAACGTAACCGACGAACGGCACCGGTCGATTAGGATCACTGACGTACTCATCGAATG
>JBDTYQ010000037.1:0-32590 GCA_040005515.1 bacterium
TGGTGCTGCTGGGATCGGTCGTGGCCTCGCTGATGTGGCCCAAGCATTGTGAGACAGGTATTGAGGTTGACCTGCCTGAAGACTTTGATGCGCCTTTCGCAGATGACGAGGAAGAGATTGCTGAGGACTCCTCCGAAACAGTCGGAAGAGGGAGAGTCGATTAGCGGTGATACATTTGGCAAGCGGCCGCCGTCATGAAGCTACCACACGCAAAGTCATGGACATGTTTGGTTTTTTGTTACTGGCTGTTTGTTTCTGCGATCGTGTACTTGGAGATTAGGTACATGTCGTCAGGTTGGGCTGGACTGCCAGGGTTTTTGTTTACCCTGCCTTTTAACTTGGCGGTCGTCAGCGGATATCTCTTGGCTAGTTATGCTTCCGAAATCCGGGGTTACAACATACATGTCACCGAGTACCATGCGGAGTATGGATTTCTGATTTGCGCATTCCTGAATGCTTTCGTTTTCTATCCCTTCTATTGTTGGTGGCTAGCTCGTAAGCAGTCACGAGTCTCCGAACCACCCCCTGCACCGAGCTTCGATTTCTAAATATGAGCTCGTCGTACCGTCGACAAGCGCGATCGCGGTAGGGTAATATCATCACACTCAGGTTCAGAACAAACGAGCAATGAATAGTTTTCGCCCACTTACCAAACTCCTCCTTACGGTGCCGCTTTCGCGACGCGCCTCCTAGCGCGCCTGTCGGAGCGGCGATCTCTGCACAATAAACTTAGACGATCCTGCCGAAACTTAAGTGAAGTTTTCACTGCCGGCTGGATAGTGATTCACTGTAGATTATCGACTGGTGATGACCATGAACGAAAAATACTTTCCCGAAGTTATTGAGGCGAAGTGGCAGCAGCGTTGGGATGAGACAGGGGCGTTCATCGCTCGTGACGAGGACCCGCGCGCGAAGTTCTATTGTTTGGAAATGCTCCCGTACCCATCGGGCTACCTCCATATGGGCCACGTTCGCAATTACTCAATTGGTGACGCGCTCTCCTGGTACAAACGACTGCAGGGGTTCAACGTGCTTCATCCGATCGGTTGGGACAGCTTCGGCCAACCGGCCGAGCAGGCAGCGATCAAACGCGGCGTGAACCCGCGCACCTGGACTGAAGAAAATATCGTCCACATGCGCGGGCAGATGAAACGTCTGGGGATTAGTTACGACTGGTCCCGCGAAATTGCTGCCCATCGACCCGAGTACTACAAATGGGACCAATGGTTCTTTCTGAAAATGTTTGAGCATGGTCTCGCTTATAAGAAGCTCTCGCCGGTCAACTGGTGTCCCAAAGAAGGAACTGTACTTTCCAACGAGCAATCGTCCGGCGGTATTTGCTGGAGGTGTGGCGCGGCGGTTGAGAAGCGAAATCTGGAACAGTGGTTTCTGCGGATCACCGACTATGCCGAGCAGCTCGTTGCCGACATGAAAGAGATCGAAGAAGCGTGGCCCGAGAAGGTCTTGAAGCGTCAGCGTGATTGGGTCGGTCGCAGCGTCGGCGCCTACATCGATTTCGGAGTGCAGGACAGCGACCAGAAGGTCAGCGTGTTCACCACGCGCATCGACACGATCTACGGCGCGACCGCGGTTGTGCTGGCTCCGGATCATCCGCTCATAAGCGAACTGCTGGAAGGCTCCACGCTGAAAGACGACGTGCAGAAGTTTGCTGCGAAGGTAACGGCGGCGGCGAGCACTAGTGCGCGGCGCGACCCTGCAGAGGAAGAGATCAAGGAAGGTTTGAACAGTGGCGTGCTTGCCATTAATCCGTTCAGTGGCGAGGCGATTCCCGTATGGGTAGCAAACTACGTGTTGATGGACTACGGCACGGGAGCGGTCATGAGTGTGCCTGCTCATGACGAGCGTGACTTTGAATTTGCACAGAAGTACTCCTTGCCTATCCGCCAGGTGATCGCTCCGGTTACGCACGCGCAACAGGCGGCAGAACCGCTTTCGACGAAAGGCACTGATCAATCGGCAGAGATGCATCAGGCATTCACTGAGTATGGAGTGCTGATCAATAGCGGGGAGTGGGGCGGCACGCTTTCCGAAGTGGCGATGAAAGAGATGGCCGAGCGCGCGGAAAGCAAAGGCTTCGGCCGAGCAGCCGTTACCTATCGGATCCGCGATTGGGGTATTTCGCGGCAACGGTTCTGGGGCGCCCCAGTGCCCATCATTTATTGTGACAACTGCGGCACCGTTCCGGTGCCGCTGGAGGACCTGCCGGTCGTACTGCCTGAGACTGCCGAGTTTTCAGGAACCGGGGAGTCGCCGCTGGCAGGCGTCGCCGAGTTTGTAAATACGACTTGTCCAACATGCAATCGTCCTGCACGTCGGGAGACGGACACGATGGACACGTTCGTTGACTCGTCCTGGTATTTCTTCCGTTACACCGATCCACGCAATGAGTCTGCGGCTTTCGATCCCGCGATAGCTAAAAGGTGGACACCGGTCGATCAATACATCGGCGGCGACTCGCACGCCGTAATGCACCTGATCTACACGCGCTTTTGGACCAAGTTCATGCGTGACATCGGCCTCGTTTCTTTTGCTGAACCGGTGCAGAAACTGCTGACCCAGGGAATGGTGACGAACCGCGTAGAGGGGACTGAGGAGTGGAAGGCGATGTCGAAGAGTCTCGGCAACGGCGTTGACCCTGACGACATGATCGAAGCCTTTGGCGCCGATGCGGCAAGACTCTTCATTCTGTTTGCTGCTCCCGTCGAAAACGAGTTGCGCTGGATAGAGAGCGGGATCGAAGGCGCAGTGCGATTCCTGCGCAAGGTATACACAATGGTCTGGCGCTGGCAGGAACGTCTGTCGACAGGGCAAAAAGAGTCTGCGCCGGCCAATGCTGACGACTTCACTCCAGCCGCGCGCGCATTGCGCCGCAAGACGCATCAGACGATCGCTCGAGTTACCGACGATTTCGAACATCTGCATCTGAACACAAGTGTCTCGGCTCTAATGGAACTCTACAACACGTTGGCTGATCTGGATGCGCAACCCTCGACCGCATCTGCAAGCGATGCTTTCGCTGTGCGTGAGGCATTGGAGGGGCTGGTAGTAATGGTCGCTCCATTCAGTCCGCATATAGCCGAGGAACTCTGGGAAAACCTGGGGCACTCGCAGGGTCTGCTGGGAAGTGGCTGGGCGGTGTGGCCGCGTCTCGATGAGCAGTGGGCCAGAAAAGAAGAGCTCGAGATCCCGATTCAAGTAAACGGTAAATTGCGGTCTCGAGTCATGGCGGGACCAGACGTAAGCGAAGAAGAACTTCGCAAAGCCGCTTTGGCAGACGCGAAAGTACGCAGCTTCACTGACGGCCATGAGGTTCTAAAGGTGGTCGTTGTTCCTCGCAGGCTCGTGAACATAGTTGTGAGATAGCCGCTCCTTTTTTTCACTAACGCTCTGGAAAACAACTGTATAAGCGGAACTCCGGGTTCGCCCTATCGCGCGTCGCGTTACCGGGGTGGGCACGGAGTCCCCATCCCTACAACTAAGCGATGCTTAAAGGATCTCCCTGTTGCTTGCAGGGCTTACAGTTAGTTAGAATCGGAAAGACGCGTTTTGCACCAACTACTTGTGCTTGAGCGCGCGGGCTACTGATCATCTTCCGATCCCCAATGGTAGTCAGCGAGACCTTAGCGAGCTTAAATGAAAGAATGTCCAGCCTGTAGGCGCTGTTTCCCCGATGACATAAATCACTGTCCTCAAGACGGCGATGTCACAACGCAATCGTTGATGGGCGAACCCATCCTCGACGCTCGCTACCAGCTGGAAAGACGATTGGGCCAGGGTGGCATGGGCGTAGTCTTTCAAGCCCGGCACATCTTTCTCAAAACATCTCACGCAATCAAAGTCATCTTGCCTGACCTCGTCGGAAACGATCCGATGCTGGTCACTCGGTTTCGTCAGGAAGCGCTTGCAGCAGCCGCAATTCGCCATCCAAATATCATCGCCGTTACCGATTTTGGAGTTGTGCGCGGAACGATGCCGTTCCTTGTAATGGAGTTTGTGAGCGGCAAATCGTTACAGGAGATGCTTGCAGAAGAAGGCGCAATGCCGCCTGCACGGGCTCTCGAGTTGATGAATGCGATTGGCGCCGGCGTCGCCGCCGCCCACCGGCAGAACATCGTCCATCGCGACTTGAAGCCGCTCAATATCATGGCCCAGGACAAGTTACCTGTGGCTGAGGGTTTGAAAATCCTCGACTTCGGTCTAGCGAAGATCAAATCAGGCGAGCTGCTGGGTTCGTTTGTGCAGGCGAAAACCACCGGCTTAATGGGGTCGCCTTTTTACATGGCGCCGGAGCAGTGGTCAGACGACGAGCCCGATGCTCGCGCCGACGTCTATAGTCTCGGAATCATTCTCTACCAGATGCTGGCAGGTGACGTGCCGTTCAAGGGTTCTTCGATCCCCTCGATCATGAAAAAGCACCTCACCGTTCCCCCGCCAACCTTCCAGTCAATGGGCGTTCAGGTTGAACCTCGAGTCGAGGCAGTAGTGCGCCACGCTCTCGAGAAGGAGGTCGGCGCGCGCACTTCGTCGGTCGGCGAGTTTTTGATCGAACTCCGAGAAGCAGTTAATTCAACCTCTTCTGCCCCTGCGCCGGTAAAGAGAGATACCGACCAACTAGATCCTAATCGGACGATAGTATCGCCGGTGACGGAGACGACAGGCTCAGTCGAGCGCGGTGGGCAAACAAACGAGGAAGCGGCGTTCGATTCGTTTGCCGGCACGGTAAACTCCGCCGCGCTTGATACAGAGCTCCAGCAGCAGTTAGCGGATTCCTCGCGGTCGTTTAAAGAAGAGCACGACGAACGCGAGCGGGTTGCGCGTACTGAGCTCGCGCGCGAAGCGGAAGCGCGACGTGAAGCGCAGGACGCGGCGCAACGAAAGCAAAGGGAAGAGGACGAACGCTTAAAGCGTCACAAGGAACAACAGGAAGCACGCGAGCGAGAGCATCGCGACCAGTTGGAGCGCGTGGCGCGCCAGGCAACAGATCTGGAAGAGAAGCTAGCGCGACTCGCAACCAGCATTTCACCTACCGCCGATCCAGAACGCACTCAACTCCATCGGTCAGGACATACGATTGATCAGAGCCTTTCAGGTGCGCAGCCAGGCGAGCGCGGTCACCGCGTGCGTGTGGACATTCCGGAGAAGCGACGCAGCCCGGCGCTTCTCATGGGAGTAGCAGTGATCGCCGTCGTGCTGGTTGGCGGCGCTGTGGCCGCGTATTTGATGAAGTCGAAGACAATAAATACAAATGGTAACGGTGAGAGTCCCACACCCGCATCATCACCCGCAGCGTCACCGGCCTCGTCAGTCGAGACTCTAAAAGCTGATCTGGCGGAAATTCCCGGCGGCACATTTGAAATGGGTCGCAATAACGGCATGCTTGGCGAGAGTCCGGCACACCCGATCACCGTGGCGCCGTTTTCCATGGACAAGACTGAGGTGACAAATGCGGAGTACGCCGAGTTTATTCGCGAGACTCATCATGCGCCGCCGGCTTGGAACGGTACGAGGCCGCCCTACGGCACGGAGTTGTGGCCCGTACTGAATGTCAATCTTGAGGATGTGAATGCATTCGCAGCGTGGCGGTCCAAGCGCGACGGTGTCACTTACCGTCTACCTACTGAACAAGAGTGGGAATACGCCGCGCGCAACGGCAGCCGCAGTGACCTTTATCCCTGGGGACCGGAGTGGAAAGAAAATTCAGCCGTGCTCAAAGAGGCGACGCCGCTGAAAGTTGGCTCGCATCCCGAAGGCAATAACCGTTGGGGTGTGCAAGACTTGATTGGGAATGTTTGGGAGTGGACTTCTTCAAAGACGTCGGCCTATCCGGGCAATACGACCCCAATTCCGACTTCTACAAAAGACTGGAACGTGATTCGTGGTGGCGGATACGACCGCGATCCCGCGGATAAAAACAGTCCGGTGTCATCCTGTTTACGAACTTTCGTATCGCCGGAGAGCAAAATTCCCATTCTGGGTTTCCGCCTCGTACTTTCGGCCCAGCGATAAGGGCCGCGGCGTTTTCTTAGCAGCAACAATGAGCTGCGGGGATTCTCAGTTAGATAATCCCTCAACGATTGATCTACAATCCGCCGCGTCAATTGGTTCGAAACTTAGGGCTTTCCGTGTAGCCTCGGGTTGGTTAAACTGAGCAGGTCTGCCTAATAAGACCCCAAGAGAGACATTCCCCACGTGGTCAGCTAGGAGAACACCGATGAAAGCTTACGCGATAGTGCGTGCGATGTTAGTTGCGACAGCGCTATGTCTGGTCCTGGCGTTGGCTGATAGTCCGACTGCCTTTGGTCAGGATGTCGGTGCCGACGTCGGTGGCGGTGCGGGAATCTTCCGGCCAAAGAACCCTGAAACGAAGAAACGAGCCGGCAAGGTGCCGACCCCAGTTACCAAACCGACGACAACTGGTCATTCACCCGCACGTCCCGGTAAGGTAAGCACGACTATTAGTGAAGATCGTATCGAGGAGTTGCTCGATAAGGGCAATCACTTTCGCGACGCCCGAAGATTCGCGGAGGCAGAAGAAGCATATCAGGGTGTGTTGAAGCTGAAACCAAATGATGCGCGCGCTGCGTACGGGCTCGGCAACGTTTTCACTGATCAGCAACGCTGGGAAAACGCGGAGAGCTCCTATCGGGATGCGGTCCTATGGAATCCTTCCGACGTTGATGCCCTCGTCGCATTGAGCGTCGTCTTGGTGCAACCGCGTACCGGCGCCAGCAATGCCAAGCGGCTGGCGGATGCGGAAGGCTTTGCGCGTCGGGCTGTGCAAATTCAACCGGGGAACGCTGTCGCCTGGGACCGTCTAGGTGTCGCCCTTGAAGCACGTGGATCCTTTACGCCCGAGCTTGAACACTCATATCGCCGTGCCGTAGAGGTCGATCCACAGTTTGCCGTTGCGTATGCGCATCTTGCTCGAGTCTTGAAAAGGTCTGGCACGGCCCAGGAAGCCGAGCCACTTTACGATCAAGCTTTTTCACTCGCGAAAGATCCCGCCACGCTGAACTTGATTGCCGAGTCGATGCAGTCCGAGCAACTGTGGGAGAAATCCGGGCCGGTGCTGAAGCGAGCGTTAGAACTTGATTCGAAAAGTCCAATGGCCCTTCTGATGACGGGGCGGATGCTCGTTGTCTTTAAGCGCTATAAGGAAGCCGAGCCGTATTTGAAATCAGCAACCGAGGTTAGCCCTCGCGCGTTTCAGCCTTTTAATCTGCTTGGTCGAACATACCTGGCAATGGGCCGGTACTCCGAAGCCGAAGTCACTTATGAACGGGCGGTGACGTTTGCTTCTGAAGGGGATCGTAAGCAACTTGCCGGCGCTTTCGGTTTCGAGGGTGTTGGCGATGGATATCTTAAAGCCAATGAGAAAGCGAATGCCGCTCGCGCCTACCAGCGTGCGGTTGAACTTGATCCCAGCAACAAAGATTTCCAGCAGAAACTTTCCAAGGCGCGTTCGCGTTGATCGACACAGGAAAAACAGGAGAGGTCGTCTATGAAGCGTTGCCCCAAATGTAACCGTTCGTTCCCAGAGGAAAATCAAAAGTTTTGCACGGTCGATGGCGGTCTTCTCATAACCGAGCAGACCTTCGATCCCAACATGACCATCAGAGCAACCTCTGCGGAATTGCTGGAAGCTGCTGCAACCGCTGACAACGCAGCAACGAGCCGCAAACTTCCAGATATCGGCGCGATCACTGCGTCCGGTGATGCGCAGAAGGCAAGCGCTCAGCGATCCACTGCTCCAACTGGCACGCCTACTTCGTCTCCGCTTCCGCCACTTCCTGCTGCGCCGGTTTCTACTGGCGCAACCGGACAACTGGGTGAGCCGAAACAGAAGTCGAAGCTGCCTCTCATTCTGGGAATTCTCGCCGCCTTGCTGTTACTTGGACTCGGAGGCATTGTCGGCGTCTTCTTTTTCGTAATCAAACCTCGATTGGATCACATGCAGGATCGGCCAGCCGTGCTCGTGAAGACCGAACCACCGGTTCAAGAGAATGATACGAACGCTAATACCAACCTGAACGCGAACAATTCAAACGAGGCGACGACGCCAACTGAAGAAGCGGCGTTCGTCGCTCCGCCTGATGCCACGGAATTCGCGAACTCGAAAGATAAGATCGAAGGTAAGCTGGCGGATCACTATGTCGACTTCTCTTTTTACTACCCTCAGTCATGGCAGGTTGATCCAAAAGCGGGCGTCGCTGGATCGAATAACTTCGCCCGAGTCGAAAAAGTGCTGCCGCCTGATTTCACGCAGGAAGAGTTTGCCGTCGGTTGGTATGGCAGCAAGGGGACTTATGAAGCCGACCTTCCGGTCTACCCGAGACTTGTGGAACTGCTGAGTTCCAACCTGGCGAAACGATATCCTGAATACCGAAAGGTTTCAGAGGGACCGACTAAGATCAATTCGAAAGATGCTTACGAGTTTCGTTTCGAAAGTCTCTCCAAAGGTACGGAGAAGGGCGACATCCAGATCTGGGGCCGCGTGGTGTTTGTACCCACCGGCAATGCAGGGGACATGTCCGGCGCTACACTCAGCATGCTTGCCACTTCGCTCGCACCTGATCTGTCCGGTGTTCAAGATGTCGGCGCTAAAGGTGAGATGCCGCTCATTCTCGACTCGTTCAGGTTTAGCAAGAAGTAGGTCAACTTTGGCAGACCGATATCGAATGATATGCTCGGTGCGTCAACTCTCGCAGTCGCTTTAGGAAGCACTAAATGTCCGTAGAACAGAACCGCGCCGGCAAAGCAAACACTTTCTGGACCCCTATTCGTTTAGCCTCAAGCGTGGTCGTCTTATCGCTGGTTGCTGCGTTTGGCGCTTCCAGTTGCCACTCGAGCGATGAAAGCGCGACGAGAATAAGTCCCGCAGCGCCTTCGGCGAATGTTCCTCCGGGGAGTGCTCCTGCACCACCGGCGACCGGAATTACGACTCTCCCTGCAAACGTACGCGATGTCGCGATGAAGGCCGTGACAGGGAACCCGATCAAACTTTCTGACTACGCCGGCAAGGTTGTAATCGTAAATCTCTGGGCTACCTGGTGCGGTCCCTGCCGGTCAGAGATTCCGGAACTTGTGAAGCTCTACAACGAATACCACTCCAAAGGATTGGAGATCGTGGGACTCTCGACGGAGAACCCGGAAGCATCGGAGGAAGGTGTGCGCCGGTTCGTGAGTGAGTTTCGTATGGACTACCGCGTAGGTTGGGCCACGCCTGATGTATCCATGACTCTAATGCAGGACAGGAACGCAATTCCCCAGAGTTTTGTCATTGGGCGCGATGGCCGGGTCCTCAAGCGTTTCGTGGGCTTTAGTATCACCAACACTCCTCCACAAATGAAACAGGCCGTCGATGAGGCTCTGAGCGACAGGGCTGGACTTTAGATTCGCCGACCTACTTTTCCTGCGCACTCTTCACAGCGTCCAATTCCCGTTCACCTTCGTTTTGAAGCCGTTGCGCCTCTCGATCTAATTTCTCGTTCTGCAGACCGTGGGCCACCTGTTCTTTGGCGCGTCCTTCGATCACCTTCATTTCGGCTTCCACGCGCTCGTCCACCTGGTCCATTGGTGCGGGCTCGTCCATCTCATCCTGCGTAACAATTTTGTCTAGATCGATTCCCATGTGATCTCCTTCTTGCCTCGACACTTCTTGTAAATGAAACTCAAGTCTAACGGAATGCTTTGATGTGACAAAGCTACCGTGGATTCGCTTCGCAGACGTCACGATAATATAACATTCCAGTGCGAGGCCAACTGGTAACAGTGGCCTTTGCCGCGACCCGGCACCTTGGGTGCGACCGACCTGACGCAACGACGCTGAGTTGTTGGAACGAGACTGCGTTGACCGGGGCCGTTGACGACCGCGTGGTGTCAGCGTTCGGCCGAAGCGGTGACAGGTCCACGCACCCAAAGAGTTGTAAACTCCTCGACTCGCTTTCATTCAGTTGCGAGCAGCCGCACCAACCACATCTCACCTTCAACTCGACAAGGCTTAAAAGAGGCGGGTTAGACCTCAAGTGATGTGGTGGCACTCCTCAGTTAGACTCACGCGCTTTGGCCAGGCTGTCGCGCTCAGCCTATGGATCGCCGGGTAGCTCGTTCCTCATCTTTGGGCAGAACAAGCAGGTCCGTTCACGCAAAGGCGCCTCTTGCGTCTTTGCGTGAACACCGGAGACGACGAAACGGGAAACTGGGAAGGGAAGACCTACACCCTGAAGCGGCGACTCGTGGCTGCTCTCATTCATCTACCAAGTTGCTCGAACATCTCCGCGAGTCGTGCAGTACCGCTCCAGTCGGCCGCTTCCTCAAAGTCCCACACTGCCGAAAGCACCGCGTGACAGAAGGCCCAACGAGCAAGTCGCTGTCTGCTGATTCCCAGTTCAACGGAAAAAATCTCAAGTCTGCCTTTGAGGATTTGCAGGATGTCAATCTCGGACGCTTCCTGCGGGAGCTGATTCAGCATGAACGAACCAACTTCGTAACCCGGATCGCCGATGATGCCTTTCGGATCAATCGCGACCCAACCCCTTGATGCTGAGAACAGGATGTTGTCGTGATGCAAGTCGCCGTGAAGCACCACGCGCGTATCTGCTGAGGCGATCAGCTCAGCGAAAGTCACTTCGGCGCCGGCAATCAGTCGATCAGGGAAAAGACCGGTGCCACCGTCGAAAGTCTTTCTCAGTCTTTCGAACGCTTGAAACCATTTTGCCAGCGCAGGTAACGACTCCTCAGTCGCGGCCGAGATGTTCGTCTCCGCCGCACTCCAAAGATGACGCATCAGCGCAGCCGCAATCCAGGTCGCATCTGCATCAGATGTTTCGCTGTGCAGATGAAGCGACGTTCCGGGTATTACCCGTTCGAGTACTAGTGCACCACGCTGGACCTCCTGGTCTAAAAGGCGCGCCGCGCCCTCTCCTTTGAAGAAATGAAGTGCCCTCACCTCATTGTCGAGTTCCGCACAAGGCACCCCGAGTTTCAGCACCACGCCGGTCCGATGAGTCGAGCCAGGCAAACGGGCCGTTCCCGGCAAGACGATGTTGTACGAAAGGTTTGCAAAGGGTTTCTCCAACTGCAGCGACCAGCGAGCGCAACACTCCTCCAACAGGACAGGAAATGTTCGCAGCCACTCTCGACCGGCAGCACCGTGGATCCGCTCTATTTTGTCGGCTAGGCTCGGAGGAATACGCACGGCGAGATAGTGCGGAAAATCTCCGGCCTTCGCAATGCGGCGACTCGTGACGGCTATCGTTATCATGAACCGACGTGTAGTATCAGGGCATCCCCCCGAGCGACAGAGTTTCGTTATCAGTGAGCCTGAGACTCGTGTGTTCGCCCGTGGGTAAAATCATCGGAGGGAGGAGTTACAGATGAAGTTTTCGATTCGAAAGATGGTGTTGGGAGCCGCGAGTGCAATGTTGATGATCGCATTACTCGCGACTGCCACCCGAGCGCAGAAGCACACGAGAATGGAGGACGCAGCACGCCACTCGAGCACAGCTGCAAAGACATTCACGGAGATCATGAATGTCCGGGACAAGGCGATTCCCAAGGAATTGCTCGATAAAGCCGAGGCAATTGCGGTTTTCCCGGGTGTTATCAAGGCGGCGTTCATCGTCGGTGGGCGCGGCGGCCAGGGCATTATCAGCAGACGAGTCAGGCATGGCTGGTCAGCCCCTGCGTTCTTCAACCTCAGCGGCGGCAGTTTTGGCGTACAGATAGGCGCGCAGAAAACTGATTACGTGCTTTTGATAATGAACGAAGATGGCGTGAAGGGTTTGCTGGAAGACAAGTTTGAGATGGGCGGCGAAGTGAGCATTGCAGCCGGTCCGGTGGGACGCGAAGCTGCAGCTTCGACCAACACTACGCTTGACGCAGGCATCCTCTCTTACTCGCGCAGTAAGGGTGCGTTCATCGGCGCCGCCTTGAAAGGTGCGGTGATCAGTCCTGACAACGATCTGAATCAAGCGGTTTACAACATGAAGGCGAACGAAGTCTTGATGGGCAAAATCATTCCGTTGCTGCGCATGCCGGCCAGCGTAAGGATCTTCCCGCGGACTCTTGCTCGTTATTCTGTTCGGTAAAGGACCACCCTCTCCCTCGATCCAGAGTTCAGCGACGAATACTTGTCGCTGGCTCACCTAACTCAAGCTGTTAGTTCGCGCGTGTTAACCAAACGAGTGTGCGCGTGGGCCAACAGCTTCTGTTGTACCAACTCGAAGGCTTCCGGACCAGCAAAAGCTTGACGCTTGCAGTTGTGCACCCTAGAATGCCTCGACACCTGTAAAGGCTTCTCTCTCAAGCGGGACATTTGGAATCAGCCTCGGGGAACGCTGCAACTCATGCTCCCACGCACTCAAAGACAAAAAGAAATCCTTGACTACATCACTCTCTTCCTCGAACGACATGCGTACGAGCCTTCCTACGCGCAGATAGCCAGACACTTCGGAGTTAAATCGCGGGCGACGATCGCGAAGCACGTTGCGGCACTGGAACGTCGTGGGTTGCTGACGCGCAAGAACGAAGATGGAGCGTTTGAGCTTCACGTCAAGGTCGACCCAAGCGATGCGCTCTGCGAGGTGAAGCTGCTTGGCAGGATTGCTGCCGGAGCGCCACTGGAGGTAGTCGACTGTGAAGAGACGATCGCCGTTCCCCGGTTCCTGCTGGGTCGCGTTCGACCCGAGCGAGTCTATGCGTTAAGAGTGAAGGGCGACTCGATGATTGACGAGCACATCTGCGATGGCGATATCGCGTTGATTGAGAATCGCACGGACGCGCGCGACGGCGAGATAGTAGTGGCCTTACTGATTGATGAGAACCAGGCGACGCTCAAGCGTCTTTATCGTAAGGGCGTCAACGTCGAACTCCATCCCGCAAACTCCCAATTGCAACCGCTTACGCTTCCGGCCCAGAGCGTCGCAGTACAGGGAATTTTCCGCGGCCTGCTACGATCGACCTCCTGAAATCCCTAACAATCCCCCTTATTGTAAAGGCTTTTTGCGCTTTTCAGCCTTTGCCGGTGAACTGCGGCCTCTCTTAATGGGCGCAGCCTTCTCAACCTTTTGTTTGGCTCCGCGCTCGGCGGCTTCCACAATCCTCTCCGTGTCCTGCTTAACTTCAAAGATGCATTGCTCGGGCTTCTTGTCCTGACGTAGTCCCAGGAATATCGGATGACGCAGACGACGATCGGCTGTCCACTCGGAAAACTTCACCTGGGCCACAAGCTTTGGCTTCACCCATTGCACGGGCTCGTTGGTCTTCGGAGCATCTACAAAGGGCGAGTCCTTTGTCTTCAAAGGCTGCATCAGTTTGTACAACTGCTCGAGTGTTTTCTGATTGAACCCTCCGCCCGTATGAGCCACGTAGTGAAGCTTGCCTTTGCCATAGAGGCCCACCACAACCGCACCGAAATAGGACCGAGAGTTGCGCGGTTGGGTATAACCACCAATAACGACTTCTGACTCGAGCGACGTTTTGATCTTGAGCCAATCGGAGCTGCGCTTTTGCATGTAGGTGCTCGTCAGTCGCTTGGCGATGACTCCCTCGAGCGGCACTTTCGCGATCGCCTCGTATAGCTGCTTACCTTCGCCAATGATGTGATCCGAATAGCGAATGTTCTTGGATGGATTGAGGATATTTTCCAGAAGCTCTTTGCGCTGGACGAGTGGACAGGCAGTTAGCTCCATTCCGTCGAGGTAGATAAGATCGAAGATGTAGTAAGCGAGTCTGGTTTGTGAAGCGAGCCTGCCGATCTCTCCGGAGTTCTTTCGCCCGAGTCGCCGCTGCAACAACTGGAACCGCGAGACGCCGTTCTCATCAAGCGCTACGATCTCTCCGTCCAAAATCAAACTAGAACCCCGAACGCTTTCAGAGATGTTTGCCAGCTCTGGATACTGTGCAGTCATCTCGATCTGGTTTCGCGAAATGAAGCGAGCCGCGCCGTTCTTGATGAAGCAAACTGCGCGCACGCCATCCCACTTGGTTTCAAAGAGCCAATCGGGATCGGAAAATGGCTTATCAACCAGCGTCGCCAGCATCGGCTTGATTAGTGGCGGCATCGTTACCTTGCGCGCGCCTTCGCAGGGATTCTTCGGAACGTTTGGTTTGGATCTTGTCGCCATTTTCTTTAAGCATAGGTCTCAAGACTCAAGTCTCAGAGCAGTGTGTGGCTTGAGACTTGAGACTTGAGTCTTAGCCAGTTGTCATCCGGATAAACCCAGTCGTCGCTGATCACATGCAGCGTGTAAGCGTGACGCGACCGGGACGAGCGATTCGCGAGGCTCTTATGCGGAAGCAATCCGTGCAGAAGGATCATTGTCCCTTTCGAAACCTCGAGCGGCACCAGTTCGCTTTCGTCCCACGGCGCGGGATCGAACACATTAAAACGCATTCCTTCAGGTGAACGCACCCAACGCGATTTCAGGCCGAGCTTATGACCACCGGGAATCGCCCAGAGGCAACCGTTCTCGAGTGTCGCGTCCTCAAGAGCAAACCAAAACCCCGCGATATTCGTCGGTTCTGTGTACAGAAACGTGCTGTCCTGGTGACAAATGACCTCACCGCCAATCCGCGGTTGCTTGAAGATATACATCGACTGCAAGAGCAGCGGACTCTCAATGCCGAGATCTTTCACCAAGTCCACAATTGCCGGTGTATACGAAGCGACCTTGAAGACCGGATCGAGGTCATGCAACGCGTGCCCTATTTTGTTTATTGAGAGTTCCTTGGCTAGTTTGAGAGAGCCGTCGGGAAGGAAGGCATCCGCTTCGAAGAAAAAACGAATCTTGTCGCCTGATTCCAGGAAGTAATCGTCGCTGAGTCGGTTCTGCTCGTGAGTCGAGAAGATTGAGCCCCCACCTTTTGGAGCAAACTCCTCGACTAGTTTCTCTGCCCGCGCTCGCAACAGATTGCAGGTGGCTTCATCAATAAACCCCTCGAACACCTGAAACCCTTTGCGGTGATAAGGAGCGAACTGATCCGAAGCAGCTTTCATCAAGTGGAGAGCGTATCACAGAGGGAGTAAAGAGATGGTGGAAGCTATTCCCGACGGGTCTCCTCCCGTTTCAAACACGCGGAGTTAACGGCGGCAGTTCATCGTGAGGCATCCAAGTCGTGCGGGGGGCCCCGCGAGTGCGTCTTTGATTTTCTGCGCCAACTCGCGATCGAGCAGACCGAGAACTTTATTCTGATTCTCCGCCGATCTCCGATCACCGCCAGCAAGATAAGCCAGCGCGAGACCGTAATGAGCTTCCGCATTGGCTGGATTCCTTGTTACAGCCTGTTTGAATTCGTCAATCGCGTCGGGAACACGTTTCGCATTCAAGTAGGCGATGCCCATACCTTGGTGCAATTGGTCCTCTGACGGGAACCTACGGATCTTTTTGGGTTCAGCACTAACAGCGTCCGCCCTTACGATGTAGAGAGCCTGTACAAATGCGGCGATCGCTGCAGAAGTTTTGTTCAGGGCAAGATAAGATCCGCCCCACATGTAGTAAGCAGGCGCGTCGATCACACTTTGTTTTATTTGGGAGGCCATCTTGAAGTTGGCAACAGCTTCGGTGTCCTGATGTAGTGCCGAATATGACATGGCAAGTTTCGCATAGCTGAGGGCGTCGTTGGGATCTGCGCGCAGCGCCTCATTGAGCGCTTCGACGGCGTCCTGGTAACGACCCGCTGCCAGGAACATTAGGCCATTTCTGTAATTTGATCGCAGTGCTTGTGTATCGGTCTTTGGCTTGGCTCCAACGATGCTAGCCTTTGCGTCTTCGGAGTGCCGTGTTACCGGGTTCCGCTCCGCCGTCAGCGGCGTCTTGTTGTCTACTGTTGGACTGGCGGCAGAGGGGACTTCGCTGGCTGCTGTGGGCAGTACGAAGTCGTAAGTGATTATCCCGAAAACCACGGTCCCATCCCGAGAGAGCCTCGAGGTCGAGAATCGCGCTTTGCGTGCCGCTGTTTCCGCCGCGTGAACCAGCAGGGGGCTTCCTGAGATGGCGCGAGCATTAGTCACGGAGCCGTTCTTATCCACTAACAATTGCACTTCTACTTTTCCGGTAGCTCGTGCAAGTAATGCCGCTTCGGAATAATCGGGTCGAGGCAAGTCTACTGCAGCATTCCGCAGCACATCTTCTGCAACCTTGAGCACACTTGATTTCGAAGCATCGCCTCCGAGTGCAATTTCCTCAGGAGGTTTTTCCGGCAGGTGGGCTCCGCTCATATCGGCCCCTTCCATCTGCGGTACGAGTGTAGCGGACGCCTTAACAGAATCCGACGTCTCGCCTGCGACCGATTCTGCTGCCGGCTGATTGGTTACTACTGGTTGTGAGGTAGACTTCCGATGACTCATCGAGTCAGCGTCCTGAGACTGACCGGAACGCGTCGCGGCGGCTTTCGCGTTAGATCCAGAGCCGCTGAGTTTCGCAATTACCTGGGTGAAGTAGTAGCTAAATGTGCGGTAGGTAATCTCGGTAGGTTCAAAACTCACTTTGCCGTCTTCATAGACAGCGACGGAACTCTTCATCTTTGTCCAATTCCCCAACGGGTCAAACTCATATTCGTAAGACTCCTTGCTGAGGATTGAAGAATCGTCTCCCAGGACGAGCATTTCGACTATGTTTCCCTTTTCGTCGTAGCGGTACTTCTGCTTGCCCGGCAGACTGTCGCTTTCTAAGGGGTAGTTAACTGCATCGATCTTTTTGCCGGCGGGATCGTAAGTCGCGACGCCTCGCAAGACGCGGGGTCCGACGACGAAGTGCCCGTCTTTGACAATTATTTTTGACGTTTCCACGCGGACGCGACGCACTGGTCCCTCTAAACCATCCTGCTCCCTGGTGCTGTGCAGGGCCGCCGCCGAAACAGGAGATGTCGCACGCGGCTGTTGCCCGAAGCAGGATTGGCGCGACAGGCTTACCAGAGCGCAAAGCGCCGTCACGAGTATAAGAGCCTTCGTCATCCAATCTCCTTCATGGTTCACCAGTCACCTGCAGGGTAATCGTTTCCTTTTTCCTCGTATCCTTTCCGTACCGACGTTGCCTTGCCAGACGCAGGGCCGTCGCTTCATAAGCGGCCAAGCCAGGTTGGTGCGCGGGTATATAAGCTTCGGTCACGCGGCCTTCGACGATTTGTACGACTACGGCTATCGTTCGCGCGGAAGGTCTAGTTGGAGGCGCTGCGCTGCGAATTTCCCGTTCCGTAGTTGAGCTTGCTACTGCCGCAGTATTCTTCTGAGGCCGATCATCGGAAAGAAGCGTTTTGCCCTTGTCGTTCAAAGACGTGGCAGAGTTAGGTGTCGACGGTCTCGCGTTTCGCTTCATCAGGTCACTGGTAGGTTTCTGCACAATGGCCCGATCTTCCGTTTGTGCGGTGATCGAGACGGCCACGGGAGCGGGAGTTGCGCTGGCATTTTCAGGACGCAACTCAGTCTGTGGCGCAACCGCTTTTCCTTCGCTCCAGTGTGCCGCCAGGACAATGGCCGCCGGAACGACGATAGACAGAAGCAAGCCTGCTCCTACCACCAAAGTTATTCGGGCAGTCTGCGTGAGTGAGGAGGGCAGAACTCGAAGCGGCGATGAAAGGAAATCGTACTTTCTCCGGAGGAGTCCGATGTTACCTTGCGAAGGCGCAACCTGCTGCTCCGATAACGGTACAGCAGCAGGCAACGAAAAATCTTTTGTGGTGACAACGTTTCCCATGTCTGTGACTGTCTCTTCAATTTTCTGCGATACAGCCGCTACTGTGGTCCATTGCAAAGGCTCCTCAGCAAGCACCGGCTCTTGAGAAAGAATGCAGGCCTGCTCTGCAGTTTCAGTTACCACCCCCGAATCGTCGGTGGTTTCTGGACCCTCGGTCTCAATACCAAAGCGCTCTCTCAAGGTGTTTCGTTCATCGAGCACTTTAAAGCAAGAGGTCGGTGGGCTGATTAATGGATCAAAATTAAGCTGGCCGACACGTCCCATCGAGATAGCAAGATTTACCGCGACAAAGCCTGAGAAGGGCCCCACACGAGCGTCCACAAGCCTCCCTTTCCTGAAGAAGAAGGCGCCCCGCGTCGAACCATCAGTCATCTGAAGTCGGCCGCTCTCGCTATTTGATGAGACCATGCGGAGCACGTCCAGTAGCTCGAGATCGTTTAGAGTTTGTTTGATGGTCATTAGCCGCACCCCAAAGGCATAAGCAGAAATAGGAACAACTGTCCTCAGGTGTTGCCTACATCTCACTAGGAAAAGCCTTCATTAAGATATTAACGAGGCGAGATGGTGTTGCTCTTACGGTTTTGCTGCGCAAATGGCAGCGGCGATGCGGGACCATACCCAAATTGCTCGAAAGTTTTCGGTTTTGATTTCCTGCAGGTCGGGGTCTGGGACTGCATTCAGACAAATCATCTGGACCAAAACTCTTAAGGGTTAACTGACTCGAACTGGGCCCTTCGCTTACCATGCCTTATATACTTGTAACGGGATTGTGTCAACGGGCGTTTAGTAGGCGCGGTAGGACGTGATGTGTCCGTGTGATTAGCTCATGAAAATGTTCGAGTTGAGACAGGACAAGCGTCCATAAAGACACTGCAGTTTTGCTAATGCGGGCGGACTCTAACCAAGAACTGTGGTCAGCGAGATGGATGCTGTATGATCTATGGAATCATGTGAGTGGAGCCGGCTGCCGGAGTTGAACCGGCGACCTTCTAATTACGAATCAGACGCTCTACCAACTGAGCTAAGCCGGCTTTTCGAGTGAAATGCGACACGCGTAACGAAGGCTTGCACTATACGAATCCGCGGTTTGGAGTGTCAAGCAGCGACATCGAACGCGATCATAGACCAGGTTGTAAAGCAAACTGTTAGTCTGCGACGGTTGTGTGGCACTCAACGCGCCCGCAAACTAACAGTTCGCGTTTACACAGAACGAACATTGCGCATTAAACCAGTAGGAGGAACATATGGGCAGAGAGCAAATGCGAAATCTTGAGACGTTTAAGATCGGTGGTACCACTGTAAACGACTTCGAGTACCAGAAGAACCAGGGCGACCTCGCCGAGCAGTTCGACCAACATGGCGAGCCGACAGGTAAAAGTGGCAAGCGACTGACGCCCGCGGAGCGGGTGCAACTGATCGTGGACGCGGCCCACAAGAAAGTTGAGAAGCGCCGGAAAAAGGAAACCGCAAAGTCGGGAAGCACGAAGAAGGTTGCCGCTTCTGCAACGCCCGCAGCCAAGGCTGCGAAGTTCACCAAGACGCCACAAGCTACCGGCGGCAAAGCAAAACAGGCTCGAAAGAAATAATCTTGAGTCAGCAAGCTGCAACTTATATGCGTTACCGAATCCTCGGAAGTGTTGTCGAACTTTCGAGGCTCGTTGTCATGTCCTTTCTGATCTCCGCGGGTTGCTCCTCGGCACAACTCTTCGCTCAGTCTAAGCAGTCCGCACGAGCAGCTAAACTGCCGTCGGCCGAGAAGATCTTGGAGAGTTATCTCAAAGCGATCGGTGGCAAGAAACGGGTGGCACAGATTAACGATGCCGCTTACGAGTGGTCGATTCAACTGCGGGATCGGCCGCTAGGAAATGCCCGGATTCAAACCAAGGCGCCAGGATCGGTTCGTTCCGAACTGACTTTCGGGAACGGAAAAATTATCTCCGCCGCCAATACAAGCTCGGCATGGGAACAGGGACTCGATGCACGCCTTCGTACGCTTACGGGGTCGGAAGCTGCAGCAGCAAAACTGCAAGCCCTGTTGGAAGCCAGCCACCTCGTTGAATACAAAAAGCTAAATGTACTGGCGCGAGTAATCTCCCTCAGCGATGTCGAGTCGGAGCCTGCTTATGTCGTCGAGTTTTCCACGCGCTCGGGCGCGCGACTGCGGTACTGGTTCACTGCGAAAAGTCACTTGCTGGTCAAGGTTGAAGATGAGGTTCGCAAAACGACTGCGCGGTTTTCGGATTATCGGGCGGCAGTCGCGTCTCTCGATGTGCTCCAGCCACATCGCATGGTGCTTAAGGCCGGGGCCGAGGACCTAACTTTTGTGTTGCAGCTTGCGAGGTACAACAACGGAATTCCAAACTCATCTTTTGATCCGCCTTCGGGAACTGAAGCTCTGGACGTCCCAGCGCTCTTGCGCGAAGTGGCACGCAATCAGGACGAAGTCGAGAAACGAGTTAGTGAGTATGCGTTCGTGCAGAAGGAGACAGATCGCGAGATCAGCGATAAGGGAGAAATCAAGAAGGAAACGGTAAAGGTCTTCGAAGTCTTTCCGGTTGCTCATCGCGAACCGATCATGAAGTTGATCAGTGAGAATGGTGTTGCCCTTTCGGGTGAGCGCGCTGCGAAAGAAGAAAAACGTGTCCAGGAAGAGTTCCTCAAGATCGAACAAAATCGCGACAAGGATGAAGAGAAGGCCGCGCGTCGTAAGGCGGAGTTGCAACAGAAGAAGGCTCGACGGGCAGAAAAAGGGGAAGCCGAGGATCCGGAGTTATCGCAGTTTCTGAAAGTGTGCGAGTTTGTCGCGCCTCGCCGCGAGCGCTTCCATGATCGTGACGCAGTGGTTTTCGACTTTCGGCCCCGGCCCGGGTTCAAGCCAAGCGGTCTTCAAGAGACCCTGATTTCGAAGTTGGTCGGCGTCGTATGGATTGACGCAGCCGACAAGCAAATCATTCGTCTTGACGGACGACTGGCGGAGGGCTTCAAGATGGGAGGCGGCCTCGTGCTTTCGCTGCGGCCGGGCGCGGCGTTTTCGATGGAGCAAACACGCATGGCCGAGGGCGTGTGGCTACCGCGTCTCGCCCAAGTGAGCCTTTCGGTGAAGGTGCTTTTGTTCGGGGGTGGCGACATGAACAAGACGCTCGAGTGGAGCGACTACAAACATTTTTCAGGTGATGTTGGCGACTACAAATTGGAAACACCGAAGTCGGATGCGCCCCAAAAGAGTCCGTAACCGTTTCTAATCGGTGCTTCCCGCTCCCGTAAGAACCAAATGTTCATAGACCCGAGCACCGGGAGTCTTGAAGAGCTCCGTTAAGAGCGAAGTGTTTGCCTATGCGGCTAGTTTGAAATTGAACATTCCAATTCATAAACACTGCTTCCCTATGCGGCGAGAAGAATCTGGTTGATGAGATCTACGCGATTCTTGCTATGAACAAAGTAACCGTAATCGGCGGCGGTCTCGCCGGAGTGGAAGCAGCCTGGCAGGCAGCGCGCTCGGGTGCATCGGTTCGTCTTCACGAAATGCGACCCATCAAAAAAACGCCCGCTCATCGTACTGACAAGCTCGCAGAGATCGTTTGCTCAAACTCACTGAAGTCCGACGAGCCGGGGAGCGCTCCGTATCTTCTCAAGGAAGAGTTGCGACGCGCGGGTTCGCTTGTGATGGAAGCGGCAGCCGCAACTCGTGTTCCGGCAGGGGCAGCTCTCGCTGTAGATCGCGGGCTGTTTGCCGACTACATCACCGAGCGTATCGAAGCCAACCCGAAAATCGAGTTGGTGCGCGAGGAAGTAACGCAGGTACCCGATGATGAGATCGTGATCATTGCCACCGGACCGCTCTCCTCCGATTCACTTACCGCCGAGATCATGAAGCTTACCGGCAGTGACCAACTGTATTTCTATGATGCGATCGCCCCGATTGTCGCGGCAGACTCAGTTGACCGTTCCATCGCCTTCGCAGCCGCTCGTTATGACAAGGGTGGCGACGATTATCTGAACTGTCCTTTCAATCAGGAGGAGTATGCGACCTTCTACAGTGCGCTAATCGAAGCCAAGAGCGTCCCGTTACAGCGATTCGAAGAGACGCGCTGGTTCGAAGCCTGTCTGCCGATCGAAGAACTCGCGCGGCGCGGTGTCGACACATTGCGCTTCGGACCAATGAAACCGGTCGGTCTCGTCGATCCGCGCACCGGCCGCGAGCCTTATGCCGCCGTCCAACTGCGTCAGGAAAATTTAATGGCGGACGCGTACAGCTTTGTAGGGTTCCAGAATCATCTACGATATGGCGAACAGGCGCACGTACTGCGATTGATCCCGGGCCTCGAGAATGCGGAGTTCTTGCAGTTTGGCCAGATCCATCGAAACACTTATATCTGCTCTCCGCGAGTCCTTGCGCCAACGATGCAGATGCGCGAGCGGCCGAATGTGTTCTTCGCCGGGCAGATTACTGGAGTCGAAGGCTACGTCGAATCCGTCGCCATGGGTTGGTTAGCGGGAGAGAATGCAGCGAGGCTGGGCGCGCAACGAAAACTAATTGAAGCTCCACCCTTAAGCGCGATTGGCGCTTTAGCGCGTTACGTAACAAAGACCGAGACCAAAAACTTTCAACCTGTTAACATCACTTTCGCGTTGTTGGAACCGCTAGGCGAACAAGATCGACGCCGATTTCGTAGGAAACGTGACCGTCATCAATATCAGGTCGAATTAGCGTTGAACGAGTGGGACCTTTGGCTCAAAGAAATTCAAGAGGAATCCGAAGCGCACTCCATCGCGCTTTGAAAGCCATCTCCTCGCAGGTCCCGCAGCCGATGCTAATTACCACTCTCGTCCTCACTCTCCTGTTCGCATTGAACGTTGCAGCTCAATCGGGTCGGCGCAAGCAGGACACGACGCGACCCCGACCAGCTCCCAGTCCGATTGCAGACTCAGGTCGTCCGTCGGGATCTACACATCAGACTGGACAAGGCAATTCCTCAACAAGCAAGGATCCCGATGCGGATGTAGCTGAGGTTGATGTGGTGCGGGTCTCATCAAACCTTGTTCCGATACCGGCATCAGTTGTGGATCATCAAGGGACAGCGATCACGAGTCTGAAGTTGCAGGACTTTGAGTTGTGGGTCGACGGGCAGTTGCGCCCAATCAGTGACCTTGCTCGATCGGAAACGCCCGTTCGGATGGCGATGCTCTTCGACAACAGCGGCAGTCTGGATTTTGCACGCGCGTTTGAAAAGCAGGCGGCGGAACAATTCTTCCGGCGCGTTCTGCGCTCGTCAGATGAAGCAGCCATCTACTCGGTAGAATCCGAAAGCCATCTAGCGCAGCCTCTGACGAATGATGTGAGAAAACTCGAGCAGACAATCGAGAGTTTCGGAAAACCGGAAGGCTCTACTTCACTGTTCGACGCGATCATCGACGCAGCCGCCTACCTGAGACCCTATCCTGGCCGCCGCGTCCTCGTGATCGTGTCAGATGGAATTGAGACGACAAGTAGGGCGGACTTTGAAACGACGATGCATCATGTGCTTGCCGATGACTGTCAGATATTCATCGTGCAAACCGGTCTTTACGAGGGCGCCAACCTGCGCGCTCTTGCCGCCGAGCGACGCATGGAGCAACTAGCCGGGCAGACGGGCGGCGCCGCATACATCCCGCACACCACGCGCGAACTTGAAAGTGCATTTAGAGAGATTGCTGCAGACCTCGCGCAACAATACGTGCTTAGTTACTACCAACCGGAAGAACATCGCGATGGTAGCTTTCACGCGATCGAGCTGCGCGTGAAAGCGCGGACAGATGTTCGAGTCCGCGCGCGGAAGGGTTACTATTCGCCGAAGGGTTCGACCGTCGCCGCCACCGATTACGTCAAATAGCGTTTTGAGTTGATTTCAGTCTCATGGAGCAACTGCTAGCCCAGTTCCTCGAACATCTGCGTTACGAACGTAATGTCAGCGAGCATACGTTGCGCAACTACGCCAGCGACCTCAACCAATTCCTTGACCACCTGGCTCCTGCGAATCCACGAACAGGGAAGAGAAACGAACCAAAACTCAGCGAGCTTGACCACATCACTATCCGTGAGTGGCTTTCCACTCTCCATACAGCCCAAAAGAAGAAATCGTCGGTAGCCCGAAAGCTTGCGGCGTTGCGAACGTTTTTCCAGTTTCTAGTCCGCGAGGGTGTGATGGAGATGAATCCTGCGAAGCTCATTTCGACACCGCGGCAGGAGAAGAAGCTCCCAAATCATCTTTCGATTGAAGAAGCGATCAAGTTCATCGAGACGCCGGACTTGGAAACAGATCTGGGGAAACGCGACCGCGCGATGCTGGAATTGCTCTATGCCACGGGAGTGCGTGTGTCGGAGCTTACGAAGATGGGGCTGGCGGATCTGGATCTAAAGAACAAACTGATTCGCGTTAGCGGTAAGCGTCGCAAGGAACGCATCGTGCCGTTTGGTGACCCGGCACTGGAAGCGTTGAGAGGATACTTGGGCGTGCGGGTCAAACTTCTAAACGGCTCAGCAGACTCGTTCCGGGACACAGATGCACTCTTCCTAAACTATCAGGGGACCAGAATCACGACACGGTCTGTTGGAAGGATGGTTGAAAAGTACATCTTGCTCTGTGCAGGAGTTCACGACATTAGCCCGCACGCGCTGCGCCATTCCTTTGCTACGCATCTACTGGACAGCGGCGCTGACCTGCGCGATATCCAGGAGCTACTGGGGCATGCACGCCTCTCATCGACTCAGATCTACACGCACGTCTCGATGGAAAAATTGATTGAGGTTTATGACAAGGCTCACCCGAAGGCGTGAGGAAAGTTTCGGGTTTCGAGTTTCAAGTTTCAAGTCCCGAGTCTAGTCGCGGAACTTTAAACTCGAAACTCGAAACTAGAGTGAGGAGTGCTCATCCTCGCCGTTAGCCGCCTCATTGATCGCCTGGCAGTTGGCATCGTAGCGGGCGGTGGGGACAGCTTCGAGCCGGCGTTCATCGATTTGTTTGCCGCAACGCACACAAATTCCGTAGGTGCCTTCCTTGATGCGGAGCAACGCCTGATCGATATCGGCTACCATTTGCGATTCACGCTCGCCAAGACGCAGGGCGAGCTCCTTGTTGACATCCATCACCGAAAGATCGCTGCTGTCTTTCACGCCGTCATCGGAAAGTTCCAGAGCTGCGGCCTGGTCGCCACGAATGTTTTCAGTGTGTGCGCTTAATTGTGCGATAAGGATTTCTTTAAAGTGAGCAAGTTTCTCAGGCTGCATGGATTCCCCTGCAAGTCTTTCAACGGAGTGTTTCATTTTCTAAGTATTACGAGCGCCGGATTATAACTCACTGCCCCCCATTGTCGTAACGGGCACCGTCGCGATGATTGGCTAACGTCAAGGTCCAACTTACTCAAATCACAGCCTCCATACTTACTCGTCCGCAGGAATCCGGTTGTTCCGGAGCGCGTACTTCCGCTTCACCGAGTCACCACTGTGCGACCGAGCTTTTATGCCAAAGGGTCCCGCATACCCGGCCTTGACAGGGAAATGCTCCCTGGCAATAATGAAAACGACTTTCAAGTTCATACCTTTTTTTACAAGATTAGGTTGGGGAGTTAATCCGAATGTTTGTTCCTTTTTTTCTACGCCTGGGGGTTTGCTGTCTCTCGCTCGGTCTGTTAACTGCTGACGGTCAATCGCGAGTTTCCGGTTCATCGGATAACGAGCTGACTGCAGGCGGGAATGATACGGGTTTACAGTTCGCTCAAACCAAGACAGCGGGAGTGGTACACGGGACTGTCATTCTCGATCCGTCCGGCGTAGCTGCACGAAACGCTGTCGTGACAATCGCACAGCTAAAGAGATCTGTGCTGACCGATGATAACGGCGCATTTCGCTTTGATAACGTCCCTCCAGGAAAATATCAAGTGATTGCCCACCTTGACCGGGTGCCGGAGGTTATAAAGACGATCGAAATCACCGACCAGGAGCACACTATCAGTTTTGTGTTGAGTTTAACGCCGGTAAGCGAACAGGTAACGATCACTGCTACAGGCTCTGCCGAGGCGGTTGGCTCTTCCTACCAGGCGGTTAATTCGGTTGGCGTTCTGGAGTTGGCTCTGAAAAATTCGATTTCGATTGGTGAAGCGCTTGACAACCAATTAGGAGTAGCAAAGCGCAGCTTTGGACCAGGCGCCGGCCGTCCCGTAATTCGCGGGTTTGACGGAGACCGTGTCTTGGTTTTGCAGGATGGGTTACGTCTGGGCGGCATCGCGTCCCAGTCGGCTGACGAAGTCGAGCCAATTGATGTGCTCTCCCTTGACCGGGTGGAAATCGTCAAAGGTCCTGCGACTTTGCTTTACGGGAGCAACGCCATTGGTGGCGTGGTCAATGGGATCCCAACGAATGACATCTATCAAAAAGGGTTGTCGGGCTACCTGAGCACTTTCGGCGGCACGAACAACTGGCAGGCAGGCGGCAGCGCCGGTTTAAAATATGGCGTGGGTAATGTTCTGATCTTCGGAAACGGCGGCGGGCAAAAAGCAAACGACTATCGCACTCCGCTAGGCGTCGTCTTAAATTCTTACGCTCGTAATGTTAACGGCAGCGGTGGGATCGCTTGGTTTCCTCGAAAGGGTTGGCTCTCGCTTAATTACGCATATGACGGCCGACGGCACGGCATTCCGGTCGAGCCGGACGAAATTGACTTCGAGTCTCTGAAAGAGCGCCGCCACAGCTTCGAAGTCAAAGGCGGTCTGCGCGAACTCGGCGGCTTTATCGAGAGCGTCGATTTCGCGCTGAGGCACAACGATTACAAAGCCCGGGAGTTCGAGTTTGAGTCGGATGAAAACGTCACCGAGCTCGAATCGATTGCAACCAACAAAAACTTCAACTACCGCGCGAACTTTAACCATCGACGGCGCGGCAAATTCTCCGGCACGTTCGGGCTTTCCGGTTTCACCAGAGACTACGAATCAGTTGGGGCGGAAGCTCCGGCGCCCCACACCAAACAACACTCTGTCGCGCTTTACGATTTGGAGCGAATCGACTTGGAACGCGTTGGCTTTCAGTTTGGCGTGCGGCTTGAACAGAATGGCTATAGCCCGGAAGGCAGTTTCCGCAAACGTAACTTTGTTGGTTTCTCCGGCAGTGCTGGTATGCGTGTTCCGCTTTGGACAGGCGGATCGTTTGTCACCAACTATCAACACTCTTTCCGCGCTCCGGCCCTGGAAGAACTCTATAACAACGGCCCTCATCCCGGCATACTTGTTTTTGACATCGGCAATCCAAACCTACAGCCAGAACAGGGGGACGGCATTGATTTTTCGCTGCGTCATAATACAGAAAGACTGCGTTTCGAGAGTAGCGTTTATTACTACAACATTCGTAACTTTGTTTACACGGCCTTCACCGGGATGACGGATCTGGAGTCTCGACTGCCAATCGTTGTTTACGCGCAGGCAAGGAGCAAATACGTTGGAACGGAAGCAAGTGTAGAGGCGCGCATCGCTCCTGCGTTCTGGATTAGCGCCAAAGCTGATTATGTGCGTGCTGAACTGAGCAAACAGAACAAACCCCTGCCCAGGATTCCACCCCTGCGAGTGACGCTTGCAGCCGACTGGCGCTACAATTCTTTGAGTTTTCGGCCCGAATTGATTTTGGGCAAACGACAGAATCGCGTCTTCGACAACGAGTCCATCACGGACGGCTATGCCCTATTGAATCTCAACGCGTCATACTCGATCGTGGGCCCGCGTGCGACTCACATTTTTTCCGTCAGCGGAAATAACCTGACCAACAGGCTGTACCGCAACCATCTGTCGTTCATAAAAGCAATTGCTCCGGAGATTGGGCGCAACGTGCGACTGAATTATGCGCTTAGGTTTTAGAGTTGATTTTGAGGTACCTGGGAAGGGTACCAACTGTTGGATGGTCAGTTGCTATTTATCTGTTTGACCGCAGACAAGTTCTGCCGCAAGGATTGGAATAGTCAGTTCGTGGTGCCCGGTAATTGAATAACCCTCGCCGGCGCCGTCGGCGGTCGGACGGCGCACCACATTTGTAAGCGCGCGGTAGGATTGTATGAAGTCGAAGTTTGCGGTTGTAATGTCGGATAGCGGGTTGCCCAGGTTACGAACAAGCGTGACGGCTTTCAAGAAAACTTCTGGCAGCGTAACTGCGGAACCAATATTCAGATAAACTCCGCCGCCATTCATACGGCGAACAAGCTCTGCCAGCAGGCGAAAGTCTATGTGCGTTGTAGCGCCGAGTACGGCGCCGTCTGCCTGTGGGTGGAAGTGACCGATGTCGCCGCCGATGGTGAGATGGGCAGTGAAAGGCACCCGCGTTTTGTAGGCGGCGCACAACAGTGAATAGTCTGCGTGCTTCGGATTTAGCGCAAGCAAGGCGCGACCAGTTGCTTCGCCCAGTCCGATGTCTTCCTTTGCACCTTCCCGTGCCGCGCGGTTCAGAAGTCTTCCCGTTTCATCGGCGCCGCCGAAGGCTCCTTCACCAAGCGTGGCGTCAACGTCCTCGGAAGTTGAACCCACCATCGCTATCTCCGCATCGTGCACGAGCACCGAGCCGTTTGCGGCAATGGCGGTGACAAAGCCGCGCTTCATCAGATCGATCAGGATAGGTGCCAGGCCGGTCTTGATAACGTGACCACCAATGCCCCAGATGATTGGTTTGCCGAGTTGTTTTGCACGCACCATCCGCGCCGCAAGGTTACGCAGGCTTTGCACAGCCAAAATGTTTGGCAAGCTGTCGAGGAAGTCTGCGGTGGCAGACTCCTCTGTGAGCGGGCGGGCGAAGTGATCGAGTGAGACTTTGCTGAAACGAGAGGCGAGCGGATAAGTCTTGACGCCGTCCAGACTCAGCGGTTCCACATTGTCATAAACGGAATTGGCCATCGCAAATTTGAGTGGTCGATGCCGAGCTAAAGGACGGACTATATCACGCGATTTTCTTATCTTCGCGACGAGAGCCATTACCGTTGCGGTTAAGGCGCCCGTTGAGTAGAGGCCTTAGCGCCTGGCCAGTGTGCGAACGACGGGTCCGGGCAACTTCTTCCGGCGTTCCGCTGACGACGACGCGACCGCCTTGTTCGCCGCCTTCGGGACCGAGGTCGATAATATGATCCGCGCTCTTGATGATGTCGAGATTGTGTTCGATCACGATGACTGAGTTGCCAAGAGCAACGAGGCGCTGCAACACGTCGAGCAGTTTGTGGACGTCGGCAAAATGTAATCCTGTCGTGGGCTCGTCAAGAATATAAATCGTCCTGCCTGTGGCTCGCTTCGATAATTCCTTCGCCAATTTGATTCGCTGCGCCTCGCCGCCTGAAAGCGTGGTTGCTGATTGCCCCAGCTTGATGTAGCCGAGTCCCACATCAAGAAGTGTCTGCAGCTTCTGTTTGATTTGCGGAATATTTTCAAGAAGTGGCAGCGCCTCTTCCACAGTTGTATCGAGCAATTCGGCGATTGATTTTCCTTTAAACTTAACTGATAGCGTCTCGCGGTTGTAACGGGCGCCACGACACGCGTCACAAAGAACGTAGACGTCCGGCAGGAAATTCATCTCGATGCGTTTCATGCCATCGCCTTCGCACGCTTCACAACGACCGCCCTTAACGTTGAAGGAGAATCGGCCTGGCTTGTAACCACGCTCTCTTGATTCCGGCAGCATTGCATACAGCTCACGCAACGGAGTGAAGAGTCCGGTGTAGGTCGCGGGGTTTGAACGAGGCGTGCGGCCAATAGGCGACTGATCTATCTCTATCACCTTGTCGACATTATCGAGGCCTTCGATGGCTGTGTAAGCGCCGGGTTCGGTGAGCGAGCCATAGAGGTGCCGCGCCAGCGCTGGATAGAGAATGTCTCCGACAAGAGTCGATTTCCCCGAACCGGAGACTCCGGTGATTACCGTAAGTAAGCCAAGCGGAAACATCACATCAATCTCTTTGAGATTATTAGCGCGAGCACCGTGGAGCATCAGGCTCTTGCCGTTTGGCGCTCGTCTTTCAGACGGCACTTCAATTTTTTTGAGTCCGCGCAAGTAGAGACCGGTAACAGACGCTGGATTCGCTGCCACGTCCTCTGCGGTGCCAAACGCAACTACCTCGCCCCCATGCGCACCGGCTCCCGGTCCCAGATCAACTACATAGTCTGCGCGGCGAATTGTCTCTTCATCGTGTTCTACCACCAGCACTGTGTTACCCAGATCTCGAAGGGCACAGAGAGTCTCCAGTAGTTTCTGGTTGTCGCGAGGATGAAGTCCGATCGACGGCTCGTCGAGTACGTAGAGTACGCCTCGGAGTTGTGAGCCGATCTGAGTGGCGAGACGAATCCGTTGGCCTTCGCCTCCGGACAACGTTGAGGAGACGCGATCGAGCGTTAGATAACCAAGTCCCACGGTATTCAGAAAGCTAAGGCGATTGACAATCTCCTTAAGTATTGGTCCAGCGATCTGTGCTTCGCGCGCATTGAGTTTTATTTCTTCGAACGCGGCTGCGGCATCTTCAATTGGCAGCAGGGCGTATTCCGAAATTCCGCGGCCGCCTAATCTCACAGCGAGCGAATCCGAACGCAGCCGCTTTCCTTTGCATTCAGGACAGGTGCCGGGTGAAACAAGATCTTCGAGCGCAACGCGAATCTTTTCGGAGGGAGCTTCGTTGAGACGATCACCCAGCCAGTGCAGCGCGCCTTTCCAGCGGCTCTGGTACGCGTAAGCGCCCTGGCGAAAATTCAACTGGCCGGTAAATCCTTCAAAAAACGCTTCACGCGCTTCTTTCAAAAGTTGATTGAAGGGAGTCTTCGCGTCTCCCTTAAAATGATCAATCACGGCGAGCAAGGCGCTTTTGAGATAAGCGGAGCCTTGCTTATCGGCGAGGCCCATAAAAGCGATCTTATCCGCCGCTGCGTTCGCATCCGGAATGAGTTTGGCCGGATCCACTTCCATCACACTTCCCAGTCCGTGGCATCGCTTGCACGCGCCATATGCCGAGTTGAATGAGAAAGAGCGTGGCTCAAGCGGCGGAACGTTGATACCGCAGATCACGCATGCCATTCGCTCCGAATAAAGCTTCTCTTCGCCGTCAACGACTGAGACGAGCACGGCGCCCCCTGTGAGTTTTAGAGCGGTGCGTACGGATTCCGCGAGGCGTTCTTTGATACCGGTCTTAATGAGTAACCGATCAACGACTGCTTCAATCGTGTGGTTGCGGCGCTTATCTAGCTTGATCTCTTCGTCTAGAGTGAGTAACTCCCCGTCTACGCGTGCGCGCAGGAATCCATCCCTGGCAAGTTTCTCCAGTTCCTTTTTGAATTCACCCTTACGCCCGCGGACAATCGGCGCGAGGATCATTACGCGCTCGCCTTCTGGCTCACTGAGAACGCTCTGCACTATCTGCTCGACGCTCTGTCTGGTAATTGCGGCACCGCAAACATGACAGTGAGGCTGCCCGATCGATGAAAAGAGCAGACGCATGTAGTCGTAGATCTCAGTCACGGTCCCGACCGTCGAGCGTGGGCTTCGGGACACGGTTTTCTGTTCGATGGAAATTGCCGGAGAAAGTCCGTCAACTGAATCCACGTCAGGCTTTTCCAATTGATCTAGAAATTGGCGTGCATAAGCAGACAGCGATTCGACATAACGGCGCTGCCCTTCCGCATAGATCGTGTCAAAGGCGAGCGACGATTTGCCCGAACCGGACAGTCCGGTCAGAACGGTGAAGCGATCGCGAGGGATTTCTATGTTGACGTTTTTGAGGTTGTGCTGGCGGGCGCCTCTTACAGTTATACGGTCAATTGCCATGGTTCTAAATCGCGTTCATCGCTACAGATAGGAAAATCGAGCGGTGAAGAAACCATGATTCTAGCTGAGCGCAAGCTGATCGGACAAGTTCGCAGTATGTTGTCTTGACACTCTTTCCGAGCGGGCCATACACTGCGAGCAAAACATAACCACAACCCGAGTTGATTCCGGTTGGTCTTTTAGTCAGGCGGTATCATTTGAATCTTCCAAACGCCTTAACACTCCTGCGGATCTTTATTGTCCCTCTTCTCGTCGTTGTCCTACTGACACCTTTCTCTGAGAACTGGTTAGGCTTACCGAGGCATCTTCTGGGAGTAGTGATGTTTCTCGGAGCGGCCTTTACTGACTATCTAGACGGTCACTTTGCGCGCAGTCGAGATCAAGTGACGCGACTTGGACAATTGCTCGATCCGATAGCCGACAAATTACTGATCTCCGCAGCGCTAATTTCGCTTGTCGAGAACCAGTTGGCACCAGCGTGGGCGGTGGTGATCATCATCGGCCGCGAATTCGCAGTTACCGGGCTGCGCTCGATAGCAGCTACCGAGGGAGTGGTGATCCCTGCCTCGCGAATGGGGAAGTTCAAGATGCTGGCTCAAGTAGTTACTGTGGCGCTGCTAATTGTTTCAAGCGTCGGAGGTCGGCCGCCTCGAGTGGCGAATTTTGGTCAACCCTTTCCGGCAATAGAATTCTGGTCTGTACCTGAGCTGCGCGCTGCTTTTCAGCATCTTTTTGGGGTTGGAGCGACTACGGCGGACGATTGGCAGGTATTGCTATATGCGGCCGGTCGCGCGTTGCTATGGTTGGTGGTCGTGTCCTCCTGTCTCTCGATGTTCGGTTACTTTCGATCCTTCTATCGATCTGTTCTCTCATCGAATTCCCCGACAAGAGACCCGAATAGTGCAACAGTTGTTGTCGTGCGCGAGTAGAAGCAGGAACTTGAACAGTTTGACCTGCGATCCTAGACATGGAAGCGTCAAACTTGTGTGTAACTGTGTCTGCGGCTTGCGTTTTAACTATCCTGTTGGTAGTATCCGCCTTTTGTCGGGATGCGCTATTGCAGTCTATAGCGGGC